>NZ_KB904297.1 GCF_000379925.1 Porphyromonas levii DSM 23370 | reverse complement strand
CCTAACTGCTTGTTAATCAGTCCCGACATGCCTATTTTCTCCCAATATGAGATGAAAAATTGAGCTCCCCCGATTGCAGTCTTGCGATTTGTGCTAATAAATTGTACCTTTGCCATAACAAGTCCTCTATAATTTTTTGTAATATCTATACGAACATAAAGATACAAAAAAATCTGGACATAAGCCCTGTATTCTCCTTGAATACAGGGCTTTAATTATCAATAGCGCCACCTACTAATAATCAGGGGCTAACGCATACTTTGCGGAATCTAGGGCGCGAGCCACAATGCGTGCTATGGATAGTGCGGTTATCGCTAGCCGTAATAGCTATCGATAACCGCACCAATTGCCTCCTCCCCGAGGGTGTCCACCGAAGAGTTTAGAATGGAAGGGCTTGCTGTACACCTGCCTTAGCTACCCTAAGACCACTCTTTGCGATTTCCTCCATTTGCTCTACGGTATATTCCTTCTCATCGAACTTCTTCAATCCCTCGACCGCTTTCTTATACTCGTCAACAGCCTTATCGAAGTCTGCCTGATCCCCCTTCTCCTCAGCGATCTTCTCTACCTTCATAGATGCCTTTACCACCTTGTCCACTGCGCCCTCTGGAGTAGCGGTACATGCTGTAAATGCAAACATCGTCATAGTGGCTACGAAAGCCAACATCATTTTCTTCATCATATCTCTTACCTACTCTATTATTGGATTTTCGGCTTCCTCCTAAATAATAATACTGTAAAATCACCAGTTTTGCAAATATACGATATTCTATCCATATCCTTTACATAAATAATGACACGACACCCTATCTTGCTTTCAAGGACAACCTTAGGGCATATTCTAGATATTGGGTACCTTTGTGCTAAATGTCATCAAAAACAAATAATTTCATCAACGATCTATGGTTTGGTTGCAGCAGCTTTTCTTTGGAGGTGGCGTAGCACACTCTCTTTTGGTAATGGCGCTTACAATTATGACGGGGTTAATACTTGGGCGAGTGAAAATCTTCGGAATCTCACTCGGTGCTACCTTTATTCTCTTCGCCGGTATACTTTATGGAGAGCTCGGGATGAAGGTGGACGCTGGGATACTCCACTTCTTCCAAGAGTTCGGACTTATCCTATTTGTCTTTGCCATCGGTTTGCAGGTAGGGCCTAGCTTCTTCAGCAATTTTATGAAGGGAGGTCGAACCCTCAACCTCCTAGCCACCCTCAATGTATTACTTGCCGTGGTAGTGACTGTAGTCATCTACTTCCTCTCTGGCGTACCCGTACAGACGATGGTAGGCATCATGAGTGGCGCTATCACGAATACCCCTGGTCTTGGAGCTGCACAGCAAGCATTCAATGATATCACAGGCAACTCAGACCCCTCTATCGGTATGGGCTACGCAGTTGCCTACCCTCTTGGCGTAGTAGGCATCATCCTCTCCATGGTGCTGATCAGAGCTATCGCGAGAGTAAACATCAGCAAAGAGGAGCACCAGCTACAGGCTGAACGTGCCGAAGAAGAGCTCTCAGCGATTCCTCTTTCGCTAGAAGTCCAAAACCCATCCTTATTCGGATGCAATGTAGAATCACTCACAGAGCTACTCCGCGGGCGCCACTTCGTGGTTTCTAGGATATGGAAAAAGGCTACCGATGAGATTCAGATAGCAGTGACGAGCACGGTACTAGAGGAAGGAGATAGGATATTTGTTATCACGGAGCAGCCCAATATCGAGGCGCTAGTCATGACCGTGGGTAGAGAGCTACACATAGATCGTAAGCGCTGGATTCCTGAGGACTCCAAGTACATTGCAAGAAAGGTGGTAGTCACTAGGAAAGAGGTCAATGGTAAGAGCCTGAAGAGCCTCAACCTGAGGGCACTCTATGCGGTAAATGTAACGCGTATCTACAGAGCTGGTGTGGAAATTGTGGCATCGCCCAACTTCATCCTCCAGTACGGCGACCGCCTCAATGTAGTGGGTAGCGACGCTGCCATAGAGAATGTCATCCCTATTTTTGGTAATTCCGTGAAGCGTCTCGATGAGCCCAATCTCTTTACCATCTTCTTGGGTATTGTACTCGGTATCATGTTTGGATCTATCCCTATTATGTTCCCTGGCATTCCTCAGCCTGTGAAACTAGGTTTGGCAGGCGGTCCACTTATTGTCGCCATCTTCATAGCACGCTTCGGATACAAAGTACACCTCGTATCTTATACCACCACGAGTGCCAACCTTATCCTTCGTGAAATGGGTATCAGTATCTTCCTCGCCTGTGTCGGCATCAACGCAGGTAACGGATTTATCGATACGATAGTGAACCAGGGCGGTTTGGCTTGGGTAGGGTATGGTCTCTTGATTACGATGATTCCTCTACTGGTAGTAGGTTTCATAGGTCGATTTATCCTAAAGCTCAACTACCTACAGATAGTAGGAATGATGGCAGGTGCTACTACAGACCCTCCTGCCCTAGCCTATGCCAATAGCCTATCGGACAACGAGGCTTCTGCCGTAAGCTATGCTACGGTATATCCGCTTACGATGTTCCTGAGGGTACTCGCAGCACAGCTTATGATTATATTCCTACTCTAAGCACAAGAGCAGCAAGAGAATAATAGAATGTGAATAGTGACCAACGTAAGTATCATCCTATACGTTGGTCACTATTCGCATTATCACTAAAATAATAAGTATATTTGCGTGGTGATTAGGTAGAATAAATACTTCAAACAATATAAGATTCAATTACGATGGCTAATATCGAGAATTTTGACTTTAAGGGCAAGCGCGTCTTTGTACGCGTGGACTTCAATGTGCCCATGGATGAGAATAAGAAGATTACCGACGATACCCGCATGCGTGCGGCACTGCCAACACTTCAGAAGATTCAGAAGGACGGCGGTCGCCTTATCATCGGCAGCCACATGGGTAGACCCAAGGGGGTAGATAAGCAGTTCTCTCTCGACTACATCCGTCCACACCTAGAGGAGCTATTGGGTACGCCCGTTAAGTTTGCCGACGATTGCGTGAGCGACGAAGCACTCCAGATGGCCAACGAGCTAAAGGATGGCGAGGTGCTACTCCTAGAGAACCTCCGTTTCCACGCCGAAGAGGAGGGTAAGGGCAATGGCAAGGCAGGGCAGCCTGCATTCACTGAGCGCCTAGCCAATATGGCAGACGTTTATGTCAATGACGCCTTTGGTACTGCACACCGTGCACATGCATCTACAGCGCTTATCGCAGACCATTTTGATGCCGACCACAAGATGTTCGGCTTCCTTATGGGTAAGGAAGTAGCTGCAGTAGAGCGCGTGATGGACAAGGTAGAGCGCCCATTCACCGCTATCATGGGTGGTAGCAAAGTCTCCAGTAAGATCGAGATTATCGAGAATCTAATGAATAAGGTAGACAACCTAATCCTCACCGGAGGCATGGTGTATACCTTTATGAAGGCTCGTGGGGGTAAGATTGGCAACTCTATTTGTGAGGACGACAAGCTCGACCTCGCGCTAGAGATAGAGCGTAAGGCTAAGGAGAAGGGTGTAAACCTAGTACTTGGCGTAGACTCTGTAATTGGAGACGAATTCTCCAACGACGCCAATACCCAGATTGCAGATAGCAACAACATCCCTGATGGTTGGGAAGGTCTGGACATCGGTCCTAAGACACAGGAGAAGTTCGCTGCCGTTATTCGCGACTCCAAGACCCTCCTCTGGAATGGTCCATTCGGTGTATTTGAGTTCGATACTTTTGCCAAGGGCTCAGAGGCTATGGCTAAGGTAATTGCCGAGACTACCGCTAAGGGCGCCTACTCTCTCGTAGGTGGTGGTGACTCTGTAGCGGCAGTCAATAAGTTTGGTCTTGCCGATCAGATGAGCTACGTATCTACAGGCGGGGGTGCCCTCCTCGAAGCCATTGAGGGCAAAGTACTTCCAGGCATCGCCGCAATCAATAGGAAGTAAACCGTAATAGCGCTATTACAAGAGGGTCTGATAGGGCATTTGCCTTGTCAGACCCTATTTTATGAACATATTTAAGACTTTTCCTTTGCTACTCCATTACGATTTAGCTAAATTTGCGGAGTAATTATGTTTAGGGAAACAATAGTAAGAAATGGATTACGGTATTCTTGACTTTATCCACCTGATTGGCTCGCTCGGCATCTTCCTCTACGGAATGAAGATAATGAGCGAAGGGCTACAAAAGGTGGCTGGCGACCGCATGAAGAGTATTCTCTCTGCAATGACCTCCAATCGTGTATTCGGTGTATTTACGGGTATTCTTATCACCGCACTGATACAATCATCCTCAGCGACCACGCTCATGACCGTGAGCTTTGTCAATGCCAGCCTACTTACGCTAGCCCAAGGGGTCAGCGTCATTATGGGAGCCAATATAGGTACCACCGCTACTGCTTGGATTATCTCACTCTTAGGTTTCAAGGTAAACGTCAGTGCCTTTGCCATTCCCCTCATTGCCGTAGCGATACCATTTATCTTCTCCAAGAAAGCTAGGATGAACTCGTGGGGCGACTTCATGCTCGGCTTCTCGCTCCTATTCCTGGGGCTTCAGTTCCTCAAGGAATCTATGCCTGACCTTCAGAACAACCCCGAGGCGCTCTCATTTCTCCAGACCTATACCAACCTAGGCTTCGGATCGGTACTCATCTTCCTTCTTATCGGTACTATCCTCACCTTCATAGTGCAGAGCTCAAGCGCCACAGTCGCTATCACCCTCGTGATGTGTAGCCAAGGATGGATCCCCTTCGAGATGGGCGCAGCGATGATCTTAGGAGAGAATATCGGTACTACTATTACCGCCAACCTCGCTGCCCTTAGTGCCAATTACAATGCTAAGCGTGCCGCACTCTCACACACCCTATTCAATGTCTTCGGTGTGGTATGGGTACTCTTCCTTTTCTTCCCAGCTATCAACCTCGTTTCAGGTATCGTAGAGAGAATAGATGGCTATGACCCTCGCAACCTATTCCCTATGATTGCCGACCTCAATGCTCGGTTCCAGCCTGGCGACGTAGCCATGATAACGGGCAAAGACCCTATTTTCGACCCCGAGCTGAGTCGTATGCAAGCCACCATACGCAACTCTGCAGGTGCCATCAGTATAGGCTTGTCGCTCTTCCACACGTTGTTCAACATCTCCAATACTCTAGTGATGATATGGTTTGTGCCAGTCATCGTAAAGATATGCAATAAGGTTATCCACCCTTCCAAGAAGGCTGCCGAGAAAAAGGAGTATTCCCACCTACAGTACCTTTCTACACGTATGCTCTCCACAAGTGAGCTATCCTTGCTTCAGGTGAATAAGGAGATTGTCTCCTTCGCCGATAAGGGACTAGGCATGCTCCGAATGGTTCGCGAGCTGAGCAATATCCAAGAGCGAGATCAGTTTGAACTCGTCTTTACCCGCATCGATAAGTATGAGCGCATCTGCGACCGAGTGGAGATAGAAATCGTGCAGTATCTGACAGAGCTATCCCGAGGAGACCTGAGTGGAGAGTCGCGCCACAAGGTTCAGAAGTACCTCCGTATAGCTAGCGAGATAGAGAGCATCGGAGACTCCTGCTTCGAGATAGCCCGCATCCTCCGACGTAAGCTCGATGATGGCATCAAGGAGAACCCAATCATTGCCGCACACCTAGCCGTACTTCATGAGATGCTCGAGAATATCCTCAATCACATGAAAGGCGTACTAGAGGACAATGAAGATAATGCTCAGGACATGCTACTTATCTCTCAAGACCTAGAGAAAGCGCTCAACATCAAGTATAAGTTCCTAGTTACAGAGAACCTAAAGGATCTGCAGGCCAATGCTTATCCATACCAAGACTCAGTCTACTACCTCGATATCATCGACGAATACGAGCGACTAGGCGACTACGCTGTCAATGTAGTAGAAGCATTTATCGGCGAAGAGAAGTAATCGCCACTGGTAATCGCCTCACTTCAGGCACCAATTCCCCTCCTATAGAGGCCTTTCTAAAGCTCTGTAGGAGGGGAATTTGCATTGCGCAAATACACATTCGTTCAATAATCTTAAAGTAAATTGGGAAGTTCCAGAAAATATATTACCTTTGCCAATACAAGAGATGGGGTAAGGGAATTTGGTGCACAAGTCCAAAGCAGTACCCGCTACCGTGATGCTTCTCCTATAGATTAGGGTATCGTGCTATTATAAGCCACTGAGCCGAAAAGGTGCTTGGGAAGGCAATAGTAGAGAAGAGCTAAGCCGGGAGACCTCCCCTTCAATTTGGTGCAATGCGCTTGCACAGAGAGCCGATGACGCCTTCCGGGTGTGGAGGTGCCGTCCTTCCAAGGCAGTCGTAGCTGTCTTTCTTTCTCTTTGTAGGTGTTGCGCCCCAAGCGAGTGATAAAGTTTAGAACAACGACAAAAGAAAAGAAAGGAAATGAAAAAGTATTTCGATAATCTATCGCTACGCATCGGAGCATTGTCTCTGATGCTTATGGCACTGGCGACAAGCTGTGTATCCGAGAGTGACCAACCCAAAACAAAACCAGCCGAGACAGAGAAGCTCAATGTTTTCGTAGTGAATTCGGGAAATTTTGGCAAAGGTAACGCATCTCTAGATCTCTACCTACCCTCCACCAAGACTCAGAGACACGAGATCTTCTTGAATACCAATGGCACCAAGTTGGGTGATGTAGCACAGAGTGCTTCTCTATTTGGTAACAGCCTGTATGTAGTCGTTGGCAACTCCAACGTTATCTACCGACTAGATCCTATGACCCATAAGCGCACAGGACAGATGGATATAGAGAGTCCTCGGTATATCTACTTTGTGAGTGCCGAAAAAGCGTATGTCTCTCACTTAGGTTCGGGTGATATCACCGTGATTAACCCCAAGAGCATGAACACTATAGGCAAGATTACCACCTACCAATCTGGCAATAAGGAGGCAAAGAAGTATGACCTCAGCACTGAGCGTTGGCTAAAGGCTGATAATACACATGTACTCGTAAGCTGCTGGAGCAATAATAGCAAGGTGCTCCTTATCGATACCACTCAGGACAAAGTCGTAAAAGAGATTGAGGTTGGACTACAGCCTAAGAGCATGGGGATGGATCAGAATGGCAAGGTATGGGTACTATGTGAGGGACAATCATGGAAGGGTACGAACCCTTGTATCTGGACTATCGATACCAAGAACAACTACGCAGCAGCTCAGGTAGGTGGAGAAATCCAGAAACTACCATATCTCAAGTATGCTGCCACATCAGACCTCGTGATGAACCTCACACGAGATGCCTTCTACTACTTCAATGCTCCACACATCTACAAGATGAGTATTACAGACAAGGAGATACCAACTACCCCATTCATAGCTATGCCTGAAAATTGCAACACCTACTCACTAGCAGTTGCGCCAAATGGCGAACTCTACATCGGTGATGCCAAGGACTACCAGCAAGGTGGTACGGTATACAGATTCTGCTGTGAAGGAAAACAGATAGATAAGTTCGAGGTAGGACTTCTGCCTATCGACTATGTATTTTACTTCAAGAGATAACTAATCCCTATGAGGCTCTTGCTAGCCATTTTGTGTATCGCGTTCCTCGCACTTCCCACAAGTGCAGAGGAGCGTGATACTTTATTGATACAACAGCAGTACAACCTCTCGGAGCTAGAGGTAGTCAGCCGAAGACCGCTCAGCCAAATAGGTGTGATGCAGAGCAAGATAGCGCCACTCGTACTCCACGATAATATTGCGCTCTCTCTGGGAGACGTCCTCACCTACGGAAGCGGTATATTCGTAAAAGAACAAGGGCGTGGGGCACTCAGCACCGTCTCCTTTCGTGGTACAGCTGCCAGCCATACCCGCGTAGACTGGAATGGGGTGGCACTCAATTCACCTACGCTTGGATTTACCGACTTCAGCCTTATACCGAGCTACTTTGTCGATAATGCCGCACTCCTGCACGGCTCTAGCTCTATCAGCCAAGGGGGTGGCGGACTAGGTGGTGCCGTGGTGCTTAATACCGACCTCTCTAAGCTACCTCACGGGCATCTACTCACCTACACACAGGGCATTGGCTCCTACAAAACCTTCGATGAGTACCTGCGCTACACGTACAGTGGCGAGCAGTGGCAGAGCAGCACCCGTCTCGTAGCCGCCTCTAGCCGCAACGACTTCATCTACACCAATAAAGATAAGTGGGCTGATATCAAGGACGAAGAGGGGAATATCCTGAGTTCGTACCACCCTCGCGAGCGGAATAGCAATGGTGCCTTCCGAGATTTCCACCTACTTCAAGAGCTAGCCTACCAGCCTAATCCCGCCCACCGGATAGGGCTTTCCCTATGGGGCACAAGTAGCTATAGGCAACTACCACTATTGTCGGTAGACTATGGCAATCCCGCCCTTAGGGTCAATGAGAATAGAGAACAGAGCCTACGTGGCGTATTGACCCATAACTATATCGGAGCGCAATGGTCACTGGAGAACCGACTAGGGCATAGTACCTCTTATATCTCTTACGATAATGGCTCCAGGGCAGTGATAGACGGACCAGTCTCCTACTTTTACCAGACTCGTAGCCTATTGCACAATACCTTTGCCGAGAGCAAAGCCCAGTGGTTTGCAAGCCCTAAGCTCATGCTTAATGGCTCAGCCAAGATAGCGCTACAGCAGGCACGCACGGCAGGCAAGGTACATGCTACGGGCGACCCCGACCTATCCAAAGGACTCCTACACAAGCGAGTAGAGGCGAGCCTCTACCTATCTGCCAAGTATACCCCTACCGACCGTCTCGGCATCTCTCCTGCACTTAGATTCGAGGTGTATGGCAATCGCTCCACACCACTTATCCCTGCGCTCTTCGTGGATTACCTCATCTACAAGCCTGCCAACCTAGCGCTGGTAGCTTCGGTAAGCCGTAATTATCACGAACCAACCCTCAATGACCTCTTCTATATCCCTGGGGGCAATCCCAACCTTCGCCCCGAGAAAGGACTTACTTACGATATCGGGCTCACCTATGCCATAGGGAAGAAGGACTGGAAAGTCTCTGGCTCTCTAAATTGGTTCGACTCCAGAGTACACGATTGGATTGTGTGGCTTCCTGCAGGAGGTAGTAGTGCTATTTGGACACCTATTAATTACAACAACGTACACGCCTATGGTATAGAAAGTGCTCTGCAGGGAGCTTATCGCATTAGTCCCAAGGCACAGATAGACCTACAGGTCAACTACTCTTGGACCCCTTCGATTAATCAGGGACCATCCATATTCAACAACGATAGGTCCATCGGCAAACAGCTCGTCTATATCCCTCGCCACTCAGCATCGCTGATTGCGACAGGCACTTACACCTCATGGCGCTTCACCTACAAGTACGCCTACTACAGCGAGCGCTTCACCTCTACAAGCAATAGCCCAAGTAAGCTATATACAGTTGCCCCCTACCACATGCACGATGTCTCGATAGAGAAACTATTCTCTACACGAGCTCTAGACCTAGGGCTCAAACTAGCGGTGAAGAACTTATTTAATGCCGACTATCAGACCGTCATGAGCTATCCCATGCCAGGGCGCAACTTTGAGCTCTTCATCACCATCTCGCCTAACTTCAGCCCAAGCCACCACAAGTAACGCCCCAAGTAGCGCTACAGCAAATATTGCCTAGCGCTATCCAGCAACATGAACCGCCAAAGTAGGCAAATTTATCTCTAGGAATAAATTTATTTTTCTGTACCTAGATTCCGCAAATGACAATTAGTTCCATCTCAACTCTCAAATCTAGCACTTTTTGAGTTGTCTAGTTTTTTGGGGAGTATTATACCCTGCCATGGAATATGGAATAGTAGTAGCTGTATAACAATAACCAATAACTATGTAGTAACTCTCCCAAAACGGGCGTATTGTGTCGGTTTATTATTGTAGTCATCTTTGCGGTTGGAAGTTGTTCAGTTATTAGATGACTACGATTTATGTTTAATCTAAATGAAAGCAATTGCTTTTTTCTATTTATTAGTGGCGTTGACTTGAGGAAAGGGTTTGGAGGTTTGGGGGGGATCATTCTTAGAGATGGTCGCAATCCTTTAGAGGGGGATGTGTTTGTGTTTATCAATAGGTCGAGGACTACGATGAAATTGCTCCACTGGGAACGGGGCGGGTAT
>NZ_KB904296.1 GCF_000379925.1 Porphyromonas levii DSM 23370 | reverse complement strand
ACATCCTGCCACGAGTAGATGAATTGTATGAGTTGCTCCACAGGACTATTGAGCTGACCGATAATGTACTGCACCGCCAGCATCATACCGAGCGTCATATTGCCCTGTATCACAGCTGTTGCGGCAAGTACAGTAATCAAGATGTTCTTCACTTCGTTGATGGTAATACTTCCAGCCTGTTGTACTTGCTGGAGATTGAGGCTCTGGAGATTGACCTTAAAGAGGTCTGCCTGCACATCCTCCCACTCCCAGCGTTTCCGTTGCTCGCACCCTTGTAGCTTGATCTCCTGCATACCATTGATGAGCTGGTAGGTGACATTGCGATTGCGACCTGCTTGCTCAAAGTACTTGTAGTCAAGGGCTCTCCGCTTCTTGAGGAATAGAGTAATCCACCCAGCATAGAGCAGAGTGACGATGGCGAATACTCCAAATATCAGCCAGCTATAATAGGCCAGCACGATACTAAAGATGACGAAGGTGAAGAAGGAGAAGAGCAGATTGAGGCTATTGGAGGTCAAGAACTGCTCTACTCTCCTGTGGTCTTCAATCCTCTGCAATAAGTCGCCCAGCAACTTAGTGTCAAAAAACTTCATCGGGAGCTTCATCAGCTTGATGAAGAAGTCGCTAATCAGCGAGATATTGATCCTTGTGGAGATATGCAGTAGGAGCTTGGAGCGGATAAAGCTGATCGCCGTACGGCTAAAGAGTAGCATCAGCTGAGCCAAAAGCACTAGCCAGATAAACCCAATGTCTCGCCCCCCGATACCCGTATCAACTATCGCTTGGGTAAGGAATGGGAAAACAAGCTGTATCAGCGACCCCAGCAGCAGCCCCAATATTATCTGACCAAAGTACCTACGATACTTCTTGACATAGCTCCATAGAAAGATGAGGCGATTGCCTTTCTCCAGCTTTCCACCCTCAGTCACTTCTTGGCTGTAAAACTCGTCAGTTGGCTCTAAGAGTAGGACAATGCCCTTCTCCTCACCATTGGTTTTGGTGCTGACCCAATGCTCGCAAAACTCCTCCTTGGTGTAAGTGAGCAACCCTTTCCCAGGGTCTGCTACATAGACCCTATAATTACCCTTACGAAGTCTCTTGACCTTATAAACAACTACAAAATGATTCTGATTCCAATGGGCAATGCAAGGCATCTGAGCTTCAGCAGCGAGCATCTCAAAAGTAACACGACCACCTAACGAGTGTAAACCCCTCTTCTCCGCCGCCTTACTAATCCCCAATAAAGACACCCCATCCTTCCCTAAGGCACAATCCTCTCGGATTTGCTCTAAATCTGGATGGCGACCATAGTGCTTGACCACCATAGCCAAGCACGCTGGTCCACAGTCCATCGCATCCTTCTGCTTAAGCACTTTCATATACTACTTTGGGACTTTGACCATTACTGTTACATGCATGCTGGTTATTGAGACTGTTCATAACGCACTGACCTTTCTTTACGAAAGATAAGTTCCACACTAATTCAAGGGTGAGCATATTACCATTCACTGGAAAAATGATAGACTGTAGGCTGATGAAAACTTTCATAATATCACAATAAGAAATTGAATAATAAACCGAAAGCCTCATTATTCTTTTCTAATATTGCAATATCTCAAAGTGTAGGTTATGGCTTCTATTTCTTTATTGCTAACACTCGGAATGATGTCTAATTTTGTCTCTATTGGTATTAATTGATTGTCATAGCGACCAAAGTCAGTGTATAGTAGATAGGAAACAACATTATCCTTTGATGAGGTGAAATGTGTTTTAATTTTAGTGATAAAACCATCGTTGTCGAGAGTTACAATACACCTGAGCTCATCATCTTTCCTTAATTCCCAAGGCATTTTTTGTTGTTTTCGGATAGAAAATTCCCAAACCTCTGAATTATCTGTTTTCCCCATATATGTACAGAAAAAATTCTTGCGCTCAGATTGGTGACAAAAAGCGCGTGCTACGAGGTAGTTTATTTCAGTAGCTCGTTTCCCTATTTTTAGTATTTCACAAGTATCTGGCATTTCTTCTGATGTCACTAGGCTTGTGCTATCCATATACGTGATATAGGCATCGGAAATGCCTGACATGTGCCCCGTGTAATGATCTTTTGAATCGCTTTTATTATATGTAAAGTCCATGTCAAAGAAATATTTCCGACAGGGTAGAAGTAACCACTTTTTCTTTTTTTTAAAATACATATCTGAAGAAAACTCACTCGGGCTAACTATAATAGGATCTAAAAAATAGGATTCTTCCTCGAGATTTAGAGTGATTACACCCTTAGAAATAGTAAGGGGATCTAATAAGAGTTGTACAGTTTTGTATCCAATATATTTCAAGGTTAATGAATCATTCGGGGTAAAGAGATCAAGAGGCACTTCTATCGTGCCATTTATGGTTCCCGCACGGTGAAAATCCTTACCTATCTTGACTTCTGGATAAGGCAAACTATTTCCAGAAGTGTCAGATACTGTAATCGTGATTTTCTCTTGTGCTTGTATCTGTGTAACGACGCTCAATACGAGAAAGAGGGAGAGGTAAATCTTTTTCATTTTTTGTTGATAACTAAGTTTATAATAGGAGGTGTCCACAAAAGGGGAAATAAAACCTTACGCCATTTGGATATGCAATTCCAGACGTATGGGATGAAATTTCCGGACTTTGCTTACGCTAATGTGCCGGTGTTTTGAACCTAGCCCTGTGAACACCTCCAGGATCTTAATCAATGATGTGTTTGGGAATGAAAATCACCTTTCAATCTTTCATCAAATAGGAAATTTCCCACCGGTACGCCCATCGCCAAGATCATGGTCTTTCATCCACTCCCAAAGATCGGAAAGTTTTTCTCCAATCCAGTCAATTGCATCTCCTAACCATGAGCCACCGTTTATTTCCGACAACTCCTTGTTATTGAGTGCATTAAAATTCTTAGTCTCTATCATAACACAATTATTTATTAAATTAATCACAATAGGGGTATCCTACTGTTATTTTAGTACCGTGGCAAGTTACCCACGTTGCGGTGGCTACTATTTGATCAGAATATCAGCCGTTGCAAAAAGGTGGAGGACACGTCCTCCGCTTTCGAGGCGTACCAACCTCTACTCTACGAGCTCTGTAGATATTTTTTCCTATTTGTAATTTCAGTAGTAAGTTCTATCAGTATCTCTTATATACCTGAAACTAATATAGTCTTTGTATTCATCTAATATGCCTATTCATTCACTTTCATAAAGTTGTATTACACTATAGTTTTTCCATTATTTGCACAGAAAAACGCCCAAATTCTGTCCTAATTGTTTAATCCCACCAAGGTGTTCATGAGTAAACTATACCAACGTAGACTTTCTCTCACACAGGAAATATTCATTTCTGCATTTAATATTCCTCTAATGGAATTACTACCCCATTTGGCAAAAGGATGTATTTTTTCCCATTGATGATGACAACCATTCCTTTTTCCTCTGCACTAGAGTTTCCATTGCCTCCAGTTACTATTGATAGCTCAGTTGTTGATAATATCTCTTTCATAATGCTAATATAAAATTAGTAGATGTTATTACTCCACAAACATAGAGAGATTATTTAAGAATTCCCCTATCGAATCTAAACGATTATTTAAGCAATAAACATCTTTAGATTCAGTAGGTTGAAATTGGAATGGTTTGCTTACATTTGTGGGTTGGTCTATTATAACTGTTATCATATAAATAATATGAAATATGTCCTCTAAAATAGCAATACAACGAAATATACTCCTGGCTTGTATAGCAATGCTGTCCCTTATAGTTTTCGAAGGGTATAGGATTGCTAATGAATACCATATGACTCAAAATACTATTCAGAAGAAGATTGATCAACTCCTAATCAATTCTGCTAAAAAATACGGGCAAGAAAAATTTCTTGCGAAAATGACCAATTCTGAATATCCCAGTTTTGCTCTTAAGCCTATAGACAGCGATTCTATTCCTGTTGGTTTTAAAGTTGCTACGCTTGACACCAAATTAAGTGATGGATTAGAAATGCTGATGATTACACATGCAATTATTGAAGACCCTAAATTTCTCTCTTCTTTTACAGACTCATTACTGGTAAATGGTGCTAACCTAAATATCACATCACTTACGGTGTCTATTGAGGGGAGTAGAATAGATAAGCAAGAACTAACAAGAACTAGTGGAAGCAAAGACTTGGGACACTACAACTTTTATAGTGAATATCCTATCGTCATAGATAGTGATAGCCATATCATCAAGATGTGGGGGTGCTCTAATATGCTTCCTGAGCAAAAGGGGCTAATATTGCTTCTCTTCTTTATTCTTTTAATTACGATAATAATTGGTATTAGCTTTGTGAGACTTATCCAACAAATAAAAAGGGTACAGTATTACCAAAATGTCAATGAGCAATATTTCTTTGGCCTAGTCCATGACCTCAAAACCCCTCTTACCTATACCAAAGCCCTACTGGAGCGCATCCACCTCACAATGGCTGAAAAAGAGATAGAGCTAGCAAACCAAATTAATGAGGGCAATCTGCAAGTAGATCGTCTGGTTATAAAAGTAGATGAATTACTGACAATCCCTAAGCTTACATCCTGCAAAGAAAGTGACTTTGAGGAGGGCTATTTGGTGGATACGATAGAGCAGATAGAGGACGAACTTATTTCTACCTACACTACGATTTCGCCTACTTTCCTCATCAATATGGATGCTGACAAAAGTTACTGCCTACCGCTGGAGCATACGACTATGCTGCTGCGCATCCTGATGGACAATGCGGTTCGGTACTCGGGGGAAAGCCCTAACATAACAATAGATGTCGTGAAGAAAGAGGAAAAGCTCCTTATCTCCATCTCAGACAATGGAGGAGGACTTCCAATCCCCAAAAAGAAGGTCTGCTTCTCTGAGAAAAACAATATAGAGACGATAGGTGGTGTGGTCAAGGGACATGGTGTGGGTCTAATCACCGCTATACGTATCATGAAAGCATTGGGGGGCTGTCTCCTCTATGAGAAAATTGAGGGAGGAAGTAGATTTACAATTGATATACCTATAAAATATGAATAAGACAAAGATACTACTCGTAGATGATACTCTATACTTTGGAGCCGAGATGAGTGAACAGCTGAAAACTCAGGGCTATGAAATTATGTATATGAATAATGGCGTGGGGCTGGCCAATGCCTTAAGCACTTTTAAGCCCGACTTGGTCTTTATGGATATCGACTTAGGGCTCGGAAAGAAGAGTGGAATTGAGCTCTGCCAAGAAGTGATAAAACTATACCCTACACTTCCTGTGATTTTAATCTCTTCTAGGACGGACGCAGAGACTAGAGAGCGCGGTATCCTTGCTGGAGCGCAGGCTTTTGTAGGCAAGCCTCTCACGGCAAACCTCCTCGAGGCATACATTAATTTACACCTCAATAAAAGGAAGGAAGAGCACTATCGCGCACCTGAGTACTCTTATGATGACTTAGTAGCACTTTCAACACTCAAAGTGTCTTTTTCAAGAGGATTAATCTTTTATCCAAATGGTGAAGCCATTTCTATCAGTCCGATACCCACAACTATTCTGAGGACTCTCCTAGATAATATTGGTAAAGAGGTAACTTCTGAGCAGTTAATCACAAAGATATGGGGTGCTAACTCATCTATCAGCTCTACCTCAAGTCTCTACACAGCCATCTCCACTCTCCGCAAAGCCCTCTCATTCGATCGCAAAGTCAGGCTCCGCACCGTTCGTGGTGTAGGCTACCGCTTGGATATTGAAGTGTGATTATGTGGTTGGGGTCGATAGAATAGTGCTATTTTGTAGGTCAGATTTCATTTGAGCCACCATACTTACTTCAATGATTCCAGTAATCGATGCAGGAGAGCGGAGCTTCATTCGCTAGTGCCTCAAAAGTGATGCGCCCACCTAGCGAGTGCAGTCCCCGCTTCTCTGCTGCCTTACTAATCCCCAGCAAAGATACCCCCTCCTTACCCAGAGCACAATCCTCACGGATTTGCTCCAGATCTGGATGGCGGGCATAGTGCTTGACCACCATAGCCAAGCACGCTGGTCCGCAATCCATCGCATCTCGCTGTTTGAAATATTATCAGTGTCTTGTATTGTTGTTTCGTATCCAACCTTTTTCTCTTGTCACTTTGTCGCTTCTAAAATTGTAGGTGAAGGAAACGCCGAAACTTTGATACCCTTTCAATAGCCTCCGATCTGTTCGGACTCCATTCACATTTGATAGAAGAACCTCATTATTGCTATTGAATATGTCACTTGCAAAAAGCTTAACCAACAGACGATCTTGCAACAACCTAAAAGAGTACTCTGCATCTATTGTAAACATAGGCTCCACAACATCAAATATATTTCTGTATTTGCCCACATATACTGGTGCTATTGTGAAGTAGTGACTCTCATAATTGAACCACACTGGGGTACTTATTTCCACAAAGCCTTGTTTAAGCTTTTCCCCTAGCGGAATCACAGGGGAAAACTTGCCAAACCGATACTTTAAAAAAGGCTTTGCCCCAAAGTGTTGTGACCTAAAGAAATACCCGATGCTAATATCATATACATCTCTGCTTCCTATGTTTTCTGGTCTGAATAACAAACTTTGCTCCTCACTAATACTAGGAATCATTGCTTGGATGTCATTCCTAAGGTTTTTGGATAAGCTCAAAAACCAATCATTCCAACCCATATCTACCTTTATCTCATAGACCTTCTCTGCTCGCAGTGCCTTATTTCCCTTCTCATAGATGTTGGTCGCAATCGTACTTTGAGTGCTTCCAAGCAATGTAGAGAGAGGATGCCTAATGAAGGAGGAGAATTCAGCTGCGAATAACCATTGTCCATCTTGGTACTTGATTATTGCATTAGGAAACCATAGTAGATTTCTACTCGCTCCCTCCCGATGGATATATTCTGCATTCAATCCTACCCCGACACTCCAAGACTTACCGAGTCGCTTAGTTGCAGATATGCCTTGTGTAATGGTCATCTCCTTTAGCACATCTAGGGGAGTTTCATCCACTCTTTCCAGAAGTCTAAGCCACCCCACAGCAGTTTTGCTTTCAATAGTTAGTCCTATGTCACTATTTTCGTAGGTATAGAATAGCGATGTATTGGGGGAGTAAGTGGTGCTATAATTGTGATACAAGTCCGTTGATTCTCTCCTTTTACTTGAATACTGAGTCATCCGATTAAAGCTCCCCTCCCAATGAATCTTGTGCTTCTGTCCTATCACATAATCAATATAAGAAGAAAGCATAAGTGCGTTATATCTACGATTTTCTCTGTACTTCACAGGGATTTGATTTTCTTGAGAGAATACATCATTATGACTCGCATTATAATAGTGCTCTACATTCACACCCAAGAGGAAACGCTCGGAAATGTCATATTCAGTACTATTCATAATGTTGAGAACGTGTGTGCTAGGTTGATTTTTAATGTCAATCTCTATAGGAGACACCCCTTCAATAGTATACTTTGTATTTGAAGATGACCAAATATCTCTATTGTTATACGAGAGAAATAAATTATTCCGAAGACGCTGCGTATTCAAGCGTACCGATAAAAAGTCTGTAGTATTCCACTCCTTGGTATGCTCTAAAATGATAGTCGGCGTAATAGAATATCCAGTAATAGGTCGGAAGTGGACAATCATTTCATAAGCAACACCCCCTTTGTAGAGAGAGGATTGCCGAAACTCAAGGTTCCTAAGCTCGTGAGCATATAGCCCCTCTAATTCTTTGAGTACTTCATCGGATAGGGGGCGTAGCTTCCCCCGCTCTCCATAGCGGATTCCTACGATAGGCTTCTGATGGTAGGTATAGCTTCCACTCCTACCTACAACCCCAGGAGTCATATCAAGGATGCCACTCACGTTACTATTTTTGAAAATCTCGATCCCCTCTACTTGTATCGTGTCTCTATTAAAGCCACGGTGTACGATCTTCATCATACCTTTTACCACCACCTCTGGCAGTTGTTTAGAGATATCGACCTTGAAAGTAGTAGCAGCACTTGTGTCCCATTGATTAATATATCGCTCGAATAACTGATTCCCGAAGTAATAACCAGCAACTATTATGCTATCTGAATCTGGCAAGAGAAAGTTAAATCGTCCTTGATGGTCTGTAGTAGTCAGCACAGTATCATTTCCCACGATGCCTTGGATGAGTACTCCAGGCAGAGGGAGGTCGTTCGGATGTTCGACAACTATCCCTAGAAAGTTTTTAGAAGCAGGCACCCTGAGTCCTTCTTGGGCAAATATTGAATGATGTAAGAGGAGAAAGCAGACAAGAAATAAAGCCCTATTTACATAGGTTCCTTTTTTCTCCTTACTTGAGCTATCGTTGCCCCCAATTACTATTGATAGCTCAGTTGTTGTTAACATCTCCTTCATAATTCGTAATACATTTAATTGGTTGGTGTTATTACCCCACAAATGGGATCTGTCGTTTTTTTTGCGCTGATTATACCTTATGTTTTGCTCCAGTTATACCTTGGCCCAATCGTTGGTTATACCTTAGGTCTATCGTTAGTTATACCTTGGGGGAATCTTTGGTTATACCAATAGAGACTGCTACAGATACACATACTTCTGCCCCTAAAGTACATCTTAGATCCATCAACGCAATAAAAAACGACTGTCCCCATAAATATAGGGAAATTATTTTATACATCACCTATCGAATCTAAACGAAATTTTCACGTGAAATAATCTTTAGATTCAGTAGGTTTGGATTAAAATGATTTGAGTACCTTGCTGCTATGACAAAAGAATAATCAATGTGCCTTTGTTCCTCTTTAAGTATAGAAGTACTCTCTTCATTGATCTGTCTCCTTGATGGCAACTTGTCCTTATGATGAGAATAGTTCTCAGTCACAATAAAACTAGAGAGTTCGGGGAGCTCTATTATGCTCCTCACGGGATATCACCAATACTTTTGACCTATAAGTCTCTACACAGCCATCTCTACTCTCCGCAAAGCCCTCTCATTCGATCGCAAAGCCAGGCTCCGCACCGTTCGTGGTGTAGGCTACCTCTTGATATTGAAGTGTGATTATGTGGTTTGGGGCGATAGAATAGTGCTTATATACACCACAATAATCTATAATTATTGCTTGAATACTGGGATAAGATGGTCAAGTAAGTTGGTACGATGCTCTACTAGGGTGAAGTCGAATGTGGTATTTTGTAGGTCAGATTTGTCTTGAGCCACCATACTTACTTCAATGATTGCGGGATAGCGATTGAGGGTATCTCGTCTATTCTCTATGCTCCGCAATTGTACTGTAATGTCTTGTGCATCGAGGTGGATGGTGAGAGGAGTAGGCTCGGCAATTTTGGTCAGAGCTTTATCGTTGCCGAAAGTGATATAGGCTGGCGTAGTAGGCTCCGACACGTCGTAAAAGGTGATGGTGCCAGAATAGACCTGCTTGTAGGGCATAAAGTAGGCGATGCCAAATAGGACTAGCAATACTGCAAAGAGGATTATGGTGCCGTATCTAACCAGTGCGGGAGGGATCTGCCCCACGATGCTGCGTACCTTTTCGCTCCTCAGTTCGTAGCTTCTTTCTTGTTGCTTCATATCAGTTGCCTAGTTCCAATTGGTTCTTGACGAGTTCGTAGTACTTGCCTCGGAGGACCGTCAGGCTCTCGTGGTTGCCCACTTCTACAATCTTCCCCTCGTCCAGTACTACGATTTGGTCGGCATTACGTACGGTGGATAAGCGGTGAGCTACGACTACAACGGTTTTCCCTTTGTAGAAGTCCTCTAGTTTCTCAGTAATAGCTCGCTCGTTATTGGCATCAAGCGCATTGGTGGCTTCATCTAGGAAGACAAATGTAGGGTCTTTATAGACCATCCGAGCAATGAGTATTCGCTGTCTTTGTCCTTGGCTAATCCCTTGCCCATCCTGACCGATCATCGTGTTGTAGGCAAGGGGAAGGCTCTCGATATGTTCTGCGATGTTAGCCGTACGAGCGGCCGCTCGAATCCGCTCAATATCTGGGGCGTCATCGCTTATGGCGATATTCCGCGCGATGGTGTCACTGAAGAGATACCCCTCCTGCATCACAGCTCCGCAGTGACTTCGCCACCAGCTGAGGTTGTACTCCTCTAAGTTGGTTCCTGAGACCTTTATCTCGCCCTCAAGCGGTGAATAGTAGCCCAGTAGTAGCTTGATCAAAGTGGTTTTCCCACTTCCACTAGCTCCCACAATGGCTGTCACCTTGCCATTGGGAATGGTGAGATTGAGGTTGTCTAGGATAGGAATGGGGCTGTAGAGGTCGTACTTAAAGGAGAGGTTCTCCACCTTGATGTCCAAGTTGTCTGGTGCAAAGCTGGTGACATGGCGGTCACTATTCTCCTCATTCTCTTCGGTATGAATTTCATTCATACGGTCTAGGCTGATGCTGACATCCTGCCACGAGTAGATAGAGCTTGCTGAATTAGGGGATGTGTTTTTTGAAGAATTGAGACGCATGCAGGATATTGGCGAACGATTTGTAATTTTGGAGAAAAAAAACGAAGGAAATAGGAGCGACAAAATAATGCGGATAAGTTCCCTGAGGAACGTTATCACATTTTTCGCTAAGAAAGACATAGCGACTGCTACCTCCGTTGTCTCTGGAAGTCGTGTCCTTATCCTAGCAGCTCCGTAGCGCATCTTCACGGTTCCGAAAGTCCCCTCTACCTCATTACGTCGGTGCATCTCCTTGAGTTCTGCCTCT
>NZ_KB904295.1 GCF_000379925.1 Porphyromonas levii DSM 23370 | reverse complement strand
AAACAAGAAAAGACAGAGGCAGAACTCAAGGAGATGCACCAACGTAATGAGGTAGAGGGGACTTTCGGAACNGTGAAGATGCGCTACGGAGCTGCTAGGATAAGGACACGACTTCCAGAGACAACGGAGGTAGCAGTCGCTATGTCTTTCTTAGCGAAAAATGTGATAACGTTCCTCAGGGAACTTATCCGCATTATTTTGTCGCTACTATTTCCTTCGCTTTTTTCTCCAAAATTACAAATGGTTCGACAATATCATGCATGCATCTCAACTCTGCAAAAATAACACATCCCCTAATTCAGCAAGCTCTAATGCGTTAGCCTGAGAGATAATGGCGTAATCTGTTGTGGGACTGAAAGTTTTTTGTATCTTTGCGGAAGTCTATATCCGGAGGGCAACCGAGGGTGTATGGCTCGAGAGATGTCTCGACCTATGAGGTTGGGATAGAGATAGTAACATTATTTTATTCACCAGTTTTTAAATGAAGAATTACTACGAAGAAGTGAAGCCTCTTGAGGGTTTCGATTGGGACAGCTTCGAGCGTGCTACGGAGGAGTCTCCCGAGAGCATCAAGAAGATGGAGGAGCAGTACGCTGCTACTATGGGAGAAGTATCTGAGGGCGAGATTGTAAAGGGTACAATCAAGTCTATCAGCAAGCGCGAAGTGATTGTCGACGTAGGTTTTAAGTCCTTTGGCGTTGTATCAGCTAATGAGTTCCGTTACAACCCAGACCTAGCAGTAGGTGATGAGGTAGAGGTATTCGTTGAGGTACAAGAGAATAAGGATGGTCAGCTGATTCTTTCTCACCGCAAGGCATGCGCTGCTCGTGCTTGGGAGCGTGTCAATGAGGCTATGGATAATCAGGAGGTTGTTAAGGGTTACATCAAGAATCGTACCCGTGGTGGTATGATTGTAGAGATCTTCGGTATCGAGGCTTTCTTGCCAGGTTCGCAGATCGATGTTAAGCCTATCCGTGACTTTGATGAGTTCGTAGATAAGACTATGGAATTCCGTATCATCAAGGTTAATGAGGAGTACAAGAATGTAGTGGTATCACACAAGGCACTGATCGAGGAGGAGCTAGAGGCTCAGAGGTCTGAGATTATCTCTAAGCTTGAGAAGGGTCAGGTACTTGAGGGTACTGTCAAGAATATTGTTCCTTATGGTGCATTTATAGATCTTGGTGGTGTAGATGGTCTTATCCACATCACTGACCTATCTTGGGGTCGTATCCGCACTCCAGAGGAGGTGGTAACCCTAGACGAGAAGATCAATGTGGTTATCCTAGACTTCGATGAGGAGCGCAATCGTATCGCACTTGGTCTTAAGCAGCTTACCCCACATCCATGGGATAGCCTTGATGAGAACCTCACTGTAGGTGACAAGGTAGAGGGTACTGTCGTTGTTATCACTGAGTATGGTGCATTTGTAGAGGTGCTTCCAGGTGTTGAGGGTCTTATCCACGTAAGTGAGATGTCTTGGACTCAGCACGTACGTAGCCCACACGATATCCTAAAGGTAGGTGAAAAGGTAGAGGCTCAGATCCTTACTCTAGACCGTGAGGAGCGTAAGATGAGCCTAGGTATCAAGCAGCTTACTCCAGATCCATGGGAGGCTATTGAGAACCAGTATCCAGTAGGTTCACGCCACACAGCAAGGGTTCGTAACTTCACCAACTTCGGTATCTTCGTAGAGTTTGAGGATGGTATTGATGGTCTAATCCATATCAGCGACCTTTCTTGGACTAAGAGAATCAAGCATCCAAGTGAGTTTACTAAGATTGGCGATCCAATCGAGGTAATGGTACTTGAGATTGATAAGGAGAATCGCCGTCTAAGCCTTGGTCACAAGCAGACTGAGACTGACCCATGGGAGAACCTAGGTAGTGTATTCTCTGTAGGTACTATCCACGAGGGTAAGATAGTAGAGCTTCTTGATCGTGGTGCAGTAGTAGAGCTTCCTCATGGTATTGAGGGTTTCGCTACTCCTAAGCACCTTACTAAGGAGGATGGCACTCAGGCTCAGCAGGGCGAGACTCTAGAGTTCAAGGTGATTGAGTTTAATAGCGAGTCAAAGCGCATTATCCTAAGCCACAGCCGTATCCGTGAGGATAAGGAGAAGGGTGCTCGCCAAGAGGAGCGTGCTGCAAAGCAGGCTACTCGTGAGGCTATCCGTCAGGATGCTACTCAGGCTGAGAAGTCTACTCTTGGTGATATCGATGCACTCGCAGAACTACGTGAGAAGCTAGAGGGTAAGTAATTGTATTACTTGTCTCTTTAGAGTATAGACATTTGAGGGGTGGCTGTCAAGTTCATGACGAGTCACCCCTCTTAATTTTGTAAGTTATGGAAAGATATAAGCATATAATCTATTATACTTTGATTGCTATAGTCGTACTTGGACTAGCATGTACATATATACCTGGGTTGGAGAGACTCGGTAGTTGGATTACCCCTCCCGTAGCGCTTCTTATGGGTTTGGTCTTTGCATTGACCTTCGGTAATGTGAATCCGAAGCTCAATAAGTCTATGAGTAAGTATCTACTTCAGTACTCAGTAGTGGGTCTTGGTTTTGGAATGAATCTATATGCTTCGCTGGAGTCGGGAAAAGATGGTATGCTCTTTACCATTGCTTCTGTGATTGGGACAATGGTACTAGGATGGCTATTGGCAAAGTATGTATTTAAGGTGGACTATAAGACTGGTTACTTGATTAGTTCGGGTACTGCTATCTGTGGCGGTAGCGCTATTGCTGCAGTGGGACCAGTGGTAGATGCTAAGAGTGGTCAGATGTCTGTGGCTCTTGGTGTGATTTTTATCCTTAATGCAGTGGCACTCTTTATCTTCCCGCCTATAGGTAGAGCGATAGGTATGAGCCAAGCCGACTTCGGTCTTTGGGCTGCAATTGCAATTCATGATACCAGTTCGGTAGTGGGTACAGGCGAAGCTTACGGTGACGAGGCACTTAGGATTGCGACTACCGTGAAACTAACGAGAGCACTTTGGATTATGCCACTAGCCTTGGTAACGGCTTGGATATTCAAGAAGAAAGACCAGAGGATTTCTGTGCCAAAGTTTATCTTCTTCTTTATACTAGCTATGCTGATTAATACTTTCCTTCTTCAGGACTACCCTCAGTTTGGTAAGGTAGTAAGCAGCATCTCTAAGCACGGTCTGAATATAGCACTATTCTTTATTGGAGCTGGATTATCTTTGGATGTGCTGAAGTCTGTAGGTGTGAAGGCGATGTTGCTAGGTGTAGCACTGTGGTTGATAATCTCTCTAAGTACACTTGCTTATATCTTCTTCTTGTAATAGAGGACACATATTTTATATATAGTAAGGGGTGAATAGGTTAGCGTAACCTATCCACCCCTTATCATTATCTTACAGGGAATGTCATTTATATCTGATACTTGTCTAATACAGCTCTAACAGAGCCTGCCTGTATGAGTTGCTCACGGGCTTCCGTGTAGGTAAGACCTAGAGCTTCTACTAGCATGCGTGTGCCTCGATCGATGAGTTTTTGATTGCTAAGCTGCATATTCACCATCCTATTGCCCTCTACTCGTCCCATCTTGATCATTAGAGAGGTGGATATCATATTGAGTACCATCTTCTGTGCTGTCCCCGATTTCATGCGAGAGCTACCTGTAACATATTCCGGGCCGACTATGGTTACTATTGCATATTCTGCTGCTTCGGTAATAGGACTTCCAGGATTGGAGGTGATACAAGCCGTTAGAATACCTCGCTTACGAGCTTCCTGTAGCCCTGCGATAACGTATGGAGTGGTTCCGCTCGCAGCTATGCCTATAAGGGTGTCATTCGAAGCTATATTATGTTGCTGTAGGTCTTCCCAAGCTTGATTCTTGCTATCCTCGGCATTCTCAACCGGATGTCGAAGTGCGTGATCCCCTCCAGCTATGAGCCCTACGAAAAGAGTCGGTGGCATACCGAAGGTGGGAGGAATCTCTGAAGCATCTAGTACGC
This sequence comes from Porphyromonas levii DSM 23370, assembly GCF_000379925.1. Taxonomy (GTDB): domain Bacteria; phylum Bacteroidota; class Bacteroidia; order Bacteroidales; family Porphyromonadaceae; genus Porphyromonas_A; species Porphyromonas_A levii. Next base: position 6,832 of record NZ_KB904295.1, on the reverse strand, counting down.
CAAGACGTCCGCTAGTGCCAGCACCTATATAGAAGATACGCCCACCTCTCTCTATACGGGGAAGGGCTTGCTCTACGAATCTCTGGAGGACTGGAATCGTCTGCGCTACGGCATCGGCTATCTTATGGTCTTCTTGATTGATCTCGCGGAGAATCTCTCCAACTTCTTTGTGTTCAAGATTATTATATAGAGAGGAGCTCTCTGTTATTTTGATAAAGTCGTTCATTGGGTAATGGTATTGATAGAGTCCGTCTATGGGTTCTTTGGCGGTGGTGCCAATGGTGATGTGCTCTTTTGCACATGCTGAGCGCAATGGCGCTTGAAAGTGGTAGGCGACTGAACCTACAAAGTGCACTAAAGTAGACGAAGCAATAGGGTATTGTCGTACATTCCGAATAATAAAGCATCGGAAGGCATCTTCAACCAGATGATAAACCTCTGGTAGATTGAGGTGCTGTGCTATATAAGGGGCGAAGGAGGCAAGGTAGGTATTGGGATGTGGTTGACGGTAGACACGGTCGATAATCTCGGCAGGATTGGTGTTGTGGTGCTCGAGAAAGTGTTCCTTAAGCCCAAGAGGCATTTGGTTTTTCAATACTGCGCCAACGAAGAGCTTACCTAATACGGTTCCGCTGCCTTCGTCCCCTAGGATATATCCGAGAGGCGATACATTCTGTACCATATTCTCGCCATCGTAGCTACAGGAGTTGGAACCTGTGCCGAGTATACATGCTACGCCTGGCTGGTGTTGACATAGTGCCCTTGCAGCCCCGAGCATATCCGATTGTACAGAGATAACTGGTGCTATAAACACTTGGTGAAGAGCTGAGGAGACTATGGGAGACTTTTCTGGGGTGCATCCTGCCCCATAGAAGTGGATTTCATCGAATGTGTTGGAAGGGAGGAGAGGGCATAGCTCTTTCTCGAGTAGTTCGACGATCTCTGTAGTTGTGGTGAAGTATGGGTTGATACCTTTGGTACGTAGTTCCAATGCGCCTAGTCTCCAAGTAGTCTTGGTCGAGCCACTATCAGCGAGTAGTATCTGTTTCATATGACTTGCTAATCATTGCTAGCCCCACTATGGTGAAGAGGGCGTTGATAATTAATATCTCGTAGCTGAATCGGTAGCCGCCAAACCATGCTTCGGAGTTGTGATCGAGGATGAAGCAGAGGATAGGGGAGAGAATCGCTACGACTGGTACCCATCGGTCTCGAATTGGACGATGGCTTATCATGCCAAAAGCAAACATCCCCAGTATCGGGCCATAAGTATAGCTCGAAAGGATATAAACAGCATCGATAACGGAGGTACTATTGGCGATATTGAAGCCATAGATACATAGTGCCATGATGACTGCCATAAGAATATGGACACGCTTACGGAGCCTCGTGAGGTTACTTTCGCTTTTGGATCTACCCTCAAGAATATCGATAGTAAATGAGGTGGTAAGTGCAGTGAGCGCTGAACCCGCAGCGGAGTAGGATGTGGCAATCAGTCCAATAATAAAGACGATACCCAGGGCTACTGGAAAGAAGTTGCCAGTAGCTATGAATGGGAAGACTTCATCTCCTTTCGCAGGAAGGACGATATTGAATTGAGCAGCATAGGTGTATAAGAGTAGCCCAAGGAGCAGGAAGAGGGTGATGACCACCAACTGCATTGCGATACTTAGCATTGCATTCTTCTGGCTCTCCTTGTAGCTCTTGCAACTGAGATTGCGTTGCATCATGTCTTGGTCTAGTCCGTTGGTCGCAATCATAGTGAAGGCTCCAGCTAGGAATTGTTTCCAAAAGAAGCGCTTATCATTAATATCATCTAAGAAGAATACTCGGCTCATATCGCTCTCTTTGACAAGAGTGGTGAAGCTCCCGAATTCGAGTTGGAGTGCCTCGGAGATAAAGTAGATGCTGAGGACTACGGAGAGAATAAGGCAAACAGACTTGAGTACGTCTGTGCTTATGACACTCTTGACACCACCGAAGAAAGTATAGATGTAGACAAGGAAGACCGTAAGAAGGGCATTGATGAAGAAGGGGATTCCGAGTGGGTCAAATACTAATAGTTGCATTGTAAGTACAACCAGAAAGATACGAACTGAGGCGCCGAGCATTTTGGCGATAAAGAAAAACCATGCACCTGTCTTGTACGCACTTATGCCAAATCGCTTGTCGAGATACTCGTAGATGGAGAAGAGGTTGAGCCGGTAGAAAAGTGGTAATAGGACGAAAGCGATGACGGCTTGTCCGACTACGAAGCCTAAAACCATCTGTAGGTAGGAGAAGCCTGCCCCAGAGACCATTCCAGGGACAGATACAAAGGTGACCCCACTGATGGTGGAACCAATTGTGGCAATGGCTACAATGAGCCAGTGGTTTTGTCTATTCCCTACAAAGAAGCCTGCATTGTTGGCTTTGCGCCCCGAAAAGTAGGAGACCCCAAAGAGCAGGACAAAGTAGCCAATAAGTAGTCCGAGTATTAGGTATGGCGACATAGTGATTGTTACTAATTATGATTACTCCCTCCAAAGATACATAATATAGCCATGACATAAAAGAGGCATCGGGAATAGAACACTTCTATACCCGATGCCTCATATCAATTTGGGAGGGCTTATTCCTCTGTGCTCTCAGATTCGATCTTCTCTGCGTTGTCAGCTCTTTCGCTCTCTAGTAGCTGATCTGCACGAGACTTCCAAGGTCGTTTGCCGAGTATCTTCTCGACATCCTCTGTAAATATTACCTCTCTAGAGTAAAGGAGATCTGCAATAGCCTTATGCCCTTCCTTATGCTCAGTAAGCAGTTGTTTAGCTCGTTCATACTGAGTATTGATAATGGAAAGGACTTCCTCATCGATGAGTTTAGAGGTTGCCTCACTGTATGGCTTAGTGAAACCATATTCGTTCTGGTTGTCCTCATAGTTGATGTTCGGGAGCTTCTCACTCATACCAAAGTAGGTCACCATAGCCTGTGCCATACGTGTCACCTTCATGAGGTCGTTGGCTGCACCAGTAGATATCTTACCGAAGGTGATATACTCAGCTGCACGCCCTCCAAGAGTAGCACACATCTCGTCTAGCAATTGCTCTGTAGTCGTAATCTGTCGTTCTTCAGGTAGGTACCAAGCGGCACCAAGTGCGCGTCCACGGGGTACAATGGTTACCTTGATAAGCGGATTGGCATGCTCCAATAGCCAGCTTACTGTAGCGTGCCCAGCTTCGTGGATAGCGATAGCCTTCTTCTCCTCCTCAGTAGTAATCTTAGTCTTCTTTTCCAGACCACCTACAATCCTATCAATAGCGCTCATGAAGTCGCTACTTTGGATAACCTTCTTATTGGAGCGTGCTGCATGTAGAGCGGCTTCGTTACATACGTTGGCGATATCCGCACCAGAGAAACCAGGGGTCTGGCGAGCGAGTAAATCGATATCTACCGATTCGTCCATCTTTAGAGCCCTCATGTGTACCTGGAATATCTCTTTACGCTCATGTACATCGGGTAGCTCAACACTGATCTGGCGGTCAAATCGTCCCGCACGGAGCAAGGCCTTGTCTAGGATATCTACTCGGTTGGTAGCGGCAAGTATGATGACACCGCTATTGGTTCCGAAGCCATCCATCTCTGTGAGTAGTTGGTTGAGGGTATTCTCGCGCTCGTCATTACCACTAAACCCGGCATTCTTGCTTCGCGCTCTACCTATAGCATCTATCTCATCGATAAAGATGATGCAAGGCGACTTCTCCTTGGCTTTCTTAAATAGATCGCGTACTCGTGATGCACCAACCCCCACAAACATCTCTACGAAGTCGGAACCAGAGAGAGAGAAGAAAGGTACACCAGCCTCTCCTGCTACTGCCTTCGCTAGTAACGTCTTACCTGTACCAGGAGGCCCTACTAGAAGTGCGCCCTTGGGTATCTTGCCACCTAACTCGGTATATTTCTGAGGCTCCTTGAGGAAGTGTACTATCTCTTCTACCTCCTGCTTTGCCCCACTCAAGCCAGCGACATCTTTAAAGGTTACATTGACCTTATTCTCTGTGTCGAAGAGTTGTGCCTTAGACTTACCTACATTGAATATACCACCTCCTCCGCCAGAGTTGCCGCCACCACTCATCATGCGACGACTCATCCACACCCAGAAAAGGATGAGTAGGACAAAGGGTAGGAAGTTGAGTAGTACAGTTAGTAATCCATTGGAGCTATTGACATAAGAGACCTTGGCATCAATAGGCTTATCGCTAGCCATAATGCTTTGATAGAGGTCGTTGAATGCGTTAGCACCAGGAATCTGAGACTCTATCTCAACCCTTTGCAGTAGAGCTGTGCGTGCTCCTTCGCTCCTGCTGGATGATATGCCATAGCTCTCGGCTTCCTTTTCAGCCTTCTTCTTTACTACTGCCACGACATTGCCTTGAGCACTGTAAACGGTGACCTCCTCGAAAAGATCTTTCTGGAGCATCGATTGGAAGCGACTCCACTCTACTTTCTCTCCCGAATCACTTCTGGAGAATAGAAATATTCCAATAATAGAAAGGAACATGAGGGCATATAGCCATGCCAGTCCTCCTCTCTTGCGTTTGGGGAAACGTGGAGGGGTATTATTGGGCATTTGCTTCTTTGAGTTATTATTGCTCATGTATTAGCTACCTTATTACCAAGTCTATCAATCTTCATCGGGGAGGGATGTTTGCTTGGCATCGGCCCACATCTGCTCCAGTCCGTAATATTTACGTTGCTCTGGCACAAATAGATGTACCATTACATCCACATAGTCCATAGCAATCCACTCGCCGCCACCTATATGGGTATGTATGGGTTTGTCCCCTAGTTTTTTCTGTACGGTATCCCATACAGAGTCCTCTAGCGCATTGACCTGAGTAGGAGTATTGCCTTCTGCCACTACCATGTAGTCGCAGAAAGCATCATCTATTCCACCCATGTCTAGTATGGTAATATGCTTACCTTTTTTCTCCCTTATTCCCTCCACGATTGTCTCTACGAGAGCAGTCGTTGTGCTATTCTTTGTCTTCAAGAATTCTATCTATTTAATGTTATACTTTCTAAGTCGTAGTGCTTAGGGACTATACGTCCACTAAGTTTATTGGGCAATAACTGTGCCACAGCTTCACTTGCGCTCTAGGAGAAGGATATTCTCTACATGGCTTGTATGTGGAAACATATCCACTGGCTGTGTCACTATTACATTATAATCCTCTGCCATCATCTCTACATCTCGAGCCTGAGTAGCAGGGTTGCAGCTTACGTATACGATACGTTTCGGAGCGGTCCGCAGAATCGTAGCCACCACATCAGCGTGCATACCAGCCCTTGGTGGGTCGGTAATGAGTAAGTCTGGATGACCGTGCTCTGCTATGAAGTCATCGGTAAGGATATCTTTCATATCCCCAGCGAAGAACTCCATATTATCTAAACCATTTACAGCCATATTGGTTCGAGCATCCTCTATAGCTTCTGGTACATACTCTATACCGATGACCTTTTTTGCGTTACGACTGACAAAAGAGGCAATGGTACCTGTGCCAGTGTATAGGTCATAGACGAGTTCATCTCCCTTAAGCTGTGCTAGCTCCCTCACTTGCTCATAGAGGTGAAGAGCCTGTCGACTATTAGTTTGGTAAAAACTCTTTGGCCCAATTTTGTACTTAAGCCCCTCCATTTCCTCCCAAATATGGTCTTCCCCAGCGAATGGGAGTACCTCAAGGTCGCCAAACGAATCATTGAGCTTAGTATTAATAACATACATCAGGGAGGTGATTTCAGGAAACTGCTCCCTAATAGCAGAGAGTAGAGCTATGCGCTTAGTTTCTGCTTCATTTGCGAATACAACCACCACCATCAGCTCTCCTAAAGAACTCGTCCTAATCATCAGCGTGCGCATAAAGCCCTCGTGGTTGCGGAGGTTGTAAAACTCATACCCCTTGTGACTCTGGCAATAGTCCTTGATAAATAGACGGATGCGATTACTGATCTCCCCTTGTAGGTGACACGCCTTGATGTCCAGTACTTTGTCGAACATGCCTGGGATATGGAACCCTAGTCCATCCATAGAGTGCACGTTGGCTTCATCGTTATTCATATCCAACTCCTCACTAGTCAGCCATCTGCGGTTAGAGAAGGTGTACTCAAGCTTATTGCGATAGTTATATATTTGCTCTGCCCCGAGTATCGGTCTTTTATCCTCTATCGCAAGGTGTCCGATACGCTCCAGCTGATCATAGACTTGTTGCTGTTTCCCCTCCAGCTGCATAGAGTAGGGGAGGTGTTGCCACTTACAGCCTCCACAAATGGTAAAGTGTTCGCACCTAGGCTCCACTCTCTCGGGCGATGGTTCTACAATATCCGCTATCACCCCTTCTGCATACGCTTTACGGCTTCTGCCCAAGCGGATGTTTAGTATATCACCCGGAGCAGAGTAGGGGACAAATACCGCACGCTCATCAGGTAGGTGTCCGATACACTTACCTTCGCCTGCCATCTTCTCTATCTTTACTCCCTCTACTATTACGGGCGCTTTCTTTTTTCTTGCCATATATTCCTTATATTACGTAGACGCAAATTTACACTTTTCCCACCGCACTACCTAATACACATTCATTTAAGTCCTATAATTCCCCAAGTAGGAGTTTTAACCCAAGTTTGACCCCTAGAGTATATTTTGGGGTGGTTTTTGGGCATTTTGAGGAGTGAAATGCTGATTTCATCGGGGTAGTTGTTTTTTAAATCGAAATGTAGTACACAGCGGTGGATTTTTTTATCCTTACCTTTGTGGCACTATGCATTTTATTTCGCAGACAAGATATAATCCGGATTCTGG
>NZ_KB904294.1 GCF_000379925.1 Porphyromonas levii DSM 23370 | reverse complement strand
ATACAGAGCCGATTGGGATTTTAATTATTCAGAAGTAGAAACAGATTCTAGTTTTTACTACAACTCAAATTATTATAAACTCTTGTCAAATCACTACAACATAACTCGCCACCTATATGATGGGAATATCTATTCTGTTGCGGTGTTGGATTCTATTTTAAGAGCAATTCCAATNCCTTCTACTCTTATTAAAATCAGTATCTCTCAGTATTTAGACCGAATATATTCTGAGGCTCCATGGGATATCATTCAGAAAAATAGTCAAGAGTATCTTAACCTATACCCGTCCTCTGAACTTCCAGTTTTTTTAATGAAAAAATACAGCATTGATCCAAATGCAACTAATGATGTCGTTATAGTGAATGCTCAAGGTGAAACCACTACACTAGAAGAGGTTTTGGAGAAATTAAGAGGGAAAGAGGTAGTATTGGATATTTGGGCATCATGGTGTTCTCCATGTATTACAAAAATTAAAGCAGAACAAGAGACAAGAGAGAAAAATAAGAGAAAAGGAGTTGAATATGTATTTATTACTTTTATGGATAATAGTGCTGATTGGAAAAAGAGAGTTAAGGAGCTAAGACTTGACAAAGAAAAACACTGCTACTTTACGACAAACAGTCAGACTTCCCGATGGTTTATAGACATGAAGGTAACCTCAATCCCCCATGTAATTAAATATAATAAATCTGGTGTAATTATTGGGCAAGAAAAATAGGAAGATTAATTGAAATGAAACGTTTCCCAATTTATTTACAAGCTGATAGTATGGACTGTGGTCCCGCATGTTTAAGAATGATTGCGAAGCATTATGGAAAGCATTACCAACTTGAAACATTACGTGAAAAGTCCTTTATTACTCGAGAAGGAGTTTCAATGTTGGGAATTAGCGATGCTGCAGAGTCTATAGGCTTTCGGACTTCAGGTGTTATCTTATCCCTTACACAACTAGCCAATGAAGCGCCATTGCCTTGTATCATTCATTGGAATCAGAATCATTTTGTCGTGCTTTACGAAGTAAGACGTAAAGGCTCAAAACTATTTTTCTATATTGCTGATCCAGCGATTGGTTCAATTATATATGACGAAACTGAATTTATAAAACATTGGTGTAATACTAAAAATAAAGGAGAAGAAAAAGGACTTGTATTATTATTGGATCCGAATACAATGTTCTTTGAAATTAATGAGGAAGAAGAAGAACATAGTTGGGGGTTCAATTTTATATTGAAATATTTGACCCCCTATAGAAAGCAATTAGGTCAATTAGCATTAGGAATGGTGGTTGTCAGCATATTACAGCTAATCTTTCCTTTTCTCACACAATCACTTGTCGATGTTGGAATTAGAGATAGTAATTTAAACTTTATTACGCTTATACTAATTGCTCAATTCACCCTTTTTATTACAAAGCTATCAGTGGAGTTCTTGAGAAGCTGGCTTCTTCTTCATATGAATACACGGATTAATATCTCGCTAATATCTGATTTTTTAGCGAAACTAATGCGATTGCCAATATCATATTTTGATAGCAAAATGACTGGAGATATATTGCAACGTATTAATGACCATGAACGAATAGAGTCTTTTCTTACTAATAACTCCATCAGTTCTGTTTTTTCAATGGTGAGCTTTATCATATTCGCACTAATACTCGCATACTATAACATTACAATTTTTATCGTTTTCCTTGTGGGTAATACTCTATACGTACTATGGGTTCTTATTTTTATGAAACGGCGCAGAGAATTGGACTATAAACAATTTTTCCAAGCCTCTCGTGAACAAAGTAGTCTTATCCAAATGATTACAGGAATGCAAGAAATAAAGTTAAATAATTGTGAAAAACAAAAACGGTGGCAGTGGGAACGCATTCAAGTAAAGCTATTTAAGTTAAGCATAAAAGGATTAGCATTAGGGCAATTACAACAATTAGGAACCGTCTTTTTTAGTCAAAGTACAAGTATTTTTATTTCATTCATTGCAGCAAGAGCTGTTGTCGACGGAGAAATGACACTTGGAATGATGATGGCACTTATTTACATAATAGGGCAGCTAAATGCACCTATTGAGCATTTTATAAGTTTTTCACAAGCACTTCAAGATGCACAGATAAGTCTAGAAAGGCTGAGTGAAGTTTATAAAAAAGAAGATGAAAGTCAAAATAGCAGTTTAAAATTAACAAGTTTGCCCGAAAAGCATGATATTATACTAAAAGATTTATCCTTTAGTTATAATGGGGCAAAACGAGACTTTGTATTAGAGAACATCAATTTAACTATTCCGGAGAAAAAGGTAACAGCTATTGTTGGTTCCAGCGGAAGTGGGAAAACGACATTGGTAAAATTATTATTGGGATTTTATACCCCGACTGAAGGAACTATCAAAGTTGGTGGTACTGCTTTGGATATGATTAATCCATATTTATGGAGAAGTAAAAGTGGCTCAGTTATGCAAGATGGATTTATTTTTTCAGAAAGCATCGCTAATAATATAGCCGTAGGTGTTAATCATATAGATTTTGGGAGATTATCACATTCTGTAAAAGTTGCAAACATTCAAGATTTTATAGAATCTCTTCCTCTTGGCTATAACACTAAAATAGGCATGGAGGGAAACGGAATCAGTCAAGGACAAAGACAACGCATTTTGATTGCTCGGGCAGTCTATAAAAATCCAGAATTTATTTTTCTTGATGAAGCTACAAATGCACTAGATACATATAATGAAACGAGTATTATGGAACAGTTAAATGAGTTTTACAGAGGAAAGACGGTAATAATAGTGGCACATAGATTAAGTACAATTCGAAATGCAGATAAAATTGTTGTTTTAGGAAAAGGGAGAGTTGAAGAAGAAGGAACTCACGAACAGTTAATAAAAAATCAAAGCGTATACTACCAATTAGTTAAAAACCAATTAGATATTAGTAATCAAAATGCCTAAGTCATGAAGGATTCCAACAAAAATAAGTGTGAACTTGAGGTCTACAGTGAAGAAGTACAGGAAATCATAGGCAAGATTCCTTCATGGACCTCCCACTATGGCATTAGTACGGTGTTCTTTTTTGTAATTATTTTATTATTTGGCAGTTGGGAGTTCAAATATCCTGATACTATAAATGCAAAAATTACAGTAACAACAATAGATCCCCCTGTAAGTATCATTGCTCAATCTAGCGGGAAGATAGATTGTATTTATGTAAACAATAATGAACCTGTTGAAATAGATGCTCCACTTGCAGTTATCAGAAATCCTGCCAATAGTTCAGATATGTTTTATCTGATTGAATTAATAGGGCAATGTAAATCTGATGATGATTTTATAAGGAATGCGTCTATTTTTAAAGAGAAGACTTTTTCACTTGGAGTAAACCAGATTGCTTACGCAAATTTTGTTACGAGTTTGAATAATTATTTAATTCACAGAGAATTAGATTATTACCCAAAGAAAATCGCTTTAAAAAATCAAGAAATGGCTCTACAAAAAATACAGCATCACCATATCACAAACCAAAAATCTTTAGTTGAAGAACAATACCTTATAGCAAAGAGCATTTTTGAACGAGACTCAATATTATTGATAAAAAACATTATTTCTGGCAATGAATATGATCTTTCTAAAAAAAATTTTCTTCAACAAAAGCAAGTTTACGCTTCATATTTCTTGTCAATGCAACAATCACATTTACAGCTACTAAAAGACGAAGATACATTTTTGGATTTAAAACAATTAACTGTTGAAAAGGATCAAAGGTACAGATTAGAGTTCCGTAATATGGTAGAAACTTTAAAAGCACAAATTAAGGAATGGGAGCATACGTACGTACTAAAAAGTCCTATCAATGGAGTTGTAACACAAATGGGAGTTTGGACTGCTAATCAAAATGTGAACTTGGGAGAAACCGTATTTTCAGTAATACCCCACACCAAATCCATGTCAAAAGGGAAAGCTTTATTACCTATTCATAGGGCAGGAAAAGTAAAAAAAGGACAGCAAGTTAATGTTCGAATTGAAAATTTTCCAGATCAAGAATTTGGCTATCTGTATGGAAGGGTTGAGAGCGTATCTACTCTACCAAATGCCGATGGCTTTTATGTTGTGGAAATAAGTTTTCCAAAAGGGATGGAGACAAATTACGGTAAAATACTACCGATAACACAGGAAATGCAAGGAATTGCAGATATTATTACCGATGATTTAAGATTGTTGGAGCGATTTCTGATGCCACTTAATAAGATATTACAAGGACAAAAGTCCATATAATTGACCAATTATACGCCACATAATTTGAGTTTGCATAACAAAAAAGGCAATAAAGCATGCCATTTTTAGATTATGGAACAGTTGTCCAATCTTCTTTTCATGTGATGATGAAGCTCCCCTGAGGAGTCTGTTGAGCTTGCGAAACAGTCTCCGTAAAGGGAGCTATGGGAAGCAATGTCTGAGCGTGCGAGAGCGAGTGCGTGTCTTGGATAGCCAAAACGAAGTGTCCCTTGCAAAGGGTGGCCATCAAGACACCGAAGCGAGCTAGAGTAGCAAGACTTTGCTTCCCATTTATTCTTTTGGCTCATCAAACAACAATTTGAAAGCATTTTTATCTTCTCAATAATCTTTGTCGTTGCTCGGATTATTGCTAGCTTTGTGGAGTATGATTTGAACCAAATAAAATATGTTTTTTATGACTAATAACAAACAATCTAAATACGAGCCTTTGGTTTTAGCGAGAGAAGTCGGCATCTATGATGAGTACGAGAAACGACTTGAGGAGTGGCTCTATGATGAATGTCCTGATTTGTGTGAAGATAAAGAGTACATCATCATGAAAGCCATGAAAGCTCGCGAAATGTCCAAAGATAAGAGTCTAATGTATCCTGAATCAGATGCAAGTACATATCTAATTGAAGGTGTGAGTCGCTCTGTCTTTGATGAGTGCAAACATGCAGTAGACTACGAGTTAAATTGCTTTGATGGGAAACTTCATTACATGCACATCAGAAGTTTGGCTTACAAGCTCAGTAAAGAGCAAAGAGTGTTAGACCTTATAAAAAGTATCGGAGGTCTTGAAGAACTCGACTATGATGTCTATGTTGAAGATGAGTTTAGAGAAATTCAGATGCCAACTCTTGTAAAAGAGATTGTTGAAGATTGGGGCGGAGTAGAAGCTCTGTATCCTTATCCTACGGAAGAACAGATAGAATGGCATGAAGAATTGAGGAGTTTAAGAGGAGAGGATTATAGAGCCTACTTTAATTTGTTGGAGCACACTTTAGCACATACAAGGTATCTTTCTAGCCTTTGGCATGCTCAAAGAGAGCGTGGTGAAGAATTAGCACCATACTTCACCTATACCAACGAACATGGGAAGCTGGAGGAGGTTCGTGTTATTCCAGATTGGGCTGTAGATAGATACTTCGATGGAAATCCTGAAATGAAAGAGGCATTTGCGAAGTATGCTGATGAACTGAGAGCTCATTTTGAGCCAATTGAAGAAGCATATATCGCAGACCGAACAGAGGTGATGAAAAAGTTCCTAGAAGAGAAAGGGGCTTGTTATTGTAACAATGAGTATAATATCACTGTTGAACTCTATGATGATAAAGGTGATAATGATTGACCTATAGGATAATAACTCATAGAAAAAGCGAGGAAACCCCTCGCTTTTTCTATGCTTCAGTGCCTTGTTGAGCCTCTTGTTTCTTCTTTATTCTGTCGCTTTCGAGGGCAACTATTGCTCTAACCTCCTCCTTGATGCGATTGTAATTGGCTCTCAGGACTCCGTCTGCCTCGTCATCAGTCAGTGGTACCCCTTTATAGTCTAAGAGAATAGGCATCTCTTTGATGTACTTACTTTCCTCCTCCTTGACCTTCTTAACATCCACTATGATATGAGAGTGGAAAATCTTTTGCTCGATTGGCTGGTTTATGTCATCAGCCACCACCCCGACAAAAGTACCTTGCGTAAGAGTTGAAATCTTACTCGCTGGTATAAGACTTTCCATTTGAGTAGAAATAGAAGTCGAAGTGTCATTACGATTGATACTCTTTGAGGTTCTCTTTTGGAGTACTTTACCAAAGCGCTTCGAAATCGTTTCGGCAGTATCCCCGGTTACCTGACCGCTAAACAGATTTGCAACGGTATTTTGAATTACTTTTGCCTCTTTGTCACCATAATCTCGCGTCAGCTGAGAGAAGTCTTGGAAACCAAGACAAACTGCTACTCGATTAGAACGAGCAGTATTGATAAGGTTGTCAAGACCTCGGAAGTAGATTGTTGGAAGCTCATCGATAATTACAGAAGACTTCATCGTGCGAACCGACTCTATTTCGCCATTCTCTCCCTCAAAGTTAATTCGTTTCTTATTGATAAGTTTGACTATTCGAGCATTATACAATCCTAATGCTGCAGAATAGATGTTTTGGCGGTCAGGGTTATTCCCCACTACAAGCACCTTTGGATCTTTCGGGTTATTCAGGTCGAGAGTGAAGTCATCACCTGACATCACCCAGTAGAGTGCTGGAGAAATCATGCGAGCCAATGGAATTTTTGCAGATGCCAATTGTCCCTGCAATTGGTCTTGAGCATTGCCCCGAAAAGCGTCCATAAAAGGAGCCATGTAGTTTTCCAGCTCATCATAATCCATCAATATGTTGAATACCGTCTCATAATTCGCATTCAAAAGCTCAATCGCATGTGGGAAAGTGCAGTATTTCCCCTCATCGTAGATTTTGAGAAACCATATTATTGCGGTCAATAATGTAATTGGAGATTCTACAAAGAAATCGCCCTGCTTCTGTATCCATGTTTTATTGAGGTTTAACATGATGGTATAGGCACTTTCGTACGCGTCAGATATATCTGTCATAAAGCGAGGAGACAATGGGTTGCATCTATGAGAGCGCCTTGGGTCATCTATGTTGATAATGTAGAATTTGGGTTTTGTGTCACCGTATTTATCTAGGTGATTGGCAAGATGGTTATAAGCGATAATTGAAAGGTCAGGAAACTTGAAGTCGTAAACGTACATCGCAAAGCCTTTCTCGATGAATTGCTTGATGTAATTATTGACAACAGCGAAAGATTTACCTGAGCCAGGAGTACCTAAAACCATTGTAGCACGATAAGGGCTAATTACGTTAATCCACCCATCATTCCATGTTTTATTGTAATAAAACCTTGTGGGCAGATTGACAGAGTCCTCGTTGGTTATGAGTCTAGTCTCCTGCATAAAACTTTCATTCTCGATATTAAAGACATCATCCATAAGATTGTTGTCCATCAGCATTCTTATCCATGATAGCCCGAGAATATAGAGAGCTGTGCCAATAGCCAAGGTAATTGAATATAGTACAAAACGATATATCATTAACTTTCCTATTGGTAAAGGAAGTCTTATATCAAGGAGCCCAAAATTACCAAAGTAAAATATGGTTCCACCTAGCATAGCTAAGGCTACCATTGACCAAGTTATCTTTTCATTTTTAACTCCTCTAATACCTAATACACCAAGAGCTAGGAATACTAAAGCGAGCAACTTGGAAAACAGCGGAGATGAGAATAGCATCGTCTTTTGTGATAATCTCATCAGCACTGTGTTAATAACTGGATAGGTTAGTCCTAACTCGTGAAAAGCACTCCAGCAATAAAAATAGATGTGCAAAATAAGGATGAAGATACCTAATCCCTTCATGAAGTCCATTATTTTGCCTAACGCTCTCAAATCGTCTTCTTGTCCCATATTATGTATAAGTGTATATGTTATTTTTGCTTTGGTCTCCTAGGCTTTTTTGTCCCATAGAGACGCTTCATTCTTCTTGCAAATGCCTCCTCCGTATAGTCTCTACCATCATCATTACCTGTAGTCCATGAGGTCAGAGTTATGGAGGAGTCTGCATTGGCTTCTATTTGCTCTAGTTTTTCTTCTATCTGAAGAGGCGTTTGTGTCTCTGGAGAGAAGTAGTCGTTAAAGGCATTTGCCGAGAATTCTTTGCCTATCTTAGAGCCATTGATGGCAGTGTTTGTATTGTCCTCGACAAATGTGACACCATAGATACGTCCTTTTTCATTTTGAAAAATCATGGGTCGTATACCTTGGTCGGCTAATTGTCGTTTGAAGTCCTCAATAGTGGCAGGTCGCTTCTCCATCGTTGATTGTAGCACCTCGATAAAATGAGGTATCCTTTCTGCTACTAGAGGTTTAGATTTGCGCATTCTGTTCTGCACCGCAGATAGACCAAAACCTCGACCAAGTTCCGACCCCGAAATGGGTTTACCTGCCACCTGTCCCTTATTATCTATAGGTGCATAAGCTATCCCCTCATAGATTTTACCCTTGTATTCAGTCTTGGTAATCTCTGCTTTGAGATTGTATTTAGCTAAGAGAGCATTAAACTCCCCAATCGACTGAAATTTACTTTCAGGTAAAATCCTCCTAAGCACACTTCTAGTTTGCTCAAAGATATTAGCTTTGCCTACCCTTATTGGTTCAGCGTAGAGCCCATAAACTCTTTTTGCTACCTCCTTCTTGTTCTGTTTTTGGGCATTCTTCGGTGATAGTATGAGACCATACTTGACCTCTAAGCTGTCTATAATTGAACGTGCCTTCTGTCCCTCATACTTGTCAGGTATCTTTTTCCCATCAGGTCGCACCCTTGTAGAGAGAATGTGAATGTGTTCCCTTTCAATATCGTGATGTCGAGTCACGATAAAGGGTTGCTTGCCATACCCCATTCTCTCCATAAACTCACGAGCAATTAGCATCAGTTGTTCATCTGAGAGGTATTCTCTTGGATCAGGATTGAGAGATGCTGCGAACACGATGTTCTTCGTTCGCACATTTTCAGGTATCTGTGCCATTATTTCGGTGTAGGCTACTTCGATATTGGGGTAACCATCTGACCCGACGGATACCCCTTGAGAATAAATCAAGGTAGACTTTTCTTTGTTTTCTTGCTTAAAGTCATACTCCAGCTTCGCCATCAAGCTTTTCGGAGTCGTTACACTGACTATCATTTTTCATTTCTTCTACTAAGTCAATAACCTTTTTCAGGGTCTCGACAATCTCAAGTTGGTTTTTGGCTACATTATTGAGCAGTCTCACGGCTACTTTTTCAGTGTGAAACTGATTGATGGACTTCACCGTTTGGTTGAAGAGTACCCCTATCTTATTAATTGCAGCCACCAACTGAGACAACTCTTGATAAAAACGCATAGACCCTAGGTCAGTTTTTATGACCCGAAAATTCTCGTTGAGGATTTGCGTCCTCATAAAATCCGATTTTGTGGGTGCCCCTGACCTCTTGAAAAGAGTAATTGCTTTTCTTTGGTCATTTGGGTTGGGCATCCTGCATATCCAAGTATCCCATTTTGGTGGCATTAACTTCTCACTCATTTGTAATTATTTTTATGTTTAATATTCACCTATCTAAAAAATAGCGACTTTGGAGCGTTCCCCCTCCCCACGGGAGCAAGGAGGTTTTTGTATTACAAATGTCAATTTGTATTACAAAGACACTACTTGCCCATTCGGAAACTGATACGTAAATACCGCACGCTACTGCCCTCTTTTCTGTCGTCTGTTTCTGTCATACAATTTGACCTATATCCTTGTGGCAAATATGGAAAGATAATTTTGATAACGAATTACCCGATTTTGCCCGATTTTGCCCGACCTTTTTTGCTTATAGATATTTAACGTTTTGGGGGTTGCCACTAAAGAGCCTTTGTTTTTTCTTTATCGTGTGATTATGTGGTTCGGTGATTATATGATTATGTGGTCTTGTTATCGTGTATTTATGTGATGAAAAAATGAAGAAAATTGGCACTGGTAATTTTTGACCTCTCTATGCGCCTAATTTTTCCTCCTCTCTTCCCAAACCCCGAAAAGAAATATCCTCGAGTTTATATAATATCAATATCACAAATGACAAAAATGAGGTAAAATATTAAAATTCCGAATTGTTAAATCGGGAAGTCCGATTGCCCGATATTGCCCGATTTTGCCCGATATTGCCCGACTTCTTGTAAAAGCAAGAAAATGCCTTCACATTTGTCCTGCATTCTTGGATTGCGAATAAGTATAACGATTAAGCAAAGAGGACATAGATATGAAGAAAAAACCTATCTACATAGGTATGGGTAGTCAGAAAGGTGGAGTAGGCAAAAGCACCATCGCCGAAATCATGTGTAGTATCTTACATTACACTAAAGGCTATAATGTACTTGTCATTGATTGTGACGATTCCCAAAACTCTTTCACGCAACTTCGTCGTCGTGATAACTTATTCATTCAGCAAGAAGAGGGCATTGGCTTAGCCCTTAAGACACAATTCCAGTCCTACAAGAAGAAAGCTTATAACATTATCCCCTCTCACATTGATAAAGCCTTTGCTTCAGCAAGTGAATGGAGTGAGAAACTCAATTCTGACATTGTTGTTTTCGACCTCCCCGGAAGGCTTAACTCTGTTGATCTTTTGTTTTTCTCCCTTAGGATGGACTATGTGATTTCTCCCATAGAACCTGACATCCAAAGCATGACTTCGAGTATGCTGTATCTCCGCACACTCAAAGAATCCTGCACCAAAATTAAAGATGACCGAGTGCAAATCAAAGAAATTTTTGCCTTGTGGAATAAAATCAGCAGGAGTGAACGCAGAGATACTATTGAGAATTACACTCCTCTCATCAAAGACCTAGGAGTGACTCTTTTAGACAATGTTCTCTACGCCTCCAAGAAATTCAGCTTAGAAGTCGGAGAAGCACGAAATATCAAAGAGGTCTGCAGATGCACCTACCTCGCTCCTACTCAATTGCAGATGGAGGGCACAGGCATTTTTGAAGTCATTGATGAGATTGAAAGAAAAATTTTCCAAAAAAGTAATACATAAAAAATATGGCTACGAACAACAAAAAGGCATCTACAGCCTCTATCCTTCAAGAGGTTATTGGTGGGCTAAACGTAGAAACTCCAGAGCTTCCTGATGACCTACTAGGTGATGAGGAGGACAAAGTGGAGGAAGCCTTTCCAAACACCATGGTTGAAACATCTACTATCATTGACGATACGGAGGGCAGTTTAACCTTGAACAACTTCTGCAAGAAATATCTTGTAGAGACTCAAAGTTCTAAGTCTGCTAAAAAGACTAATGTTGCAGTCAATGCAGAGCTCTATGAAATGCTCAAGACAGTAGTTTTTCACATCGGACCACGGTGTGCACTCTCTTCTTATCTTGAGAATATTATTACAGCTCATCTATCTCACTACAAAGACTTTCTCAATGAAGAGATTGAGCGCAATCGTGCATCTATAACTATTGATTGATAGGCGAAGATGATGACTTCTACTTTCTTGCTTATAAGCGCCTTTTTTGTTGTGGGCATTGGCTTAGGTATCTACATGCTTTTCCCTGCCATCAAAGGGAAGATAAAAAGCCATGGGTCTATGGAAAGAATGAGCCTTGAGGCTCAAGAAACGAACCCTACTCCATCCCCGACCAAAGTGTTACAAGAACAGATAAAGAAGCCGAAAATGCACGATGCAATCATTGGCGTAGCTAAGACACAAGTGAGTGATTACATCTACACTATTGATGACGAGGTAGAAGAAGATGAGGAAGGAATAGATATACAAGATTTTCTCACTCAGGAAATGCTTGCCAGTATGGGGGTATCTGCTGATGACCTCAATGAGGAAAACGATTGGTGGGCTACCCAAGCCTCAAACAAAGATAAGGACAATCTCACCTCAGACGAGGTAAACGGATTAACCGAGTATATGACACTACAAGAGCTTTCTCCTGAGCAGGAAAGTATCGCGAAAGCGACACTTGAGAAGTTATCCAATACCTACCTCCTCGAGCAGATGCAATCTATTATCGCAGAAGCAGAGGTTGTCGTCAATAGCAAGATGGAAGAGTTTATACTCAGTTCTAAAGTCAAAAAAGCAAGTTATAAATCATAATTATCAAGCTATATAAACATGAAACTAAACAACAAAATTAAGTGGGGGTTCTCATCCTTGATGCTATTCGTATCCAATACGCTTTCAGCACAGGTGCGAGATGTAGGTCGAGTCGCAAGAGGCAAGAAAGGCATTGAAGATGCCGTTCGTGACGTTCAAGGCTACTTTGAACCTATTGTTCAGCTTGTATATGTCGTGGCTGCCATCATTGGGCTTATTGGAGCCATCAAGGTGTACGGCAAATTTTCGAAAGGAGACCCTGACACAGGTACTACTGCCGCCCAATGGTTTGGAGCAGCACTATTTTTGGTGATAGCTGTAACAGTGCTTAAAGCTGTCTTGCTCGATTAGTATGACCTATACCGTAAACAAAGGTGTTGGAGCTCCTTATTATGTTGGAGAACTCTCTAAAACTTATGCCATAGCTTCAGTTTTGGCATTGGTTACAGCCTTTATGTTCTCCGTCATAACATCATCAATTGGTCTATCGGGAATAATCGTTATTGGAGGTGGTCTTATTATCGCAGTTGGCGGTCTCTCAGGTATTGCTAAGCTCAATGGCAAATTTGGAGAGAATGGACACTATAAATTCATCGGCAAGATAAATCATCCACAATTTATTATTCATCGCAGGACTGCACAAGAAATGCTTAACAGTAGCAACACAAGATAATGAGAGCACGTGGAAAAATAACAGTACTGGATAGGCTCTTCCCTATTATGTCTGTTGAGAGTGGTTATGTCATATCGAAGAATGCAGATGTTACTGCACTCTTCGAGGTGCATCTACCTGAAATTTTTACGGTGACAGAAGGAGACTACTCCAGTATCCACGATATGTGGCATAAAGCGATTAAAGTATTGCCATCATTTACCATCTTGCACAAGCAAGATTGGTTTTTGGCTGAAAAGTACGAAGGCGATAAAGTTCGAGAAGGTCATTTGGGCTTTTTGGACACTGCTTATCAGGCACACTTTTATGAGCGTCCCTATCTTGATCATACCTGTTATCTGTATATCACCAAGACAACCGAAAAGCGCATGTATGGCAAGAGTGACACAAACACTCTTGCGCGAGGCTATCTAGTACCTCAAGAAATTCAAGATAAGGAGATAATGAACAATTTCATTGACTCCGTATCTCAGTTTGAACGCATTATCAACGACTCAGGCTATGTAAAGCTTCGTCGTCTCACCGATGAAGACATTTTAGGGGCTGAAGGAAAAAGAGGTCTGCTAGACTTCTACTTTGCACTCAATCGAGACAAAGAGGGCATATTAGAAGACATTACACAAAGAAACGATGGTATCACTATTGGGCAACAAGAGTTGGCAGTCTACACAATATCGCAGACCGAACACCTGCCGAATAATGTATCAACCGATAAAAGGTTCGATAAATTAAGCACCGACAAAAGCGATACTCGCTTGTCCTTTGCTTCTCCTATTGGATTGCTTTTGAGTTGTGACCATATCTACAACCAATATCTCTTTATAGCAGACCACTCACAACTTGAAAAATTCGAAGCTTCAGGTAGGCGTATGCGTTCATTGAGCAAGCTAAGTAGTAAAAATGTAGTCAATGCTAGTTGGATTAACGAATATGTAAGCTATGCTCGCACCTACGAGCTTATGCCAGTTAAAGCACATTGCAATGTGATGGTATGGGGTAAGAACAAAGACGAGTTATCCTCTAAGAGAAATGAAGTAGGTAGCGCCTTATCCTCTATGGGGTGTTCTCCTCGCCATAATACCATTGACGCTCCTGTCCTTTATTGGAGTGGAATACCCGGCAACTCTGCCGACTTCCCTGCAGAAGAGAGTTTTTGGACATTTATTGCTCCTGCTCTCTGCTTATGGACTAATGAGACTAACTATCGAAGCTCTGTATCACCTTTCGGCATTAAGTTAGCCGATAGGATAAGTGGCAAGCCTGTTCACGTTGATATTAGCGATTTGCCGATGAAGATGAATGTAACTACGAATAGGAATAAGTTCATCTTAGGACCATCAGGCAGCGGTAAGTCCTTTTTTACTAACCATATGGTGAGTAACTATTACAAGCAAGGCACACATATAACCCTTATTGATACTGGTAACTCTTATGAAGGTTTATGTGCTCTAATTAATCAAAAGACCAAAGGTGAAGATGGCATTTACTATACTTATACGGAGGAGAAGCCTATTTCTTTCAATCCATTCTATACCGATGATTATGTTTATGATGTAGAAAAGAAAGAAAGTCTAACACAGCTTATCCTTACGT
Source organism: Porphyromonas levii DSM 23370 (assembly GCF_000379925.1). GTDB lineage: Bacteria > Bacteroidota > Bacteroidia > Bacteroidales > Porphyromonadaceae > Porphyromonas_A > Porphyromonas_A levii. The sequence continues at coordinate 42,037 of NZ_KB904294.1, read as the reverse complement.
TGTGGCGATTTGGTGATGAAAAGACAACGAAGACAGAACTCACCGAGCTAAGTTCTTCCATTGCTGCTTATGTAGAGTTGATACAAAGCGATAGGACTATCCGTCCTTGCTTCAATACTTATTACGAGTATTTACGAGATGTATATCGAGCTGAACTCCAGCAAAGAGATATTAAAGTCCATATATCCGACTTCAATATCAATAACCTCTTGAACACCTTGAAGCCCTACTATAAGGGTGGAGACTATGATTTCCTCCTTAACTCTGATGCAAATATAGACCTACTTAATAAGAGGTTTATCGTCTTTGAGATTGACAGTATCAAAGATAACAAGATTCTTTTCCCTGTAGTCACTCTAGTGATTATGGAAAGCTTTATCAATAAGCTCCGTCACCTCAAAGGAGAAAGGAAGATGATAGTCATCGAAGAGGCATGGAAGGCTATTGCTTCACCTAACATGGCAGACTTCATTAAGTATCTGTACAAGACAGTGCGTAAGCACTATGGCGAGGCAGTTGTGGTGACACAAGACCCTGATGACATCTTGAAAAGTGAAGTTGTAAGAGAGAGTATCATCAACAACTCAGATTGCAAGATTTTGCTTGACCAACGCAAGTATATGTACAAGTTCGATGAGATACAAAATGCTCTTGGTCTAACAGAAAAAGAAAAGCAACAGATACTCTCAATCAATATGAACAATGACCCCTTGCGTAAGTACTTAGAGGTGTGGATTGGGCTAGGCTCCAAAATATCTGCCGTCTATGCTTGCGAGGTCAGCCTCGAGGAATACTACACCTACACTACTGAAGCCTTGGAAAAGGTAGAAGTTCAAGAAATGGCAAAGCTCTGCGGTGGCGATATGGAACAAGCTATCAAGCGAGTATGCAGAAACAAAAGAGAAAAATAACAACTATCTAAAAGGAGAAAAGTATGAAACCAAAGATGTATCGATTACTACTTCTAATGACCTTGTTCATGGGAAGTCTTAACGCGACAAAAGCGAATGCACAGTGGGTCGTTTCCGACCCGACTAACTTCTTCGGAAATCTTGTCAATTCTGGAGCTGAAATTGCCCAAGCTCTTGAGCAATTTGGTATTGCGACAAAGCAATTTGAGCAGGTGGAGAAGATGTATAACAAGATTAGCCCTTACATCCGCACTTTTGGCAAAGGGTACGAAGCTATGACGGCACTTAATGAGATAAGGATGCTGGGAAGCACTGTCGTAAACGCACATAAGGGTGACCAATATCTCACTACAGCTGAGAGAATATACATCATACGCATGCAAACTTACTATATCAATCAGGCAGTCAAAGAACTCAACAATATCACGGGTTTGTCCTCTATGGTAAGAGGTGGAGGTTCAAGTGATGTAAAAATCTCTACTGGTTCAGATGCAGAGAGGCTTAAACTAATCGATGAGTCTTTTGAGAAGATTATTGCTTGTGGTCATGCGATACGCTCTACATCTTACAAGATGAACGCGCTCTCTTATGGTAGGCGTCAGCAGGACATGTCTCATCAAATGTTAAGAAAATTGAGGGGCTTCTAAAATCAATTATAACATGAGTGCAATATTATTAACAATGGATGTTGTATCGATAGGAGAAACACTTGAGACTATCAGAGAGACACTTGTTAGTACACATCTATCCAATTTCGCTGGTGTAGGTCGTGCTATAGGTGCTATTGGAGCCTTGCTGTATATCGCTTATAGGGTTTGGGGTCACATGGCTCGTGCAGAGGCTATTGATGTATTTCCTCTTCTGAAGCCATTCGCTCTTGGCTTAGTGATTATCAATTTCAGTGTTTTCAGGGGCTTCTTGGATTCTATGATTGATATAGTTTCTGACCAGACTCAAACCATAGTTGAAGGGTCGTCCGAAGCCGTTGATAAGAAGTACGATGAATATAAAAAAGTGCTAGGTGACAAACGCTTCGAAAAAGACCTCGTCCTTATGGGTATGGAGCCTAATGAGGTATATAATAAAGAAGGTAAGGTCAAAGATGATGCGAATATTTTTGTGAAAATGCTCGAAAGCATAAACCGTCTTGGAGCCACAATAGATACATTTTTTGAGTCTCTTATCCACAATATTGTTTCGTGGTGCATGAAGTTTGGCACTATTGCTATAGATACAGTCTCTACCTTCTTCCTTATCATCTTATCTCTATTGGGTCCTATCGTGTTTGGCATTGCATGCTTTGACGGTTTTGGTCACATGATTAGCAATTGGATTAGCAGGTACATATCTATCTCATTATGGGTACCCATATCACATATACTGCGCTATATAATGGATCAAATTGAAATCAATCTTGTCCAAGCAGATATTGCCTACTTCCAAACCACACAGGTGGTGCCTAACATGTGGATATTTATTGTCTTTTACATCATGGGTATTATCGCTTATACCACCGTCCCAACCATTGCTAGTTGGGTAGTCGATGCTGGTAGTGGTGGTGGCGCACTCCTTAACAAGATTACTAGTGTAGCAAAGGCTCCTGTTAATCTTGTATCTAGTGCAGCAGGTGCTGCAATTGGTGGAGCTGTCGGAGCAACAATGGCGAATAAAGTTGGAAAGGTCGGTAGTGGTAATAATGCCCCACAGGGCTAATAGATAAAGAAGAGATATGGACTTCAAAATTAAAAGCATCGACAATCTAGAAATTAGTTATAGAAATATTAGGCTCTTTTCTATCGTTATTGTTGCCTTCTCACTGCTGGCAGTGATTACCACAGTGGTGATGTCTTATCGCTTTGCCGAGCAACAGCGACAGAAAATATACGTTTTGGATGGAGGTAAGAGCTTAATGCTTGCTCTAGCTCAAGATGTAAAGGCTAACCGTCCTGTAGAGGCTAGAGAGCATATCAGGCGATTCCATGAGCTATTCTTCACGCTAGCACCCGAAAGCGAAGCTGTTCGAAGCAATATCAACAGAGCTCTAGAACTTGCGGATGATACCGCTTACGACTATTACCAAGACTTATCCGAACAGAGATATTACAATCGTTTGATAAGTACGAATACGAATCAAGTGTACCAACTAGATAGTATTGTTAGTGATTTTGATAGTTACCCTTATCAGGTACTTACCTATGGGAAGCAAATCATCTATCGTCGCAATAATGTTACAGAGCGGTCACTTGTTGCTGCTTGTGACCTTATCAACACTGTAAGGAGTGACAATAACCCACAAGGATTTCTCATTGAAGATTTTCGAGTCATTCAGAATGAAGATATAAGGAATTATGAGCGAAGAAAATACTAAGACTGTGGAAGCTCTAGAAGAGCCAACAAAGAGAATTTCACTCAAGGAGGCGACTCGTGATAAGCTTGCCACTTGGTGGGATAAAAAGAATAATAAAAGTAGGCTCACAATCATCATTGTGGCGTGTCTCGCATACATTGCGATGCTGATTGTAAGCTTCTTTTTGAACTAACTATTTTGAATATGGAAGACAACAAAAAAGAAAAAGTCAAGAAACTGGTAGTGATTGGTTTCCTTATCCTCCTTTTCTGTGGTATCATTTACATGATACTTAAACCCAATTGGGAAAAACAAGATGAGAGTACTCAATCTAGCATCAATGATTTTCCTTCTGCCTCCACTGATGGACTGCCATCAAGTAAGATGGAGAGTTATAACGGGTCCATGGACTTTGAAAGTAATCAGGAAGCCACTGAAATGGCATACGACCGTCTTAATGACTATGCTGTCAATGGTGACACTAATATCCTTAATGAAGCAGAACCAGCTATCTCACGAGAAGAGGAGGAGCTGAACAAAGCTCTTCAGGCATACCATGATGCTTCATTAGCAAGTCAGCAATACTCTCAATACTATGATGAGAGCGATTCTCAGCTCTATCAAATGGAGCTTGATTTAGATAGGGCAGAGCAAGAAAAGGCAAAATTGGAAATGGAGCTTGCTGCTTACAAGAACGAAGAGGCAAGAGAGCAACGGCAGATGGCATTGCTCGAAAAGAGTTATGAACTCGCCAATAGATACAATGCTCAGCAGAATCCACAACCAGCAGCTCCTCCTGAACCCAAACGAGGTGACCAAAACCTCGCAAATATTTCAGTTGTAAAGGAGCGAAAGCATACTGTTACCACCCTACTACAACACGAGCAAGATAGTATCCTCATTGCAAGGCTCATTGACGAGCCTAGCAACACTAGCTTTTACACTCCAGTAGGAGCCGTCATAGAAGATGCTTTCTTCAAGAATACAATCAAGGCTGTTGTAAGCGAAACACAGATTGTAAAAAGCGGCGACAATGTCAAACTCCAACTACTCGAAAGCATTCGGCTTGCAAATGGCTTACTTGTCCCAAAGAATACAAAGCTAATAGCTAGAGCCACTCTTAGTGGTAATAGGATGAAACTCGTTGTACAATCTCTTGAGATAGACGGAGCATTGGCAGGAGTACAGCTCAGTGCCTATGATACTGCAGGGCAAGAAGGAATTTTCGTACCTGACGCTCCTGTTTCCGATGCCGTGGTCAATTTCTCCACTGGCTTAGCTAATACCCTTGGCACCTCGAGCTCTGTAAATATTAATAACACCACTGCTGTAGAGCAACTGAAAGGTGATGTGATACGAGGTACCGTCAGAGGTGTAGCAGACCTTGTAAAAGGTGCTGTTGAGACCTACAAAGTAAAGCTCAATAGTGGCTATCGTCTATTGCTCTACGATACAACGAGAAAGAACTAAAAGGAAAAATAATAACAATATAAATTTTATAGCATGAATAAGATTGTACTTACACTGGTAGCGGTTATGGCTATGGCAACCGCTGGAGTAGCACAGACTAACCGCTCAGGCGACCTCTACAAGGGAATGACAAAGAGTATTCCAGAGGGAAGAACTATTATCCCTTATGGTCTTGAGGTGACATTTGACAAGACTACCCACCTCATATTCCCAGCTCCAATTCGGTATGTAGACTTGGGCAGTAATGCCTTGGTAGCTGGGAAAGCAGAAGATGCTGATAACGTACTAAGAGTTAAAGCATCTGTTAAGGACTTTGAGGTAGAGACCAATCTATCAGTTATCTGTGATGATGGCAGCTTCTTTGCTTTCAATGTGAAGTATGCCGATGAGCCTGAGAAAATCAATCTCGAAATGAGAGATTTCCTCTATGCAGGAGAGAATAATGTGCCCACCAATAGGGCTGACATCTATTTCAGAGAATTGGGGAGCGAAAGCCCTGTTCTCGTGAAGCTCATTATGCAAACTATTCAGCAGAATAATAAGAGGGCTATCCGCCATATCGGAGCGAAGCAATTCGGTGTTCAATTCACCCTGAATGGGCTCTATACGCACAATGGACTTATCTACTTCCACACTGCGATAAAGAATAGTAACAATCTGCCTTATCAGATAGACCATGTCAGCTTCCGTGTCGTAGACAAAGACACCAGTAAGCGTATGGCGACCCAAGAACTTGATCTCAAGCCATTGCGAGCATTCAATGAGCTTACTCAGGTTAGAGGTAATAGAGAAGAGAAAATCATCTACTGTCTTGAGACATTTACGCTACCTCATGGCAAGCAACTCGAAGTTACTCTACATGAGTATAACGGAGGTCGTACCCTCACCTATTATGTAGAGAACGATGACCTAGTCAGAGCTAACAATATAGACGACCTTAAACTGAAGTTTTAAGGGACACTCGCATATTTCTTAATGTCATAACTCTTAACAATGATGAGTCGTTTTCTTAAAATCTTCAGAGCTGGTGTGGTAGTACTATTATTGCTTGTAAGCAGTAATAGTCTACACGCCCAGCGACTAATTCCGAAGCAGTCGGGGGTAGCTGTCCTTGTCGGCACACCCGGTATTAGTCAGTCGGGTATCTTTGAACCCAATGCTTACAATGTCAGTTTTGAGATTACTCAATATCTCAAAAAGGCTACCTATTGGTTTGCAGGTGCAGAATACAGGCAAAGGGATAGCTCTTATTCCCATTATACTGTACCAGTGCAAGAGTATCTACTTAATGGTGGCTATATGTATCCTGTCTTGGTAGACCCTAGAAAGACCGTGTTAATCTATGCTGGTCTATCTGCTACTGCAGGTTATCAAGAGCTGAACAAAGGAGAGCGAACCATGCCCAATGGAGCAACTCTTGTAGACCGCTCTCGCTTCGTGTACGGAGCTACACCGCAGATTAGCCTAGAAACGCTCCTTACTGACAACTTTATTGTCACCCTCAGAGGGAAAGGTATGTTTTTATGGGGCAGCGACTTGCAGTTATTCTATCCATCACTCAGTGCTGGAGTTAAAATCAATTTCTAAGATATGACTATGAATAGATTAAAGAATATTGTGAAGTTCTCAATCTTGCTATTCCTCTCTGGGCTTGCAAGTTGTACTCACAAGTTAGAAGTTCAAGAGGGAGCGCCTTTTGAAATCAATCACATGCCCTATTACACCAATATTGGTGTCAGGGAAACCTCAGAGATTAGGATGAACTTATCTTCTGACGATACCTTTGAAGGCACAAAGTACACTGTCAGGTACTTTCCTTTTCAAGGCGAGGGTTATCTAAGAGTGGGAGGTAATGGCGAAGCTCTACGCCCTAATGACCGATACAATATCAAGTCGGGCGACTTTAGGATGTATTATACTCCAATTGTAGCTGGCAGTCATCAGCTTGAGATTGTCTTTGAGAATAATCATGGACAAAGCTATACCGTTACTCTTGCTTTTAATGCAAGTGCAGATAACACTAACAATAGCAATAACAACTCCAATACTCCCGTCCGCTCAGGAACAGGAATGGAGTTAGGTACGCCTTATCTTGGCGAAGATGGCAATTGGTATATCAATGGAGAGAATAGCGGTATCAAGTCTACTATTGACCCTAGTATATTTGACCCGACGCTAGAAATCATTGATGGTTATTGGTATATCAACGGAGAAAAAACAAAGCTCCCGGCAAAAGATGGTGACCAAGGAGAATTGACTGTTGGAGAGAATGGCAATTGGTATATCAATGGCGAGGATAGCTGGATTAAGGCTCCAGCTCTCCCTAAGCCAAAAGTAGGGATAGATAATAACGGCAATTATACCTTAGATGGTCAGCCTACTAAAATCAAAGCTATTACCTCAGAGCCTCTAGTCTCTACAAAGGACTATATCATCAATAACAGTATAGTTGTAGACCCCAACTCTTTGCCTCTAGGGTCGTATGCCGTGAAGCTCGTGAGCAAGCAAGGCGCCACTACTACTGAAGATGGCAGAGAGGTAGAATATGCTGGGTTGGTACTTGCTGATGGCAATGCCATCTATCGAGTATATGATGCAAATAGGAATCCTGTTCCTAACGCAATAGTTCGCAATATGCCTAATCTTTCAGGCAAAACTTATCAAGCAGATAGTGAGGGCTATTTTATTGTTCAGAATAGAGAGCTCTCATACGATGGCAATACAGAGCCATCATCCGTTAATGTGTCTGTCAATGGTAAGAATTACCAAACAGGCAAGACTACTGTTGTCCCTAACAAGATGAGAGTCGGCATTGAGCTAGTCTATAACATTGAAGGAGACTACTTTTTCAAGTTCACTCAGAAGCAAGGCAACAAAGAGACTGGTGAAGTCGAGTTGCCATTTGATGCTCCAGTGGATCAATTCATAAAGGAAGGTAATTCCTTTATCTACTTAGAGGGTCATAAGACCACTCTAACTAGAGTTCGGAAGATTTATAAGAGTATGCCTAGCAACCTTATCGATGTTTCCACCTCCTCCGTTAAGCTCAAGTTTATTGAGGCTTTTCGTTTCCAGCCAGGAGGGAATCGCAAGGTGCCTTACTATGCTGTCTTCGTCTGTCCTAAAGGACCCTTTGGAGAAAAGGTTGAAGCCTCAGTATTCTTAGGCTTTGGCAAGACTAATCCTTTGTCAGGCATGACTGGCAGGAGAGACATCCTAGCAATCTAATTGAGTTCATAACTATAAATACTAGAGAATTATGTTAAAAGCAGAAGTAATTGGCTATATCGGCAGTGATGCAGAGGTCAGAGTAATCAACAACGTACAATATGTAACCTTTAATGTTGCCCACAATGAGGTTCGCAAAGATGACCAAGGCAATAAGGTCTCGAGTGTATTATGGGTCTCCGTGATGTGGAAGAGTGATGGTGGCAATCTCCTTCAATACCTCAAAAAGGGGCAAGAGGTCTTTGTTCGTGGAGACATTAGTCCACGAATGTATATGAGCGAAGATGGCATTGCAAGAGTTAGCCTCACTCTGTTCAGTCGGGAGATACAACTTATTGGAGGTCAAAAGTCAGATGAGCAAACCATGCAAGAAGCACCCACTCAAGAGGGTTTAACTCCTGAAGCTGAAAAGGTAGCTAACGGAATAATTCAAGAGGGCTGGTCGCCAAACAGCCAAGTCGATAACATTCCATATTAATGAAGGTATGAAGCATAAGATATTACTATTTATTGCTCTTCTCATTGGTAGTATTGGTGTCGCTAAGGCACAATTTTATAGTGCTTCGGCTAACATGGCTACTCTTCTTACAGGAACGGTAGATGTTGATGCTTCTATGGCACTTAATAGGAATTGGAGCTTGCATACTAGTCTATCTGTCAATCCTTGGAGAGTTGAGCAATTCAGGATTCAGCACCTCATGGTGCGCCCACAAGTTCGTTGGTGGACTACAGAGAGTTATCGTGGCTTCTTTGTTGGAGCTCACACTCTCTTTGCTGGCTATCATTTTGGTGTACCTAAATATATGACAAAGAAATATAAGGGTGTGGCATGGGGAGCAGGTCTTGATATTGGCTACTCGTGGCCAATATCAACTCAATGGAATATCGAAGCCCAATTGGGTGGTGGTTGGGTCTATGCCGACTACAATATCCTTGAATGTCGCAATTGTGGTGAAGTTCTTGGTAGCGAGCAAAAACACTTGTTTCTGCCTACTAAGGCTGGCATATCAATCGTTTATCTATTCTAAGCAATGAAGATAACTAAAGAAATGAAGCAAGTCGGATTGGTAGCTCTAATTCTTTTAGTGGGAGGTATAGCCACTTCGTGTGGCTCTCTCACTAAGAGACTAGAGAAGCAAGAAGATGTTGCCAATAAGTTAGGGCTTAACTTCGCCAACGAAAAAAAGAGCTTTGCTCAGCAGGTAGACACAACATACTCTATTGTATTACCTGATACCGTCAAGATGAATATTGATGGTAGAGAGGTCACTGTCTTCAATGCCTACGAGGATGAGGACGGAAATAAGATGGCTGACTTCCAGCTTCAAGGGATTATTGTAGAGACCAAGATGCGAAGCCTCCCGGAGCGTAACGGTAAAATCAATATGGATTTTATTATTACGGTGCCAAAAAGTCTGATAGATAGCAGATGGCAGTTAAGGGTTTATCCGAGAGCTTTCAAGACGAGTTCAGAGCGTATTGACCTTGAGCCACTTCTCCTTTCGGGTGCTGACTTCCTAAAGAGACAAAAGGATGGATACGAGCAATACAAGAGGTTTGTAGCTAGTATCATACCTGATAGTCTCTATTGGAAAGAGATGATAAATCAAAAGGGCTATAATAAAGCTCTTGCCGACCTAGAGCAAGACTATTATAATGCTTGGGCAAAAGATTTGCTTACTCAAGACCAGTGGATTGACTGGAGAGACAAGATTAACAAGCGTTATAACCTATTCAATAGTAAAATGGAGCGCAATCGTCTGTCCATTGACCCTGAAAAGTCTTTATTGGCTATCCTGCCAGCTTATTGGATGGAGCGTACGCTTGATAAGCGTACTGTGCCAGCAACATTTGCTGAGTACGCATGGGGTAATAAGTCTATTGTTAAGAAAACTGTAACCGCTGAAGACTCGCTAGAAATTGAGCGCAAGTTTACCGACTTGCAGAAGATTGCAGAGAATGAGAGGCGTAAGCAGGAAAAGGAATCTCAATACAATAAGCTTGTGAAGTTTCCCAAGGTGGCTGCTCGTCTTGATACTATTGTACAGGTCAAAGATGCCTTCAAATATCACTACATACAGGAGATGGACGTAGACGGTGATATGAAGAAAGTGAAGCTTGTACTTGACGGCGATGTCTTGGCTATCGATTTGAGTACTTACAATGTACCCTCCTCTGACACTTTAACCTACAATGTGTCAGCTATGGTGGATTTCTTAGACGAAGCTCCTCGATTCAAAAAGGAGATTGTCTATCGCCAAGTGGAGCAGTCTATGAAAGCTAACATCGAGTACCCTGTTGCCAAAGCCGATGTAGACGAGGACTTTTCTAATAACCGAGCAGAGTTCGAAAAGGTACGTGCTATGATATCAGATATAGAGCTTGCCGAAGAATTCGTTCTTGATAGCCTGTTAATGATTGGTTACGCAAGCCCCGAAGGTAGTAGCCAGCTCAATAAATCTCTTTCTGAGAAGCGCACTCGCAATCTGATGGAGTATGTCAAGAAGAACCGTTTCTTCAAGAGCAATCCTCCTATCCAGTCAAGAGCTGGAGGAGAGAATTGGAGTGGCCTTTACGATGCTGTTAAGAATGGCACACTCTTCCAAGATGAGAGAGTGAAGTCCAACATTATGGGTATTGCTAATAGCTCTAAGGTTGAAGATGAGCGCGAGGCAAAGATAAGACAGCTACATCCTGAAGAGTATAAAATCTTAAAGGATAGTGTTTATCCAGCACTCCGAGTCACAGAGTTTAGGTTCTACACTCACCGAGCTAACATGGTTCAGGACACCATACATACGACTGTCGTTGATGAGGAATACAATAAGGGTAGAGAGCTACTTCGTGAGCGCAAGTATAAGGAGGCTTTAAGCATCTTGTCAGAGTATCCTAACGACTTTAATCTCGCTGTAGCACAGATGTCACTTGGATATAATATGCAAGCCCAGGACATCCTCGAGAGGATTGAGAATCCGAATGCTGACACGCTCTATTTACTCGCTATTATCTATTCAAGGAACAATCAAGCACAGAAGGCTGTCAATGCTCTACTCCGCTCCACTGAGCTAGAAAAGAAAAAGATATTCCGAGCTCAGCTCGATCCCGAGCTCAATCTACTGATTGAGAAGTACGACCTTTTCCATGATGATTTGAACTTTTAGAATATAAGATGATGAGTAGAATATTAAAATTTGGGGGGCTAGTACTCCCCGTGGTAGCACTTACCATACTACTACTTGGCTCTTGTACCAAGAATAGCTTCAAGCTATTTGATGATTTAGACTGTATCATCAAAGAAAACTTTGTACGCATTGAGCTACCTATCACTGATATAAGCCCTTCAGGAGGCAAAATCAAGTTAGATACCAATGTGTACATGGAAGTGGTTAGCTATAAGATGGGCACAGAGCTTGGCAAGGAGTATTTCCCTCTGCCTTTTACTGCTAAGATTGTGAATGCACCTATGGGCTATTCCCTAGAGGTGATAGACCGTGCATTGGTAATCACTTCTCCTGCCAACCATGGAGAAGATACTATCGCGATAGAAATTATAATAACCTCCGAGGGTGTTACGAAAACTTTCATTCTCACACAAAAGCCAAAGAAGTATGATGTTGGGGGTACGATTGTCTAAAGGTTGGGTTGCTTTTTTGATTGGTGTTATGGTTATGCTTACCTCCTGTGGAGGTAGGCAACCATCACCTGTTCCCCCCACCCCTACCCCCCTCCCGAATCCGACACCTAGCCCTAATGTACAATACCTCTCCATAGAGAGTGTTGTGGTGTCCAGTGTCAAAGATAGTGGAGTGACCATCAGCGTCAGTACTTATGAGAATTAAATGAATTAATGGATATGAATATGAAGAAAGTATATACACTACTAGGGGTTTCGCTCTTGCTATTTCTTGTAGCATGCCAAAGGGAGTGTCCCGACACGTGCCACCCCTCCAAGAACTACAAAGTAGAGGGCTGGATTGATGATGGATGTGGCCGACTGAAGGCTATTGATTCAAATAACCTAAGAGCTACATTGTCAGACAAAGGTATCACTGTAGTTGGTCTTGGAGACTGCACCTACAATCAGCCTTGTGGTCTCTTTATCTCAGGTTCTGAAGCTGGATCTATCGACTATGTGACCTTTAGTTACACTGCAGGCTACTCGGCTCAGACTCTTCCTCGAACACAGATTGAGTTTGCAAATAGACGAAAACAAACAATACCAGCCAGCTATGGTAGTACTTCACCTAATGACCTATACTTTGGTTTTAATGTTATTGGTGATGTCAAATTTATAATTAAGAAGAAGCCTTACATTCCAGGTGTGGACATAGGATTTGAATGATTTTATAACCCTTTTTTTATTAACTATTTATTTAAGAGAAATGAAAAGTAAATGGATTTTCGCACTGGCCGTAGCTGCTAGTGCAATGCTCAGCTTTACAAGCTGTCAGAATGAGAGAAGTATGACTCCTGATGAGCCTACCTCTACCGATGCTAAGCATACGGTCACTACAGAAATGCTCTTCCTTGATGAGGAGGGCAATCTCTCTACTTCACTACGTGCCATTGATAGTGCCAAGGGTACGATTACAGGTGATGGTAGTTATTTCCACAACACCAGCGTAACGGTGACTGCTACAGCCAAGACTGGATACGTACTTCACAAGCTGTACGAGAAGAATGGTAAGGGGAACTTTACCGAGGCGACCGGTGTGGTCAATTCCAATACCAAGAGCCATAACTTCAAGATTACCGATGACATGCACTTCATTGCTGTATTCTCAAGTCAGTCTGGTACTGAGAAGGGTTATCAAAACCTCAAGATCAATGGTACCAATGGTAACTATTCACTCGCTGCATTTGGTGGAGATAAGGCTTACAAAGGTAGCCTTACAACAGTGGGTGAGGAGGTAGGTGCACTTAAGACGGCTACAGGAACCATCACTGGATGGACGGTGGTTAATCCTGCCTACAAGGCTTGGGAACTCCAAAGCTATACTGCTCCTTGGCTCACTGCTAAAGCTAATGCAAATGGAACGCTAAGTCTCACGACTCAACCTCATATATCCAAGACTGCTGGAGCTCGTACCGTAACACTTAAGGTAGGTAAAAATGGTACTGTTTCTGGTGCACCTAGTGTATGGCGCAATGTAACCATTACACAGAATAGCTATTATGACCCAAATGGTGAGGATCCTATCCCGGATAGTGATATTACTTTTGGTGATGGTACTGTTGCTGGAATTCCTGCTACGCTTACTACAGTGTATAAGCCTACAGGGGAAAGCAAGAATATTACTACGCTACACAAGACCTTTAGCCAGCCTGTGTTTGCTAAGGTTTATGTTTATGTAAATGGTAAAAAGACCACTACTGCTCTCAAGAAGCAACTTACAGTTGTCTTTAATGCTCCTTCTGCTACTTGGCTCAAGAAATCAGGTAATAACTACGCTGCAGGGGTTAATAATACTTCTGGCACGTTGTCATCTACCATAAAGGTTGATTTCAAGTTGGGTAACAACATCATTAAGTCTACTACCGTAACTGCTAGTCAGGCTCCTCGCAAGTATATCGTAGGTGGTGAAATTCAATAATTACTAGTGAAAATTTTTAATCGAGCAAATGTAGTACCCAGTGGGGTCTACTGCTCTCAGGGTAGTATGGGGTGATACCCATACTATCCACTATAGCAAAAGTATCACATTTAATAGGTTCTGTATGAATAATAGGCCAACGTTTATACTAGTATTACTCGGATTGCTGATGGCATCTTGTAATCAGTCGATTGACCAACCCTCCGATCCACCAATTTTGGCTTCCAAGGTGGTAGAGCTGAGAAGTGGCCAGCTACCACAAGGAGCAGAATTGCTCTTCACTGTTTGGGGAGAGACGGCAGCAGATAGTCTGCATATTACTACTGCCCAACAATCCAACGGTGGATGGGCAGTGAAGAAACCTTTTGAGTTTAAAAAGAACTCGCAGGTGTCTGCTCTTTTTCCTAGTCACCTCCAAAGACATGAGGAGGCCATATTGGTAATGGAGCGAGAGCAATCACCTGTCTATTTCTTTAGTAAGAAGTTAGGAGAGTCGGATAGTCGTAAACTAGATATTGACTTCCGACAAGTACAATCGACCGTGTCTATGCACTTTGATGTGAGCCAATTCTCTCCTAATGATAGGATTGATGAGGTGAGGGTCCAGAGTAGGTATACCTATGGGTGGATCCACCTCAATAATGGCAATTTTACCCGTATGGATATTCCCTTTGATGAAAGCACAGTATACACCCACAGCGTAGGTAAAACTATCGCAGAAGTGTCTGACCAAGGTAAATATACCTTTGACTATCTACTACTACCACAAGGAGAAACTAGTATGATGGTGTGGATCAAGATTAACGGCAGGGACTATGTCACTTCTCTGCTAATGAATGAAGCTCGTAGCAATCACCAGTATCACTTTGAGATTTCTCTACTAAATAGATACTCTATTACTCCACTTACAGATGAAGAAAAAAAGAGAGGTCAAGTGGATGGCAATGAGGTGATTGAGGATATATTCTTCTCCGACTATGAGTATACCACGACTAGTGAATACCTAAAAAGTATAAGTAACAACCACGGAGTGGTATTTACTTATTGGCTAGATAGCCGTATAGAAGAGGTGCCAGAGCTCGAGTATAAAGTCCTTATCCGTGATGAGGTCGGCAATGTTGTAGCTCGTAGTCCAATTTACGGAGGCTTAAAGATTCAGCCGTACCACTATGATGGCTTCTCTGTACCTATTTATATCGATGCCCCAAAAGAGGGCAAGTATACTCAACAACTCCTCCTCCGCAAAAAGGGCGATACCCAATGGTACGAGCCCAATCAAAAGGGTGATGACACACCCCAGGACAAAGAGTTTGAAGTTCATCGCGAACAATCTGTATTTGCTTCCGCATTCAGACTGGATAAAGGCGGAGAAAAAGCTAGTGTAGCAGGTATTACCCAACGTAAATACAATCACCCTTATACAGCTCAATTGACGCTTAATAATTACAGCTCATCACCTAAAACTGTAAAAATTCGACTTTACAATAGACGTGCTCCAAAGGAGATGCACTCTAATATCACATTAAGTGACGAGAGTGCTTGGCAGGATTTGGTGGGTCATACATCGGTAGTACTATCACCTCTATCATCAAATGAGGTGCTGATTGATTATCAGATAACAGTCAAGCACAGCTCAGTAGATAGATTCAGTCCCTACATATGTGCTACTATCACCTACCCCGACCAACCTGAAAAGGAATATCCCCTACTTATGGATGGCTCACTTATCTTCCGGGTAGCCTCTTCTGTATATCATCCAGCACCTATTGTTACCAATAGCTATGTCAATAACAAGGCATATATCTCCATTTTTTAATTGTTAAATCGGGAAGTTCGATTGCCCGATACTACCCGATACTGCCCGATATTGCCCGACTTCTTGGAAGTGTAGGTAACTATATAGTAATTTGCAAGTAACGAATCAATTTATAACTATAGTTTTATGATGAAAATGAAAAGTATGTTTAATTTGAAGAGGCTGGGCATGACAATGTCAGCCCTCCTCACTATGTGTGTAGGAGCTTCCCTCGCATCATGTGATAGAGAGAAGCCTAACTGTAAACCTGACCCCGAGAGGAAAGGTGTAGAGGTGTTGGTGGATGCCTACAATATCCGTACAGGTGTGACGACTCGGCTTGTGAGTGGTGATGCTGGCTATAACTTCACTGATATGGCAGGCAATGGGACTGTAAGAATGCAAGGTGGTGGCTTTAAGCCGACAATCGGGAAAGACAACAATATTGATGTTTTTCCTACCTTCTTTGGCGATCAGAACGTTGTATTCAAAGGTTGGTCTTGGCGTTACTCTGACGACCCAGAGGGTACTCACCGTAACGGTTTCAGCTCTATCCAAAGTGACTTTGTCATTACCCCTTCTCTCCAGCCTGATGCTGGTCTCCAAAAAATGGTCTCTGACAAGTTCACTTGTCAGTATCGCCCGGGTAGCGACCATAATCAAGTTTATGTAAAGGTTAGTTATGAGAAAGTAAATGCTGAACAAATCATTGAATTAGACCTATTGACAGGCGCTTCTGGCATGAAAGCTTCTTCTGCTAAGTATGGTGAGCTATTGCAAGTTTTGGGTACTACTCAAATGATTAACACATTTACTACTTATTTTAGTAGTGGCGATAATATCACGGGAGAGGTTCAACACCCTTATGAGACAATCACAAAAATCAAATGGGGTAGTCTTGACCAGCTTATCAATTATCTTAGTCCTCTTCCAGACCTTACTGGTACTATAGGTGATGATACTAGTATTGTTCTTTCTGAGATTGATGCCTACCAAGGTGATTATATCGAGATAGATGGAACTGCTGCAACAGGAAATAGTTATGATAATTTTATCTCTAAGCATGTAGCTAGACAATGGGTTTGGGAGTTTCAGTCTTTTATAAATGCTGAAAGATTGATCGTAGAAAACTATATTTCAAACCTAAAATCCAAGAAAAACAGTCTACCACAAGGTGATAATGTTTATTATTGGATTCGTCAACAGTAACAATTAGTAGTTACTAAACCTGAACTAAACAAAAAGCTATCCCCACGTAAATTATTAGGTGGGGGTAGCTCTCTTTTTTAGATTTGCACAAAGATATAACTCTACTCATTACCCATTTTGTCTATCGATATCCTTATGTGATATAAACCTTTTCAAAAACAACAGCTACCGCCACTAGAGAAGTACCCTAGTAGCGGTAGCTTTAATTATCTACAGTAAATAAACTTCACTTGCACAAGAGAAATCTATTAAGCCCCAGGTATCCACGTAGGCGCTTTTTTCCAAAACTCTATCCCTCTCTGGTAGTTTTGGATTGTTCGGTTCTTTTTATAGACTTGTACATATTCTGTTTCGTACTCTTCTATTGCTGGATTCGGGAACTCTTTGCTAACTATATTGTCCCCATAGTTGCGTGTGTCCTCACAGTTACAGGTGCCATAGTCTAGGAACCTTCCGCAATAACCACATACATATTCGTAGATAGGGTTTAATGGTGGTAGCTCAGGAAGCTCCAAAACTGGAGAAAACAAATCATAATTGACTTTTACATAAACTTGATTATACAAAACGACTGCCACTAATGGGTTAAAACTCCATTGTGGCAGTCGCTTCTATTGCTTATAGGGATTGGACAGAATTAGTATCTAGTGTACATTTTCGTCCAAACAAGGTTATCTTTTTCGCCAATAGATAGAGTCTGATTGTCTTTTTCGATTACCTTGCCATTAATTTTCTCTTCCCAAGTATAGTGAATAGATATTGCATTCTTTGGCTCCAAAACATTATGAATAATGCGATAAAAGCCCAACCCTGACACTAAAGTGTCCTTTGTCTTAAAGACAATTGTAGTAGTCCCTTCAGGGAGTTTCACCTTGGTGTTAATGGCTGGAGCTTTCCAATCCTTCCCATTTAGGTATATATTCTTAATACCAGTGGCTGCATATTGTACTTCAAGCTCAACAGGTGTTGTCACCATGTAAGTGTGGGTGATTTCCTTTCCTGAGCTTGGTGTATTACCTCCTCCGCCACAAGATATTAAGGTAGAAGCAATTAACAGTAGGGATAGAATGTTAATGTAAAATCTAGTCATGTTGTCAGTAGTTTATATTTAGTTAAAAATTCACCAGCAAAGCTACAGTAGCTTATCCTTATATAGTCAATCTGTTTACCATTACCAAAATGTAAAGCCATTACGGTTTACGAAGCTTTGCCCTGGGCTTTCATCTCTAGGTTGTGACCTTATACTATTGTCATCCCAATCAGCTGTTTTGTTGTTTGCATCTCCAAAACTATACTGTTGCATTCTATTTGTCATGGGGTAGTCTATTCCCATCATCATGGTTTCCTTCCCATTTTCGACCCAATAGAAGTGAATAAGAGGAGCTGGTCCTAGACGAGCCGAACCTCTTCCCCCTAAGCTAAGCCATCCATAGTCTACCTGTATAAGCTCAACAGCTACCTTTTGTTCGCTGTTAGGCAGTATTGTTACCTCCGTCCGACCAACCTCTTTACTCCAGCTAGAAGAATAATATGTTCCTAGAACTCCACTACGTCTTCCTGTTTCATCTAGTCTCCATTGCCCAATTGGATTAAACATCGGCAGATATTCAACTCTAGCTACTACTGTTCCCTTTAGATATTGATTAGAGGTGTTCACTGTGGTAACCGCAATAATATCTCCTGCCTTATATTTCCTATTCCACCAGTTTTCTTCGGGTGCTTTGTTTAAGTATTCGTTTTTTTTGTAGGCTTCTCTATCTTTGTAGATGTATCCCATATACCATCTTGGAGCTACTAGATTATTAGAGTTCCTGTCTACCACCTCTATAATATCGATATCCTTATATGGACTCTTCTCCATCGGCACAGGTTCTAAGTATCGTTTCGAGCTCTCACCTCCTAAATCTATAGTTTCAAAGCCTGTAAGTGAGTCTAACATAGGTAGCTTATACCACTTTCCATACTCCTTTTTTCCAACCCACTCCTCGGGGTAGGAAATGAAGAAAACAAGCCTATACTTCCCTGCTTGGGCAGAAACAAAATAATGTCCACTTGGTATTTTATAATGAAGTCCTCCACCAGCATAATTATCATACTGCGGTGGATACACCTCTACTAATTTTCCATCTAGAGTCTCTAATCCCATTGCATAACCCCAATCACGCTTGCCGCTCTCCTCTTTTTTTCCCATGAGTACAAGCCACTCAATGACATTCATGTCATCCTTGTAGAGTTGCTTTGAGCACATTGTCTCATCTACTAGAGGTCTTACTTGATTCCAACCATGGTTTCTAGCTTGTTCCTCTGTAAGTTCACCAGCGTAATTATTGGTGATAAGGTTAAAAGCATCTTGGTTAGCTTTCTTCCAATACTCTACATCAATAGGTGGTGTAAAGGCTAGAGCAGGGTTAGTTATCTCTTCAGAAGCTAGTGTGAAGACTATAGAGCCTTCATCTGTGGTGATAGTCTCTGTCTTCTCTCCATTGGAGTTGGTATAAGTGATTGTAGCACTTACGCTCTGAGACAATGTTGGAAAAGCGAGCAGAATAGTATCCGCTTCACTCCCCTCCCACCTCTCTTTCTTGTGTGAAATCGTGATAGCTTGTGATGTTCCCTTCCACCCTTCATGAGTGTAGGTAGCTTCTCCTATCGCACCATCTATCTTAATAGATATGTTGGAGACCTCTTGAGTCCAGCTGCTATTCTTGATAATGAGCTCCACTTGTCTATATGGACTTTGAAGCGTAGCCGTAATTGCACTCATCTTGGCTCCAGTATTAGCTACCAAGATGTCTGTATAGTATTGTGAAATGGTAAACTCACCTACCTCCTTGTCCTTGGTAGGCGATGGAGTGAAAGTAAATCCATGAGGTGTAACCACTATGTTGCCAGCTCCCTTCGGAAGATAAGATGCCATTATCGATGTCGCCTTTGCTAGTTTCTTGCCGTCCACCATCTGTGGCGTTACCCACTTAGAGCCATTCCAAGTCAGATCAAAAGGCATTGGTTTGTCCAATTCTTCGCCCTTAGCCCAAAGATGCACCACATCGTTTATCCCCCACTCCGTCGTCATCTTATTATCTTGTATGATGGCACCTCTAGTGATAGTTCCTATCCCAAGCTCCACGTTAACTGGTTGTGGAGGCACATCAGGTTTATCCTTTCCTTTACAGCCAGCAAGGGAAAGTACTACCATTGTACCCATTATCAGTTTCTGAAAATATCTTGTCGCTTTCATAACTGTATCATTCTAGAAGTTATACTCTTTATATCTATACTCAAATATACTGATTTATAGTGAGATAGACAAATAAATCGTGATAAAAAAACGATATTTTTCACATCTTAACTATTAAAAAAAGAACTCTGAGCTCAAGGTGACTAAAAGAGTTCAGAATGTGAGCCTAATCTAACCAAATAGATAACCTCTTCCCCTATATCATTATGCTCTATCCAAATCAATAGTAAATCCCCTTCTATATGTAACTCCATATGTCCCTCATAGTTTCCAATAAGTCTATGTGGTCGCATATAGGCTGGGATTTCTTCACCCTTCGCTAACAAAAGAGTAACCTCTTGTATCTCCCTCAATCTTCTTTTATCGTGACGAAACCTTTTAAGATCCCTCTTAAAAGCGGTAGACTGCTTAATCTTCTTCATCAAAGGCGGTAGCAATAAAGGT
This sequence comes from Porphyromonas levii DSM 23370, assembly GCF_000379925.1. Classification (GTDB taxonomy): domain Bacteria; phylum Bacteroidota; class Bacteroidia; order Bacteroidales; family Porphyromonadaceae; genus Porphyromonas_A; species Porphyromonas_A levii. Next base: position 21,801 of record NZ_KB904294.1, on the reverse strand, counting down.
ATCAAGACTAGTTGGGTCTATTTCGCTCAATCCCTCTCCCTTTTTCACTTCATGGCACGCTTCGAGTGTCTCCTCATTATAAGGTCTATAGCCCATCCTATAGAGGATAGTCTCAATGTAATTACTCAAAGTCCTATTCTCTGCTTTTGCCTCCTTTCTCACTTGTGCCAATAAGTCGGCATCAATAGTGATAGAAGTTGAAGCCTTCGTATTCATCTTACTCGTATTCGCATTCATATTGTAATCTATTATATCATAACTGACTATATTATTTTACAACAAAGGTATGTATTTATTTTGAAAGTGCAAAAAATCACCCTCAATCCCAAACGATTAAGAGTGATTTTATATCTTAGAAGTACATACTAAACAGCATTACTTGTCACCATAATGTCCTAATATGTCAGATATGCTTACTATTGACTGTTCCTCATCAATCCTGTAAACAATACGGCTTTTCTTGTCTATCCTCCTTGACCATGCACCTTGGAATTCATGTTTAAGTGGTTCAGGCTTTCCTGTGCCAGTCTGTGGATGTTCGGCTAATTCAATAAATAGTTCCGAAATCTTTTTCATCGCTGCCTTATTGCCTGATTTCTTAATCTGAGATAGATGCTTCTCTGCATTTTGTGAGATAATCAATCTATACTTTCCCATAGATTGTGTGCATCGATTTCCTTAGACTTACCCTCTCTTATCTGTTCAAAACCCTCTCTTATTGCCTGCATTTCCTCGCTTGTAAATGCCCCCTCCACGACAGATATCTTCATGGCTGGCTTTCCCGGTCTTGACACGAAGATAGGCGTTTTTTCTGCAAGCTCAAAATACTTCTTTTGATTTGCCCTAAATTCAGAAGCTGTTATCGTCCTCATATTTCTTACTTTTCTACTTGTTCTACAATTGTACATCTTATGTACAATACAAAGGTACGCATTTATTTTATAACGACAAAAAACAATGAAAAGTTTTATCAAGCTTATCGCAATCATTCCTCTCCTTCTTTCTCTCGCATATACACCAAGCGTCGCAGACTATACCTTCTAACACCTGAGTTATAGGCACCGCAGGTATATACTTCGCTACTCAAAGACATTGAAGTGTCTTTCACTTACCTTCTACCTTGAAAAGAAAAAGGGTGGCTGGCGAAGCCTCTTGCTCTTTTTTCTTTTCAAGGTTTTTCCTAAGGTGCGTGCGTGCAACAACACGCATATATATATTATATGCGTGTTGTTGCACGTATGCACCAGGGGGCTAATTTGTCTAATTATCTGATAATGATATATATTTGGCTGTTTGGATTTTTTGTATTACCTTTGACACGTGATGAGGAAATCAAATCACCGAGCTCTTAGATATACCGCTTATTGGTTACAATTTGGTCACAAATCTTTTGTGTCCCCAATAAGTTATTAAATATCAATTAGATACAAAAGTCGTTCGAGTCCCGTCTTCGGCTCTTTAGCCATCAAAGGTCATTATCGGGATGTTGTTTTTGCACCCTATAGATAAGCGGCTCCTCTACTGAATATGTTTCTTCCCTTAGGAAAGTGAAGGAATATGCTCAGTAGAGGAGTTCTCATTTTAGCTCTTAGCATTGACAATAATTTGGATATATTAGCTATTATCGAAGTCTAATTCACGTAATACTGCTGTATCATATACCTAAGAAGAAAAATATTGTTACCTTTGTACCTAGTTGCGAGGCATGAAGATTTCTATACTAGAAGTTATCGTTTAATAGGGAATTTGGTGAAAATTCAAAGCAGTTTCTGCTACCGTAAAAGTCTGAGAGGACATGTTCCTCAAGTTATTGGCACTCATAAGTTATGCCACTGAAGATAATTCTTTGGGAAGGCAGCCGATAATCGACAGAGCCAGGAGACCTGCCTAGCATCACAGAAATTGTATTATTGATGAATACCTATGCCCAGGAATAGGCAGGTATTTGGTTTATTTTATTGATTATTCTTATAGTGATGTGCTTTAGAGATAGGCATAAATTAGGGTACGCAATCTCATGTGTACTGCTCTGTTGTGTATTTGGCACCAACCTTATGGCGCAGACCAATCCATCTGACTCCATAAAGATGTATGGAACCTTAGACGAATTTGTAGTTACAGGTACTGGTACACAGCATTATAGTTCCTCCTCTCCTGTCCGCACGGAAGTAGTCACAAAGCAAGATATCATCAGCGTATCTGGCGAGAGTATTGAAGCCATGCTAATGGCTCTATCCCCATCTTTCGATGCCCTAGGCAGTGCTATGGGGAGCGGTATTACGCTCGGAGGCCTTGGCAATAATTATATCTTGGTATTGGTCAATGGTCGGCGCTTGCACGGCGATATAGGTGGAGAGAATGACTTGAGCAAGATAGACCCCAATATGATAGAGAAGGTAGAAATAGTAAGGGGCGCAGCCTCTACGCTGTATGGCTCCGATGCTATGGCGGGCGTCATCAATATCATCACCAAGGATTATACCGACACGCCCCTCTCTATCCTCAACACCTCACGCATAGGCTCCTACGGTCAGTGGCAACAAAGCAATACGCTAGCTTGGGGGTACAAAACCTTCTCTAGCGTCACCCAGTACTCTGGAGATAGGAGTAGCGGTTGGCAAAATAGCACCCAAGAGATTTACCGCAACGAACTCTATGAGAATAGTACAACAGAGACAACCAGCGCATTCTACAATCATAAGCTCCAACAAGAGTTCGCTTGGCGTCCCAATAAACAATGGGAGGGAAAGGCGACAGGCATGCTCTACAAGAAAAGGATATTCCACACCCCTGGAGCGCCACGCTGGAGAATGTATAACCTCAGGTACAATGATCAATCAGCGAGTATAGAGACCACCTTCCGACCAAGCATATACCAGACCTATAGTTTGCTCGGGAGCTTCGACCGTCACGCTTATCACTACGATTACTATAATAGGTATATGGATGAGTATATCAAGGAAGAGCTCCTTGATGACGGTCGAATCCACTACGTACCTATACCATTCTACTACCAGCCCGGAGAGTCCTCGCTCGAAAGCGATCAGCGACAGTATCTAGTCCATGGTAAGGGCATCATGCAATTGAGCGACCAACACCGCTTCTCTTTCGGTATAGAAGGAATAGTGGATCACCTCATCGCACCTAATCGTATGCCCAATGGCTCTGCCTATTCATATACACTCGCAGCCTATGCTCAGGACGAATGGCAGATAAGTAAGGTCTTCAATATCACTGGCGGATTGCGATACATCTACCACAATGCTTTCGGTAGCCAGGTAACTCCGAAGATATCTTTTCACTACGTACCTGGCAATATCGGACTACAGATAAGAGGTACTTATGGCAGAGGGTTCAAGACCCCAACCATCAAGGAGATATACTATGAGTATGAACGTGCCATGATGGGAAAGCTCAGAATGTACCTCGGTAATCGTGACCTCAAGCCACAAGTTTCCGACTTCGCTTCTCTAGGATTTAGCTATACACCTACCCGCCGCCTGACCATGCACCTATATGGTTCGTACAATCAGGTAAGAGATATGATCACGCTTATCCCCGTGAAGCTCCCTCCTAAGTATTATAGCGATGAGGGACGTGTTGTGGATGGAGCAATGCAGTACGTCAATGCCGAAGATGCACAAATATGGGAGCTAGAGTACACACTCAACTGGCGCCCTACCAATTACCTAAAGCTATCTGCCGGATACACTTATACCAATACGATGGCTACAGTATTCGATGCTAATCTTACAGAAAAGGGGCAACCACCAGTAATGGTGAAGCACCCTATTGATGGTACCTCAACCCATAAAGGCACTCTTGGGGCAACCTATACACTCAAGAAGAAGAAGTACGAGCTAACGGCTGGTCTACACGGTCGTATGCAATCGGAGCGCTACTACGCTTACTATGGCAATGCCCCTGGATACATGCTATGGCACCTTACTACCACTCAGAAATTTAAGTATTGGAAACATTGGGATCTTCAGCTCGCACTAGGTATCAATAATATCCTCAACTATAGGGAAACCCATCCTTATGGTCTCAACTTCGGTACCAAGACACCTGGCCGCACGGTCTTCGCTAAGGTCACCATTGGCTTCAACCAAGAAAGCAAATAACCATTATATAACTCATTAAATGATTTACGACATGAAAAAGTTTGTTACGACGCTGGTAGCTCTTGCTACTATTACCTTTGTCGCAGGTACCACTCTTACATCATGTAAGGGTACAGACAATCCAGCTGAGAAAACCTCTACTAACCCAGCAGATGCTTTCCCAAAGAAGCACGATACTGCAGTGCTTCTCGTTACCTTTGGTTCTACATTTGAGGTACCAGAGAAGACCTTTGATAATCAAAAGAAGTTCTTTGGGAACGCTTTCCCTAATACGGATCTTTTCATCTCTTATACCTCACGTACTATCATCAACCGCCTACAGGCTCAGGGCAAGGAGTTTATTCCACCAGCTAAGTGGATGGAGAGCTTCCGTGGCAAAGACTATAAGAATGTATACGTACAGTCCCTCCACGTTATCCCTGGTGAGGAGTTCACCCTCTTAGACCGTGCTTATGTACACAAGGAGTACAACGTATACCTAGAGGATGATCGCCGTGGTCGTAACAATGCAGTACTTGGCAAGCCGCTTCTCTATTCAAAGGAGGATATCGAGCGTGTTGCTAAGATTCTTGTAGATGACCATAAGGAGGCTATCAAGAAGGACGAAGTAGTTGCATTTATGGGACATGGTAACCCAGAAGAACTTCATAGAGCAGCTAATCAAAGGTATATTGACATCGAAAAGGCAATGCGTGAATATGCGAAGAAAGAATATGGTCACGACCATATTTATGTAGCGACTGTAGATTTCCCAGATCGCCTATTCACCTACCTAAGTGCTGAACTTAAAAAGATTGAAGGAACTATCCCAGCTAAGAAGATTCATCTACAGCCTCTTATGACCATCGTTGGTGACCACGCTAATAACGATATGGCTGGTGATTACGATAAGGATGCTAGGGACGATGAGCAGAGCTGGAAAGTACAGCTAGAGAAGAAGGGTTGGACTGTAAAAGCTCACATGAGAGGTCTTGGTGACTACAAAGAAATCAATGACATTTATCTAGAGCACCTTAGAGAAGCTATCAAGGAACTCTCAGAGAAGTAAGGTTACACCTCAGTAATATACTGAGAGTCTCTATCAATAAAGATACCGAGCAATTACAAGGTTGCTCGGTATCTTTGTTATTTTCTATCGATATAGATAACTTCCGAAAAGTACATCTATTGAGACTGTTACACCTAAGCAAACTACAGCATTGCTTTGCCTGTGGGCGACCTACAGATCGGCATTCAGGCTCTATTACGTACCAAAGCACGCTCCCCTCGCCCTCAGTCTCAGCGCCTTGTATCATGCTTCCGTGCAAAGTCTCAGCCTATTAGCAAACATATTAGTAAGAGAGTTGCTTGTGCAATATGCTCCTATTACCCCTAGTCTACTGAGGCGTCAAATGAATTAGCCATATCAGTCAAATTTATCTCTAGGAATAAATTTATTTTTCTGTACAAATAAATATTTTTATTCCTAGAGATAAATTTATTTATTCCTAGGAATAAATTTCAATGCTTGCGCTAGTAGCAACAGGTGCAAATACTATAAAACATGAACAGTAATAATAATGGGGCAGTCTTAAGCATTTAATAGCCACCCAATCAGCGCATTGGTAAAGCGGAGATGAGTATAAGTGGCAAAGCAGTTATTGTACCTTACGAGAGAAGTAGGAACCTCTACATTGTGAGCACTGTGTTGTTGCACGATACTAGGTATAGGATGCTCCAATCTAGAATAGTGGAATTCATGACCCTTTACCTGAACATCGTCAAGAGTAAATTGCCGATATCCCAATGAAAGCTTAGGGCTCTGCATAGTCGCTTCTTGTGCCAATAGCCCTACAAGAGGGTATCGATTATTGGAGGAATCGGTAAGCCCTCGCCCTAGGTAGAGCATTCCCCCACCCTCAGCGAGCATAGGTTTACCAGACTCAGCATAGGATTGGACACTCTTCAGCATGCTACTATTTGCCGATAGTTCTCGGAGATACAATTCGGGATATCCACCAGGGAAATAGACGAAATCGCTTTCTGGTAAGTGACTATCACGCATAGGACTAAAGTAGGTAATAGTCCCGAATTGCTCCAGTATCTTTATATTCTCAGGGTAAATAAAAGTAAAGGCTTCGTCCTTTGCCACAGCAATATTTAGGGCAGACAACTTAGGCATTGGCTCTGGTGCTACCGAAGGCTCTTTTTCAGTAAGTGACAACAACGTATCTAATGAAATATTCTCCTCTATCAGTCGAGCCGCTTGTTCGGCGTATCGCTCTAGTTTAGAAGCATCTTCAGTCTCTAGTCCGAGGTATCGACTTGGTAGTTCCAGCTGCTTATCGGTAGGAATTCTACCAATACATTGTACGCCAGCATCTTCGCAGGCTTGCAGCAAATATTTAAAGTGCGTTTCAGAATTCACCTTATTGAATAGTACCCCCACAATATTGAGCTCTGGCTGGAAGTGCTTGATACCATAAAGAAGAGGTGCTACACTATAAGCCATAGACTTAGGCGTTACCACTAGCACAATCGGCAGACCAAGCGTGCGTGCAAGATGTGCCGAACTACCATTGTCTCTATTATAACCATCAAATAACCCCATTACTCCTTCGACCACAGAGACCTGCGCAGGGGCATCATAGCGAGCGAAAGACTCCTTCACCACCTCCTCACTATTCATAAAGAGATCTAGGTTGATCGAAGTCTGCTGTGATGCTACTTCATGGAGCTTAGGATCAATGTAGTCGGGACCACACTTATATGGTTGAACTTGTATACTTCTCTTGTGCAGTGCCCTAAGGATACCTATGGTCATCGTACTCTTGCCGCTTTCCGAAGTCGGTGCAGCTATCATAAAGGAGGAGTGTCTCATATATCTTTTGTAATAAATTGTCCTTGATCGTCAATAAGTAATATCTCTAGTTCACTCTCTGGCACCAATGGTTGGCAAACATCAAAGCATAGCTGAATAACCATTTGGTAAAAAGAAGAAGAGCGGTCGGGTAGTACATCCCACAATTCGCGCGCCATAGTAATCTGCCCTACTTGCGCCAATATTTCATCGGAGGCACTGCTTTTCTGCACTAGTGAACGTATAAAATCAATATCCATGGTGACCTTCTTACTATGGGTATCTAGCTCGCCATTCGCCAGCTTAACAGCTTTACCTAGCATGATACCAAGGCTTATCTTCGGGAAGTCTAGCTCCTTTGCCATAGTTAGACTCTTGCCGATAAAATTACCATACTGTACAAAGGCATTGGACGGAAGCTCTGGAAAACGAGCCTTAAGGAAACGCTCACTTCTCCCTCCAGAATTGAGTACCAAATGCTCTACTCCTACAGCCTTGCTTACTTCCATCTCCCTTCCTATGGAAGCGACCCAGGTATCCAATGAATAAGGGCGTACAACACCCGTAGTACCCAAGATAGAAATACCGTCTATGATACCAAGCCTAGGATTGAAGGTCTGAGCACCGAGCTCTTGCCCTGTGGGGACAGCTATCGTAATATCTACCCCTACATGCTCTAGATTTACCAACTGACCTACTGCGGTAGTCATCATTTGCCTAGGCACCCTATTAATAGCTGGATCACCGATAGGCAAGCCTATTCCTGGCAGAGTCACCTTGCCTACTCCTTCTCCTTGGAGAAATCTAACGCCTGTATGCTCTGTGCTCAGGCTAACGGTGGCGTGTATCTCTGCACCATTGGTTACATCAGGGTCATCGCCAGAGTATTTTATTGCTACAGCGGTTGCAGAGCTTTCATGCAGTACGACATGCTGTATTGGGAATGGAATAACCTCACCAATAGGCAGTTCTACCTCCACCTCCTTTATCTCTTCGCTATCCAGAAGAGATTGTAGAGCTGCTATCGTAGCTGCCGTTGCCGTAGTCCCAGTAGTAAAACCTATTCGCAGGGGGAAGAAGCTAGGTAAGAGCTGTTCGATAGCTCTCCTAAGCCCCACCTTTCCTGTCACTGAGCTACTCTCTTGGTAGCCCAATGGGGGTCTCGCAATAACCACCACTTTAATTCCCAAAGCAAGTGCCGCAGCCACTTTGTCCTCAAAGCCGCTAGTGGTACCACTCTCCTTCAGTAGGATGAGATCAGGTTGTAGCTCTTGGAAAAGCTCTTCATCGGGCTGAGTGGAGTTATAGTAAATTAGTTTATCCTTTGGTAGTTTACTTTTAGATAATACCTTCTCGGTATCAGGAATAGGCATTACTCGGAAGTAGGTATCGTGCTGTAGCCAATAGCTCTCAAGCTTAGAGATGCTATTCACCCCAGTGAGTGCAAGCATCTTATCCACGCTCAATTGGTGCAATAACTGTAACGCCTCTTCAAAGGATGCGACCTTTATCGCCTCCTCAGGCACCTCTGGGAACTTTCGCTCTAAGCGAATAATAGGCAGTCCAAGTGCCTTTCCAACCTTACCGATATTCGCGTGAACCACGGAGGCAAATGGATGGGCGGCATCAATGATCAGTCCTATCTCATTATCTCGACAAAAGGAGAGCATTTCTTGCTCATCCATTCCGCCAGTTAGTGACAATCCATTGTGCAGCTTAACCACCTGCGAACTTCCCTTAGTAGAGTAGTAAAAGGGCTTTCCAGCCTCTTCACACACCTCCACAGCTATGCGCCCTTCAGTTGTTCCTCCTATGATTAATGGATTCATACGACTTCGTTTAGCATCTGCTCTATAGATTGGAGCTCAACACCCATAGCCTTATCAGAACGATAGAGTACAATCTTTCCCTCTCTCGTATCTATATATTCCTTGCTCTCAGCACTTCTATTGGCGAGGATGCGATTGCGGAGTAACGCCTTACGTACCATGGCAAATAGGTGCCCATGCCCAAGTACCTTAATCTCCCTCTTATAGCCATTCTCTATCCTGAATAGCCCTGTGGCCTCATCAAAAATTATCTCTTTTTGCTGGAAAAAACGGCTCAGCTCACCACTAAGGGCGAGATCTTCAGGAGTGCCTATGTGGAGTTTCTTATCGTCATCCATCAACCATATCTTATCCGATACTTGTAGAGCGAGCTCCAAATCGTGGGTCGATAGGAATATGGTCTTGCCCGTCTCTCTTGAAAGTCTATGGAGGAGCTGCATCATATCCACCTTGGAAGGGAAGTCGAGGAAAGCAGTGGGTTCGTCCAATATAATAATAGGCGTATCCTGAGCCAGCGCCTTGGCAATCATAGCCTTTTGCCGCTCACCATCGCTGAGAGAGTGAAGCATGCGGTATCTCAAATGCTCAATACGCACTAGGTCTATAGCCCGCTCTACAGCGGTCTTATCCTCATCATCTAGTCTTCCCCAAAAGCCTGTATAGGGACTACGTCCCATAGAGATAAGCTCATAGGTGGTCATATTGTTATCAGCGAAACGCTCTGTAAGTACTACCGCAATCACCTTGGATAGCTCTCGCTCCTTGTAGTCTTCAACCTCTTGCCCCTTCACAATGATTTCTCCACCCAACTTGGGCTGGAATGCAGAGATGGTACGTAGCAAGGTAGATTTCCCCACGCCATTAGACCCAAGTAGACAAGTTAATTCTCCTGATTGCACAATTGCATCCAAGCCACTAGCTACAACCTTGATACCTCTGCGCAACTTGTACCCGATAGAGAGATCTCTAAGCTCTATATTTTGCTTTCTATCCATTAGGTTAGTTCGGCTCTACGTTTATCGAAAAGTACAGAGATAACTATTGGTGCACCGATAAGTGCTGTCACCGAGTTGATTGGCAGAGCACCCTCAAAGCCTGGCATCCGAGCTATTAAGTTACACAAGAGAGCCAAGGCAGCACCCACTAGTGTAACGGCAGGCATCAATATAATATGATTGGAAGTCGTATAAAGGGTACGACAAAGATGTGGCACCGCTAGCCCAAGGAAAACAATGGGACCACAATAAGCGGTAACAATGGCTGTAAGTATACAAGAGCAAAAGATAACAACCAGCCGAGCTCTACGGTAATTGAGTCCAAGGTTACGCGCATAGTTTTCACCCAGGAGCATCAGGTTGAGCGTCTTTATCAATAGGAAAGAGAGGGGCATCAGGATGAGCATTAGTACCACGAAGGTGGTCACTTGATCTCCGCTCACTTTGGCGAAGCTGCCCAAACCCCATATCACATAGCTTCGTACATCTTCGTCATTACTGAAGAACTTGAGCACTCCGATAATAGCATTGGCGATATAACCAATCATCACACCCATGATAAGGAGTACTACATTACCACGCACTTTCTGAGAAATGACCATAATAATCGCCATCACTGCCATGGCGCCAATGATTGCCGCAACAGTAACAGCGATTTCGCCCATTAAGCCCATACGGGACAGTGCTTTCTGACTAATACTTCCGGATAGTAATATCAACGTAGCCACACCCAAGCTAGCACCCGAGCTAATACCTAGTTCCGAAGGACCTGCAAGCGGGTTTCGGAAAACCGTCTGCATCTGCAAACCACTTATAGATAAGCCAGCTCCAGCGACTAGAGCGGTAACTGTCTGAGGGAAGCGGCTCTTCCAGATGATATTGCGCCATATCTCTTGCTCCTCTCCTCCATTGCCCAATAAAATACTGACCACCTCGGTAAAGGGAATCGATATCGTACCTAGTGCGAGATTTAGAATCAGAAAAAGGGCTATAGAGAATAGAGTAATAGCAAAAAGGATAGCTTGTCTCTTATTCATCGCTCAAGCGTGAGGAGTTCGTAAAATACTGGCTTATGACTTGGAAGTAACTCTGGGTGGAATATCTTGATAAGGTCTGCCAATACATTCTCAGGCTCTACAGGAGAGAGCTCATAGAATGGACGTTCATTAAGATTACAATAGATAACCTTCCTATCCTTAAACGCCTTAAAGTCGGCATACCTTGCATCGGTTTGCTTCAACACTTCGTAGCTAAAGGTACCAGGATAGCTATTCGTTATTCTCCAATAATCAGAGTCGGCAGCTTGGGAATACACAGTCTCAAAGTCTACATAGAAACCTCCTGATTCCTCGTTGTCCTTCATAAAGTAGTCCCCTCCTGCATCCTCAAACTGGTGGGCTAGGTAGCTCTCCCCTCCCACTACATACCAATTGCCGCCATGGAGTTCACCGCTGAGTACTTTGGGGCGTTGTACCTTGTCTGTAACGAGCGCTTTGAATTCGTTGTACTTAGTCTCAATCTGTGCGAACTTCTCATTTGCCTGATCCTCTATCCCCAGCAAGAGTGCGGTAAACTTAAGCCACTCCGCTTGTCCTAGTGGAGTGGTCTCCTTATAGCCTAAGAAAGTCACTAGAGGAATATTGAGGTTCTTGAGGACGTCATACCCTCCCCTCTTAAATGGAGATACCAAAATAATATCAGGCTGTAGTGCCATGATCAGTTCGGTATCGAAGTTCCCCTCAATCCCTATTCTCCTTGTCGCTCCAGACTCCAACTGAGCCTTCATCGTAGGATTGAATAAGAAACGAGTACTTGGCATACCCACTACTCTATCTACGGCATCGAGCTTGATAAAGTTGGACAGCTGCAATGTCGTCATTACAATCAATCGCCTTACAGGGGTCTCTATCACCTCGTAATCGGCAGGGATGCCTTCAGGAGCGGTCCCCCTAGGGACTAAGGCATAGTGATATGTCTGTGTCTCCTGCTTAGATGGGTCAGAAATATCTACCAAAGTAAACCCCTCTCCATGCTCTATTGAGAGTCCTTCGGCATACTTGATACTTTCATCCTGCACCAAGCTACTCTGCTCGGTGCTATTATCTTCACCGCTACAACTAGCGAGCAGGAAAATCAATAATAGAAATAGGGGTGTGACAATTCTCTTCATATCCTTTTGGGCTTAATAATGATTAATGATAAGTAGGGGCACTCCCTATTGGAGAACGTAGTGTAATCTTGAGTAGACCACTCTTCGTCAGGAATACCTAATTTCTCCGCATAGATAAAAGGGTATTGCCCCTTCTGAATTATCTCTTTCACTAGCTCCTGATGTGCAGAGAGTTTCATCACCACTATTGCCTCTCCCCTCTGGAGTGGTGCCTTAATATCATCGGCACTACCGATTTCGCTAAGGACTGTAAGATTATCTCCCTGGCGCACCAAGCTACTATTTGCACTCGCTGCTGCCGCCACAAAAGACGGCACACCTGGAACTATGGTGTAGGGGACATCTAGTTCATCACACACATACTGAGCTGTAGAGTAGATACCGGCATCCCCTATGGTAACCAATGCGACTTTCTTTCCCTCTGTGACCAGTGCCGAAATCTCCTCTGCAATACTACGGTAGAGAGCCATAGTCTCATTCCTATCCCTATTCATTGGGCAAGTTTTGAGTACTGTCTTCTCTACAATTCGTTCTGCATGCTCTAGGCTAGATATAGCTATTAGGGCAGCTCTCCCTGGTGCGATAATGACCTCAGCCTCGTCTAGAGCCCTATATGCTCTAAGGGTAATATTATCTGGAGCCCCACTACCCAAAGATACAATCTGTACTGGATGCTGCATGGTTATTTCCTAAATAGATGCTTAAATTCGTCGGCGTAGAGCTTTGATAATCCCTTGCGGTTATCAATAGCCTCACCTACCACAATGAGGGTGGTCAGTGTAAGCTTATTCTCCCTTACAATCTGCGCCAAATGTTGTAGCTCACCACGCCATATCTTCTGATCCTTCCATGTCAGCTTGTAGCATACAGCTACTGGCGTTGTAGGAGGATAGTGCACCAATAGCTCCTCCTGTACCTTCTCGGCTATTGAGGCACTGAGGAAGATACACATAGTACTTTGCGATGCTGCAAGCTTATGCAGCTGCTCTCGCTCGGGCATAGGTGTGCGCCCCTCACCTCTTGTGAGGATAATCGTCTGTACTTTCTCCGGAATCGTAAACTGCGATTGCAGCTCTGCAGCAGCTGCCTGAAACGAAGAGATACCTGGCGTAATGTGATAGCTCATACCTGCTTCATCGAATAGAGCCATCTGCTCCTGGATAGCGCCAAAGATAGCAGGATCACCAGTGTGTAGGCGTACGACAAGACAATTCCTATCGTAAAACTCCTTCATCAGCTCGAACTGCTCCTCGAGAGCCATATCAGCAGAACTACGGACGGTAGCTCCCTCCTTGGCGTAATATGTCAGCTCGATAGGCACTAGGCTACCGGCATATAGGATAAGGTCGGCTCGTTGCAAGAATTGCTTACCTCGCACCGATACCAGTTCGGGATCTCCTGGTCCAGCGCCCACGATTTCAATGTGACCACCTTTAGTACCTACAGGCTCCATAGCAAGCGCAAAGGTAAAGTCACTCCCCTGAACTAGTGCTCCTTTCTGCTTCTCTACTAAGAGCGTTCCGCCTGAAGCATATAAGGCAGACGCCTCTGATACACTTGCACTTGAGGTTACCTGCTCCACCTTTGCAGAAGGATTAGGCACCTCTATCTCTGCTAAGCGCTCCGAAGAGTAGAAACTACGCTTCACACCTAGTTTACTAGCCACATCGGCAATAAGTGCTTCATCCTTCTTTAGCTCAATACTATGTACTCCAGCTATAGACTTAGTCGAATAGCCGAATCTCCGTATCTCCTCTAAGATATGCTCTGCGACACCAGTTGGGATGGCATCCTTACGACACCCAATACCCAAGTGCAGTACCTGAGGTCGGTAATAGAGCTGTGGAATAGGTATATCTTTATACTCGATGTAGGTAACAGCAATGAAGAGCTTGTATTTGGACCAATCTATATCAGATATATTCCAATAGATATCCACATGATCGGGCTTCGAACGCTCTAGCCAAGCGGTTCCTTTGGTTCGAATATCCAACAATAAAGCTGTGGGCTCTTTATGTACAAAGAGCGCAATGATATCATTGAGTGATGCCCCTACTGGCTCGTTCTTCCAATCGTGAGACTTCCCTAAAGTATCGAGTGCCCACAACTCTAGTCTATCACTCTGAGTAGTGATGATTGGTTCGGCACCAATAATAGCTGCGACCCTCTTGGACCAGTCATTGGCACCCCCTACGTGTCCCGATACTACAGAAATAACGTACTTTCCCGTGGTATCAATACAGAGTACTGCAGGGTCTGAATACTTATTCACTAAGTAGGGAGCAATACTCCGCACACAAATTCCCATGGCTGAGAAGTAGATAATCAACTGATAGCGTGCCATTAATTCCCCACTACCAGTCTGGAGATTCTCTAGGTATGTGAAACCCTCTTGCTCCTTAGTACTATAAAGATCTGCCTCTTGGAGCTCCCTCTTTAGTAGTTGTGCTAATTCCCTTGCCTCTTCCGATAGCGTAACTATTGCTATTCCTCTCTTATCCATGACTATTTCCTTGCTTTCATTACTCTAATAGGATTGAACTGGTCAACCGCGAGCCTTGTCTTCTCCTCTATCTTACCCCCTACTCGCTCCACAGCATCGCAGAATTGACGGTAGCTATCGTCACTCACTGAATTGAATACCACCACGCCGTCATCTGCCAATACCTGCCAAATTCTCTCCATTATCTCTACCATCTTACCCCCATGCCCACCTATGAATACGGCATCAGGGGCTGGGAGTGTTGCCAGATCTGCCTCCAAGAAGTCCCCTCCACCGAATACGATGCCAGGGGCTCCAAACTTACGAGCATTCTCTGTTAGTAACCCCTCTCCCTCTGGTCTAATCTCGAAAGCGACTACTTCCAGATGAGGAAATTGTAGCTTCGCTTCTACCGAAACAGAGCCCGTACATGACCCCACATCCCATAGTATTCTCTTGCCATAGAGCTCAAGCATAGAGAGAGTGTGAAGACGGATAGGCATCTTGGTAATCATACGTTCCCGCCCATCCAGATGTGTAAATAGCTTATCTGGTATTCCAAACAATCGTTTACGCTGTACTTGTCTTTTGAGAATCAGATTATTGGGGTACTCAAAGTCTCGCTCTGCGACCTCAGCTACTGTAAGTTTCGTGACTCGCTCTTGCTTTTTATTGCCTAGGAGTTCACCGACATAGACATCATAATTATCATACCCATACTCCAGCATACGGCTAGCAATAGTACGTGGGGTGTGCATCCTATTATCGGTGAGGATACCAATCATCTTCTCCTCTTGGATTAATGCTTCATCGAAAGCCAACCAAGGTCTACCCGTTAGGGAGACGACATGCATTTCCTGATATGGTAGGAGTGCCTTGTGCGCTAACATTTGAAGCGAATTGAAGTAAGGGAATAGAGCAATCTCTGCTTCGGGGAACACCGCCATTATCCTCTGCCCTATCCCATGGAATATAGGATCGCATGAGGCAATGACCACAACCTGATCTTTGCCTTCATAACTCCGAACTACCTCTGGTACAGGAGGGACAACGTCTATCCATTCATACTTCTCCGGTAAGTAAGGCTTAATCAATTCGTGATGTCGTTTACCACCAGAGAAGTAATAACTCTGTTTGATCAGCTCTAATAGTTCGGGTGGCCAATACCGCTCTCTATTATCATCGGTACCAATAAGAATTATATTCATACGTCTCTACCGGGCTTAAGAGCTGCTGCGTCGTCATAGGTCAGGATAGCATTGACAAGCGTAGCCGCAAGATTACTACCCCCCTTGCGCCCTTCTATTATCAGCTTGGGGATCTTCTTGAAGGGCTTAATCATTTGTTTAGACTCGCAGACATTCACAAAGCCAACTGGAGCTGCCACAATGCCACTTGGCGTAGCCTTGCCCCTGCGAATAAGGTGTGCTAGTTCCATAAGCGCTGTTGGCGCATTGCCAAAAGCGAAGAGCGCATCGGGGTGTTCCTCTACCGCTAGTCTTACCCCTGCCTGAGTGCGAGTAATACCCAATTGCTCAGCCATATCGGCAATACGGGGATCGTGGAGATAACACTTAGCCTCGATACCTAATCTTTCGAGAGCTCCCTTGCGAATACCAGAGACTACCATTGTAACGTCAGTGATAATGGTTTTTATCTCTCCCTTCTTGAACCGTTCATGGAGCTTTGCCACAGCATCGGCATCGCTATAGAAGATTTGCTCCATATCGAAGTCGGCAGTGGTATGGATAGCGTGTAGTAGTGCCCACTTATGATCCAAAGGTACATCAGGTTGCTTGAGCAATGAAGAGATAGTCCTAAAGCTCTGCATCATAATCTGCTGCCCTATCTTTTCCTTACCCTCGTGCTTCTCTCTATAGTAACCGCGAGGCGTAATCATAGTATCACCCGAAAGATAGGTCTGGCTATTACCTATGAGCACAACAGTAAACATATCGACCACCTCAATATCCATTTCACCAAGGGTCGTCACTATTACACTCTGATCTTCTCGCCCTGCTTGTCGCACGATACCGACTGGAGTATCTGCGCTTCTACTCTTAAGGAATAGCTCTCTTACTCGCTCTAGCTGCCAAAACCTCTTATGGCTCTTCGGATTGTAAATAGCTGTAACAAAGTCTGCATCGGCTGCTGCCACCACTCTACGCTCTATGGTAGCCCATGGGGTCATAAGATCGGAGAGAGAGATAATGCAGAAGTCATGCCCAATAGGTGCGCCAAGGATAGAGGCTGCCTCTTGGAATGCCGAAATGCCTGGTAATACTTCTAGTTCAATGTCGCTGCTGCGCTCCTCACGCATCTCATACATTAATGGAGCCATACCATAGATACCAGCATCGCCCGAACTAATTACGCATGTCACCTTACCTTGCTCTGCCTGCTCAAATGCAAGCTCAGCACGTGCACGTTCTTGGCGCATACCGCTATCGATACACTCCGCTCCCTCCTTGAGAAATTTTGATACAAATTGGAAGTAGAAGTCATAACCCACAACGGCATCCGACTCTCCTAATACCCTCTGCACAGCAGGTGTAATCTCATCAGCTCTGCCAGGACCTATACCTGCAATGTATATTTTCCCTTTGTTACCCATATATTATCTAATTATTAAATCTCTAATACAGTTTTGCGATCTACAAAGGTAATCACTTTTTGGCTTTAATCTTACTCTTCCGAAGAAGTCTACCCCAGAAGCGTATGCCAATAATCATCCCTGTAACGGAGAGCACTAGCCCTCCGATACAGACAAGAGTAATCAGCCCCTTTCTAAGCACTGGATGCTCAGCGAAGTACTTGACTCGAAGGCTATGAAATGCAGGATAAATCCACTTCTTCACTCTACTATTTGTATTGAAGTACCGCACACTTGCCTTTGTAGGTGTAACATAGATATGACTCTTATCGGGGTCACTAGCCACCACCTTGTATACTGGCAGGGTGGCGCTCTCTATATTACTGACGTAGTAATTGTCGTACGTCTCCAGCAATTCTATACTCATAGGACTATCAATATGCCTACTAAGCCGTTTTAGCACCACTTTCTCTGTAAGATAAAGCGGCTCTATAGAAGGACTCGTGGCATCAAACTTAGCTACAGTATCACGGTAAGTAACCGTGTAATAGGGTTGAGTACCGAACTGCTCAAACGCTATATCCTTCACTTCGCCTAGCTTCAGGAGCTCGCGATAGTCGAGCACAAAGCTCGAGAAGTCTACTTTATCGCTTTTCCGTAAAGTGCTCTTTAGTGTTGGATTGTGCTCCTTTACCAACCAACTAGGCAGATCCTGCATAGAAAGTAGCCCACTAAGGGCGAACATCATTGCGAAGAAACCAAAGAGCATACCAGAGATATGATGAAGCCTATAGCTTCCCTTCTTGTATGGACTTTGCAATCTTCCCTTTCTCTTCCATGAGAACCTATAATATCGGATACCAACAACTATCCCTGCTAAGCACATGATGGCACATAAACCAGAGAGTATAGTAACCACAGCGAGCCAGATATCTCTATTCTGACGGAGTTGCCAAAAGTAAAGCATGTGAGGAATTGTACTGAGGGCTCCCTCTATTCTTCCCTTCCGAGTGCAATATTGAAGTGCCTCTCCCGTCTGTGAAGAAAGGTATAGGTAGCTCTTCTCTGGATCATCGTACTTAATACGGTAGATAGGGAAATGCTCCTTAAGCGAACTATACGGAATCCAAGGATCCAATTGGTAAAGTTCATCTATCGACTTGATTGGGTAAGAACTCCACCGCCCTGCCTGCTCTTGAATATAAGAATAGCTAACACCGCTCTCCGCCACAGGGGCGAAGAGGGTGTCAGCGACAAATTGTAAAGACTGCTGGTCTGTAGTTACTTTGATAATAGGAACTCCCGAGTGTGTCGTAAGCTGAAGGTGCATTAGCTCCTCCCCTTCTGGCACCTGTGCCAGTATCTGTTGCAGACTAGGAAGTACACCACCTATAGTATCACGGTGTACTATGTCCTGATCCCCCAGCTTTGGGAAAGCAAGGAAAAGCATACCAAGCCCTGATAGAAACCATACAAACATCATAGGAGCGAGCAATGCCCCCAACCACTTATGTACTCCAGACCAGACCTTCATGATTTACTTCTTGATTGGGACAATACGGTCAGCGTAATATCCTTCCTTTAGTTTAGCTCCAGGAGTGATTTTACCGCTCTTGAAGTCGTACTTATAGAACTGTGTTTGCGTCTTAGTATTTGCTCCGAGGATAGCATAGTTTTCGAAGACAGCAGCTAGCTCTACATAATTACCACCAGCGCTAAATGGGATATCCTTTAGATGAGTCTGTGCTACAGTAGAAAGATTGATTACTGACCAGAAGAATACGAAAGGATTATCCTTACTACTCCAGACATCTTTTCCAGTAGCATAGAGTGGGTTTTGGAGATAGGCTAGCGCAACATTAGGCATAAGTTCACGAATTGTCACAATCTTGCTATTATCATTAAGCGTAACGATGAAGCTCTTGTCAAACTCCTTCTCACCCGCCTTGACTCTAAGAATATAGCCATGTTGCTGAGTTGTAGACTTGGAGCCCGCATTGACCGAATTACATGCTAGGTAATAATTGCCCTGCTGATCAAAGAAAGCCTTGCTCTGTCTTGTTTCTCCAAAAGAAGTTGATGCAGGCATCTGTGCACGGGTTTCGGTACTAGTACTTACAACCTTCATCGTCTTGGCGTCGATAACAGAGAGGTTAAAATCCTTTCTCGCTGGCTTAGTCATAGCTGAAGTGCTTTCTTTATCGTATTGATAAACATACAAGATAACATTGTCACTTTTACGATAGCCAGCCAGACCTGATGAATTGAATTGTTCACCCTTTTTTGGTGCAGGCAGATCTAGGATACCTTTCTCTACCACCTTCATATCATTGGTGTTGATCTTGACCCAATTCACAACTTGCTTATCTCCCGCAGATCCAAAGAGAACAAGCGTATTGGCATCGAACCAAACGTGAGAGAAGCGGCGGTCTAGCACCTCTTTAAGTGGGAACCTCTTCACCACATCCACGTCAGCATCAGTAATTTTGTATTTACCGAAGTCCCCTTTACGTGATACACTATAATAGTAGCCATCATGGTAGATAGCATTAGGAGTCATCTCTGAACTTAAGGTTTCAACACCCTTGCCTTTGATATCATACTCCCCAGTCTCAAGGCTGGCAACCCTTCTCACGGCATGAGCATCTTGCTTTGCAGCGGAAGAGGTTCCCTCATCAAGGGCAATCCATACGTCATACTCCATACCAGTAACCTCTGGGGTTGGTTTAGGAGTTGGTTTAGGGTTAGGCTTATTACTGTCATCGCAACCTGTAGCAAAGACGAGTAACAGAGCTAAGAACACTGAAAAGATAGGTAGTCGTTTCATCTTCATTGTTATTAATTAGTTAATAAATACTTTTAACTTACAGAATAGGGCTCGCCCTGGTTTCTGAAGCATATAGTTATCGTAATTGATTCTATCAAAGAGGTTATTGCACTGCAATGATAGGGTGTATCGGTTGTCGGCCAAAGATAGGGTGGCTCCCACATTGGTATTCCACTGATTCGGCACTAGGGCTTTTGACTCTGCTAAACCAAAAGCCGCCCAAGTAAGGTAGAACCAGTGTGTATATGAGAGAGAGCCATCTATCCTTAGCGAACTATGCTTAAGCCCAAAGGGCTCCATCATCGTTACTGCTGCTAGAGCATTGGTATAGAAAAAGGGCTTATTCGGAATCCTATTATCATACGTAATATCTAGCTGACCATTGGGTTTGGTCTTAGATCTATTGCGCTCATCAATATAGGTTGCATTCACAGAAAAGTCTAATAAGTGCTGATAGGTGTAACCGACCTCAGCCTCACCTCCTATCACACGCGCAACCCCTACATTCTCATACTTACTCTCGGTATCACTCGAAACCACTCTGTAGATATAGTCCTGCACATCACGGACAAAGAAGTTGCCCTTATAGGATAACTTATGCTCTGGTTGAAAGCGCCAAGCCCCATAGACCTCCAGATTGAAGTTGTTAGCCTGCTCTGGTCGGAGGAGTAGATTAGGATAGATATTGGCTCCGTTACCCATATACTCCCTGGCAGATGGGAGCCTAACCGCTCTTTCATACGACCCCTTAAGGGATAGCTCGGGGAATAACGTAGCTCTCACGCCTAGTCCATATCCTAGGTGATTCTTTGTAGCTTTACGCTCCACCTCATTGGCACCCGTAATCCAATAATAATCTGACTGCTCTACCTCTGCATGGAAGATATAATCTTTAAGGAATAGAGTAGTATTGATACGATCATCCCACAGATATTGCCCATACGAAACACCCAAGATATGCCTTGCCAAATAATCTTCCGAAGGGATAAAGGTGGCATCGAGGCGATCCGTTCGCTTATTCTTATTCGCTGTAAGCGTATAGTTGAAAGAGACCGTCCCTGTTCGTGACCATTGATAGGCGATATTAGCACGTAGTACATCAGTAGGGCGTTCAGTAGCCCGAATCATCTTTCCTCGCCGCATCAGCTCACTATAATTCGTCTCTACATAACTACCATCCCAAGCATAACGCCTATAAGCGGTATCTGTGTATAAGATATGGTCGTTGGTATGAGATGCGAATAGATTTAGGGAGAGCCCATCTACAAATAGGTCTCTCTTGCTATACCTCCCTGAAAACCTCAGAGCACTACGATCTCTGTGTGCCTGCCCTATCACTAGGTTTTGGCTAAATCCTGTCTGTAGCTCACTAGCACTACTAGTATATGAGATACCTACAAAAGCTTCGTCTGCCCATGTACGACCCGTAAAACCTAGTTCAAGTTGGGAGAAAAGAGATCTATAGCCATCGTGAAAGCGACGATAATCCCCCAACTGATACTCATAAGCAGCTTCATTCCACACCTCTACGCCACGCATTAAGTAGTCATTCTTGGAGGACTTTACACTCATAATGCCCCTAAGGGTGAGACCACTCCTATTGAGCTGATACTGACCGTTCACATCGGCTCCGTATGTGTGGAATGAGCAGGGCAATCGCATTTGAATTATCATAGATAGTTGTATTCGAGTATCTGAGAAGGTTTCATAGTTGCGTTCCTCTTTCTTAGGTTTTTCATTGGAATTTTTGTTTTCTCTTTTTGCTTTTCGAGGAAGAAGAGAGCTATCTTGTTGATTATATTCCAGTTCTTCGCTTCGTTGTCCTTTCTCTTTAACGATTGGTCTTCACCGAGAATAACATCAAGACAATAGTGTAAGTTATTCTCTACCGCCCAATGATCTCTAATGAGAGAAAACACCTTTTTAGGGTCAGTTAGCGATG
>NZ_KB904293.1 GCF_000379925.1 Porphyromonas levii DSM 23370 | reverse complement strand
AATAACCCCGTCGCCCATATCTTGCGGATTTCATCCCGCAAGATGATTGGTGTATACAAGCTGACGCAGGAGTCTCAAGGGATCACGGTAACCGCAATCACGCAGAATATCGGATGAGGCTCTTTTATGTGCCAATTGCTGAATCCCTACTGTGAGACCCTATTAGAGGTAGGGTGGGGAAAGCTAGAGGGCTACGCAGTCCGTCGATCACGTAGCCCTCAGTATAATAATTATGAATTAGTATTTACTTACGCTCCTTGTGCTTCTCTAGCTGTTTCTCCAGTGCTTCACACGCCTCTACTACCGCCTCTTCAAAAGTGTCTGCGAGTTTCTCGCTGAATAGGTCTGGTCCCTTTATTGCTAGCGTTATGCGTGCACGCTTATTCATGGCTTGCTCTTTCTTGTCTACGGTGAGCGCCACATCCGCATTTATAATATCTGCGTAGAAACGCTCGAGCTTTCCTACCCTCTTCTCCACAAAATCGATCAGCTGTTGAGATATCTCAAAATTCACTGCTTGTACCCTCGTCTTCATGGTCGGTTCTCCTTTCTTTTCTAGTGCATCCCCTGCTACGGGGGTGCGCGTTGTACATCTTGCGAAGCTCCTCAAAGGTGGTGTGGGTATAGACCGCTGTGCTCGAAATCGACTCGTGTCCCAATAGCTCCTTCACACTCATCAGGTCGGCTCCATTATTGAGCATTGCTGTAGCGAAACTGTGACGAAGCACATGTGGGCTCTTACGCGAATACTGCGGAAGTGGTGCCAAAGCCTTAGTAACTACCTTGTATATATATTGGCTGGTAGCCGCCTTCCCCTTATCATCGAGCAGAAATTGCTCACACCCATCCACCGATGGACTTCTGTACCCCAAATATAGATTTATTTTCTCACAAATCAAAGAACCGAGGGGGATAATTCGTTCTTTATTGCGCTTTCCAAGTACTTTTAACCTCCCTTCACGGGTATCGATATTATTTAAGGTGAGTCCTACAAGCTCCGCCTCACGCATACCGGTTTGGAAGAGAAGGTCTACTATAAAGGCGTGCTGCCATCCAAGTCGCTGCTGCTCTAGAGTGTCGACCTCGGCAGCTTCTTTATACAGCTGCTCTATTCGCTTTGTGAGTACATCAGCATTAACGAAGGTGGGCAAGTATTGTCCATCCTTGGGCACTTGGACTGCCTTGAATGGGTTTCGCTCTATGAGCTCTATCTTCATCAGATAGTTGTAAAGCCCACGAATAGCGCTCAGGCGTCGCTTCACACTACGTGGGGTATTGCCATTGCTCATCAGTTTGATTAGCGACTTACGTGCTTTGCGATTATCGAAGCTAAGGAGGAAGTCAGTGAGCTGAGCGTTGTCATCCATATCGGCTTTGCCTTCTAGTTTCAACCATAGCGCAATATCTCCGAGGTAGGCCGTGCGTGTTAGCTCCGACATTCCTCGTTCGTACCGTAGGTATCCCTCAAATCGTTTAAGGATATGCTCACTCATATTCTCCTATTCCAAACTACTTACCTTGCAAACTTAATCAAATTGTATCCTATCTACGTGCCTCTGTCTAATTTAGTATCTTTGTAGAAGAATCCAAAGAGATAATAATACGTATGAATATTGCGATTGTAGGCACTGGATATGTAGGGCTAGTAAGTGGTACTTGCTTTGCCGAAATGGGGGTAAGGGTCTACTGTGTGGACACTAATACTGAAAAGGTAGAGGCACTTAGGAGAGGGGTCATCCCTATCTATGAGCCAGGTTTGGAGGAGCTAGTACTAAAGAATACCGAGGAAGGACGCCTCTCTTTTCATACCTCATTGCCGGAGGTAATCAATCAGGTAGAGATGCTCTTTATAGCCGTGGGGACACCTACTGGCGAAGAGGGACAGGCCGACCTAAAGTATGTCTATGAGGTGGCTAGAGAGATAGGAGCTACTGCCAATAGGCACCTACTTGTAGTCACCAAGAGCACCGTGCCAGTGGGGACTACCGATAGGGTGGAGGCGATTATCCGTGAGGGTTATAAGGTGAGGGGGCTAGAAGAGCTGCCGCTTGATATGGCGAATAACCCAGAGTTCCTGAAGGAGGGAGCCGCCATTAAGGACTTTATGAGCCCCGACCGTGTAGTCGTTGGTTACAAGAGTGCTTATGCCGAGGAGCTGATGGGTAAGCTTTATCGCCCTTTCTTACTTAATAACTACCGTGTAATAGGGATGGATATTCGATCGTCCGAGCTCACCAAGTATGCTTCCAATGCTATGCTCGCTACGCGTATTAGTTTTATGAACGAGCTAGCCAATCTCGCCGAAGCGCTTGGCGCAGATATTTCTTTGGTAAGAGAGGGCATGGGGTCGGACAAACGCATAGGTAAGGCATTCCTCTACCCCGGCTGCGGCTATGGTGGTTCGTGTTTTCCTAAGGATGTACAGGCACTCGCGAGTACAGGGAGGGAGCATGGTGTGACGATGACTATTATAGAAGGGGTGCATAGAGCCAACGAACGTCAGAAGCTCCGCCCTTTCGATAAGCTCAAGGCGTATCTCGGAGACCTTAAGGGTAGGAAGATAGCTATATGGGGGCTAGCCTTCAAGCCCGAAACAGACGACATGCGACAGGCACCAGCAATAGAAGTGATTGCCCACCTCGTATTGGAGGGCGCAGAGGTATATGCCTTCGACCCTATTGCTATGGAAAATGCCGAACGTATCCTCCCTCAATCGGTGAAGTATGGCACTAATATCTATGATGTGGTAGAGGGCGCTGATGCGGTAGTATTGCTCACGGAGTGGAAACAGTTTAGGCTCCCCAATTGGTCTAAAGTAAAGGAACTAATGAGGGGTAATCTCGTGGTGGATGGTAGGAATATCTACCAGCCTTCAGAGCTAGAGGCTTTAGGATTTAGGTATACAGGTATTGGACGTAAGTGATATGAGGGAGATTGTTACACTGCTCGCTATAGTGCTCTTATTTGGTAGCTGTACCGATAAACATAGTGTGAAGGACCTTACTGGGGCGTGGAATGTACAGGAAGCAAGTGGGTTTGGTATCAATAATCCTGAGGCTATTATTGCCATTGACCCCGAGGAGCGTCTGGCTTATGGTACATTAGGCTGCACTCCTTTCTCTGTATCTATTGATGTGGAGCCTGGTAAGCTTACTCTGGGAGAGATACTTACCCCTTTCGTTGTGTGCGATAGGGTGGAGGAGGAGTTGGTCATCAAGAATTCTCTGAATCGAGTTAAAGGTTTTGAGATCTCAAGTGACGGTACTCAGCTATCGCTCCTTACCGATGACGATACCGTAGCGGTACGGCTCACGAGGGTCTCTAGCGAACTCTCTACTCCGCCAATCATCCAACCTGAGGCTGTGGAGTTAGAGCTCCCTTTTGTGGAGCCCCTACCCGTTGATAGCCTAGCTGGTACATGGGAGGTGGTACGTATCGGGAATACCAATTATTGCAACAACCAGAGCACCCTCCCTTATGTCATCTTCGACATGACCAAGAAGGAGGTACTGGGGCACCTTGGGTGCAATGACTTTGGTGCCCAATTTGAGCTACGTGCACCCAACCTTATCCGATTCAAGGATATTTTCTCTACTAGGCAACTCTGCGAAGATATGAGCAAAGAGATTGCGATGTCCTTTGCTCTAAAGCAGGTAAACCACTACGGCGTATTGGAGAATGGCTTGGTGTGGTTGCTCAGAGAGGATGATACTCGGATCCTGTTGCTGCGCCGTAAAGAATAGCATCACCACTGAGCAGTAGGCGATGGTGCTCGGAGATTAGATAGTCCATAGCTTGCCGGACGAGCTCTTCGGAAAAGGAAAGAGCCGTTGCCACTTCTCCGATAGTTGTAGTTTGGTGCTCATGCAGATACTCTTCTACCTGGTCTATCTTACGATGTGATAGACCGGGTGGTTGTTTTTTTAGGCAGAGGTCGCAATACCCGCAGGGCAGAGGGTCGGCTTCGTCGAAGTAGCCAACTAAGTGCTTGGCTCGGCAGTCTGCCTGAGTAGCCATGTACTCTATCATGGCATCCACCCGCTTACGCGCCATTTGGTAACGGCTTCGATAAATACCGGCAGGAATCCTGAGGCGTTTAGCTGGGATGCGTTGCCTGAGATAGCAGATGTAATTGCTCCTTTTCCCAGGGATGTAGTCAATAACATGCCAACGGCGTAGGTTCGTTAGTACTTGTACCAGTCCCTCTCGCCGCAATCCCAGAGCATTGCATATCTGCTGCTCGTCTATAAAAGCATACTCGGTGAATAGCCCTGGATACTTACGCATCAGGTACTCCAGCACATCATCGTAGACCTCCTCTTGGTCTGTGAATAGGGTATATAGGCTATTCCTATCGGTAGTAATCATAAGCCTACTCGCCATCTCGTGGTCTTCGAGGTACTCCATATAGCCCGAGAGTTGTAAGATAGATAGCGAAGCCGTTACCACGTGGCTCGGTACTCTGTAGCGCTTGCAGAAGTCGAAGAGGTCAAACTCATAGAGCGCACCCTCTCCACTCTCCTCGCCCAATTGGAAATAGGTGCCCAGAGTATCATAGACCTGTAGTACTACCTCCTCTGGCGGAAATGCTCGCTCTAGCATCCCGTACAGAAGCCTCTCGTCTTCCGATGGGGTATAAAGTACCACGGCAAAGGCGCGTTTGTTGTCTCGTCCAGCTCGCCCCGCTTCTTGGTAGTAAAACTCAGGGGCAGGAGGTGCCATCGGATGGATAACGATGCGCACATCCTCCTTATTAATACCCATACCAAAAGCGTTCGTGCAGACCATTATTCGGG
Source organism: Porphyromonas levii DSM 23370 (assembly GCF_000379925.1). Taxonomy (GTDB): domain Bacteria; phylum Bacteroidota; class Bacteroidia; order Bacteroidales; family Porphyromonadaceae; genus Porphyromonas_A; species Porphyromonas_A levii. The sequence continues at coordinate 6,076 of NZ_KB904293.1, read as the reverse complement.
TTTGCCCAGCTTGCCAAGCATTCTGTTTCTGTGCTTTGATTTCCGTAGGCAGACCCGCATGGAAGTAGTCGCTACTCATGCCGAACTCCCTCAGGAGATCCGATATCTGCTTTGTCTTCTTGCGGCTTCGGACATACACCAGTGCGCTACCCTCCACATTCCCTAGGATGTGGACGAGTTCGCGTGGCTTATCGTAGGTCTCCCGTACTACGTAGGAGAGGTTTTTACGAGCAAAACTCTTCTTGAATAGCTTGCTTCCCTCCCTAAACTCCAAGCGCATCTGTATATCCTCCACTACCTGCGAGGTTGCAGTGGCAGTAAGTGCAAGGAGGGGCACCTCGGGGATACGGTGTCTGAACTCGCTTATCCTGAGGTAGTCTGGACGGAAGTCGTAACCCCATTGGCTAATACAGTGGGCTTCGTCTACCACCACAAAGGAGATATCCAATGAGCCAATACGATTGAGGAATAATTGGTTGGAGAGACGCTCCGGCGATACGTAGAGGATCTTATAATACCCATACGTACAATTGTCCATGATAGCTAGCATCTCGCCACGTCGTAGTCCACTGTGTAGGTAGCCAGCCCTAATATTGTGCTTTCTGAGGTTATCTACTTGGTCTTTCATTAGCGCCACAAGGGGCGATATCACTATCGTTACTCCCTCACAGAGCATAGCAGGAACCTGAAATGTCATGGACTTGCCTCCACCCGTTGGCATCAGTGCCAGTGTATCGTGCCCCTCTAGGATACTCCCAATCACCTCCGCCTGCATAGGTCGGAAGTGCTCATAGCCCCAGTACTCCTTTAGTACCTCCTTGGGTGTGGCGTTACTTGTTCGTAGGGGTCTCATATCCCTCTCTCCCCTCTATGTGGATATCTTGGATATTGAGCTGGATACCGTGCTTTCCTTGGCGGTAAAACTCCTCTACCGTGTAGAGGATATCAAAGGGCTTACCCTTGGCGATTAGTGGAAGAAGCTCTGCTTGGTTGTATGCCACAGCTTGGTAGATAGGCATCTCATTGGGCTTAGAAACCATTAGCCGGAGGTGGCTTTTCTTGTACCCCATCAGTCGTGGAGGGGTAACGCTCACCACGCCATTGGTGCACAGTAGTGGCTTCTCATTGCCCGGACCGAATGGTGCCATACGCTTAATCTGTCGCCTTAGCGTAGCCGAGATATCCTGCAGCTCTAGTTGCAAGTCTATCTCATGCTTCGGCATCAAGTCCTCTATGGTCAGCTCTCGGTCTGCCATCTCGGTAGAGTTTTTGATGAACTGGTGTAGGTGCTTCTTCTGAATCGTTAGCCCTGCTGCGTAGGGGTGCCCACCGAAGTTCTCGAGTATCTCCTTGCTTCCCTCCAATAGCTTGTGGATATCATAGCCCATCACACTTCGTGCCGAGCCATTGACCATATCCCCTTGTGTATCGGTGAGTACTATAGTCGGTCTATTGTACTTCTCCGAAAGTCGGGATGCTACGATACCTATCACGCCATTGTGCCACGAAGGGTCATACACAATGATAATCTTGCGATCTTGCATATCGGTGAAGCTCTCCACAATCTCATTGGCCTCCTGAGTGATAGAGTGGTCTATGAGTCGACGTTGATTATTGTACTCATCTATGTGGTGGCTCATCTCCTTCGCCTCCTTAGCATCACGCGTGAGTAGAAGGTCTACCGACTCTCTACCACTCTGCACACGACCAGAGGCATTGATGCGAGGACCAATCTTAAAGATAATGTCGGTCATATCCAGCTGCTTGCTCCCTAGTCCACTCACATTGATAATCCCCTTGAGCCCCACCGATGGGCGGTGGTTGAGCTGCTTGAGTCCAAAGTAGGCTAGGGTTCTATTCTCCCCCTCCAGAGGTACAAGATCTGCCGCTATACTTACTGCCACAAGGTCGAGCATCCCCTCCAGTACCCTAGAATCGCTGCCATTATTGTGCCCAAAGGCTTGAAGGAGCTTGTAGCCTACGCCACAGCCCGAGAGCTCTTTGAAAGGATAGGGTGAGCCAGGGAGTTTAGGATTAAGGTTAGCAACGGCTTCCGGCAGATCGCTATCTGGCACATGGTGGTCGCAGATGATAAAGTCTATCCCTAGGCTCTTGGCATAAGCCACCATATCATTCGCCTTTATGCCACAGTCGAGTGCGATAAAGAGGGTAAAGCCTTCTTTGTGCGCAAATTCTATAGCCTGCTTGGATATTCCGCTGCCCTCCTCGTAGCGATCAGGGATATAGTAGTCAATAGAGGCTGTGATGTATCGGAAGTACATGTATACGAGTGTTACGGCAGTGATACCGTCTACATCGTAGTCACCATATATTAGGATTTTCTCCTTATTGCCAATAGCCCTATTCAGCCTCGATACCGCCTTGTCCATATCCGGCATGAGGAATGGGTCGTGAAGGTCTTTGAGCGAAGGTTTTAGGTAGCGACTCAGAGCTTCGGAGTCTCTTACCCCTCGCTTCATAATCATTTCTGCCACTTGCGGCAATAGCTTAGCCTGAACTGCCAAATCCTTTGCCAGTCCCCTTTCATCCTCACTTAGAGGGTTGTATTTCCAATCAAGACCCATATCACACAAAGGTACACTTTTTTGCCGACACCGCATATATACAGAGCTGCATTGCGTGGGGGGTGAGAGTGGATAAGGGGGAGGGAGGAAACCTTATTTGCGTAGCCAATGATGCAAACATGCATTATACAGGTCTCCACCCTGTGCCTATTTAACACTGCCCCCTCTTGGGTCAATTGTCATACACCTATATCCCCCTTGATTGTCGTCCCTAATGCGTTGCATGTGGCTCGCCTGACTATGAATATTTATCTCTAGGAATAAATAAAATTATTCCTAGAGATAAATATTTTTATTTGTACAGAAAAATAAATTTATTCCTAGGAATAAATTTACCTACTTGCGCTAGTCGCAACGGGCGCTCGCCTGAGAGCGTTTTATTCGTCTTACAGACCGGAGTTTTCTGCTAAAGTAACGTACTCCGAGCCATACCCCTGTGCCACTCAATACCGTACCACCGAGTAGTAGAATCCAGATGAGCGCCTTTCGCACTGTATCATTATTGGAGAGGATGCCCCCCATCTTGAAGTTGTGGAGCTTAGGGAATATCCATCTCTCGCCTCGTGTGCTGAGGTTGGAGACCCTTATACCAGCGGTCTTGGGGTTAATGTATACGAGGTGTTGGTCTTCGTCCTGAAGTGTCACCTTGTAGGCAGGGAGATTCTGTTGTTTGCCTCTCCTAGAGTAGTTGGCATCGTACTTATCGATTACCTCTAGGGTGAAAGGACTATCAGTATGGCTGGATACATATTCCATAACCTCCTCTTCCGTAATATGGAGTGGCAGAGCTTGCCCACCCTCTATCATCAGTGGCTTCCTCTCGTCACTAAAGGCTACATCGTAGATATTTTTAGTTCCGAAGCGGGAGACCTCAATCTGCTTGATGCCTTCGGGGAAGGTGGTGAGGAGCAAATCCAAATCGCTCTTCAGAAGGCTGTCTACCACCACATCGGGCTGAGTGTAGAGCGCACCTATCAGGTCGGGATTAGCCTCTTTGCGCTTCAGCCCCTCGGGGAGATTGCCAAACGAAAGCGCCCCGGAGAGGAGGAAGGTAAAGGCGAAGAAACCGAAGAAAAAGCCTGCTATATGATGCCACTTTAGGCACTTGCTCTTGGTATAGGGTGAGGCAAACTTGTGCCTCTTGCGCCATACCTTGAGGTACATAGCACATCCGATGATGATACCTAGTAAGCACATGAGCGCTCCTATGCCAGCTATCCACTCTATGGCATGAATCCATGTGTCTCGGTGTTGTCTCAACTGCCATATATAGAGGTAATGAGGAATAGGTCCGAGGTATGCCCAAAAGCGCTCCATGCGTGTAGTGGACTGGAGTAGAGCGCCACTCTGGCTGGAGTAATGGAGAATAGTGCCTGCCTCGTCTGCGAGGTCGAAGCGGTAGATAGGTAAATCTTTCCGAAAGTGAGGGAGTGGTACGAAAGTCTCCAAGTGGTCAAGTACTCTTTCACTCTTGATTTCGGGGTACCATACTTTTGCCTTTTCTCTGGCTTCCTCTAGGGTAGTGTGCCCATCTATCTCCACTAGCGTTTTGGCATCGAGGAGCAAAGGATCACCCTCCTCGCTCCAGATACGGAACGAGGGGTGTCCATTGCTTACAGCCAAGGTCAATGAAGATACCTGACCTGGAAGCCTAGTGATGGAGTCTGTAATCTCGGCAGGCAAAGAGGTCATGTGGGGTAGCTCTTTATCGCCCACACGTGGATAATGCTGGTAGAGCATAACCATACCGCTGAGAAACCACATGAGCACGAATGCTGATAGTAGGGTGCCAAGGAATCGGTGCAACTCTAGCACCCACTTCCATATTAGTCGAGTTATCTTCATAAGGATAAATGTATTCTATTAATTGGGGGGTATTACCAAATCTTGTAATTGAGCATGAGCTTCACGCTACGAGGCTCAGCAGGGATAAGCTGAGTCCCCAATGCTTGTGCGTAGTATCTCTTGTCCAGTACATTATTCATCATAAGACCGATGGATAGACCTGTATCTGCTACGGTATATCTCGCACCGAGATTGAGTAGGAAGTAGGGATCGAACGAGAGATTGGAACCGAAGTCACGGTACATCTTACCTGTGTAGGTGGTGCTGTAATTGAGGTTTAAGCCACTTAGAGCACCCTTTACAAAGGTGTAGCTACCATAACTAAAGAATGTGTGCTGCGGAATGTGGTTGAGGAGGTTGCCTTTGTCGGCTCCCTTCAAGCCCAATTCATTCTGTGCTACCTCTCCATATCTGGAGTGGTTATAGCCATAGCCAGCCGATAGAGATAGGTTGTGAAGCGGTGAGTAGGTGACTTCGGCTTCTACACCGGAAGATAATACAGAGCCACACTGTGCGGTAACAGATTTCTGTATCTCCTTACCTTTCTCATCTGTGCCTGGAACATAGCCGATGGTGCGTACGAGATTCTTCTGGAGGATATGGTAACCTGAGAGGCGACCCTCGAAGTTCTCATTGATTGTGAAGCTGGTACCTAGCTCTGCTTGATAACCTGTGGTGGGGTCAAAGATAGACTTTGAGAAGTCGGCAGTCTGCTGGTCGATAATCTTACCTTCCTTATTGATGTAAATTACCTTAGGGTTTGGCGTGCGAGAGCGACGGTCGGGGAGGAAGAAGTTAGCATAACTACCATACAGTGTGACGTCCTTGATAGGTTCGTATACCAAGCCAAAGCGATAGGTAAGAGCATTGTAAGTGAGGTTGTCTGCCACTTCTCCACCCTTATACTCAGGCTTTCTATCCACAACCTCCAAGCCCTTGAAGTGACGGATAGAGTAGTTGTTGTAGCGTAGTGCTACGAAGGCTTTGAGTGTCTCGGTGAATTCCAGCATGTCTTGCATGAAGACGCCAATCACTTGTGTGTGAAACTTGGCGGCAGTACTGAGGCGTTGGTAGATAGGTCCGGCACTCTGTGGGTCGTACACATTGATGGGTGTATTTACGCCAGGACCGTAGACGTCATGGTCTCCGAAGGTATTGGGGCTATAGGGCTTGTCCGATACGTTGTACCCCTGGAAGGAGTGGCGATCAAGGAAGGTATAGGATGCCCCTACCATAAATTTATTCTTGATGCTGCCTAGATTGAATCGTCCGTTGAGGTCAATATGGTTTTGGAAGGTCTTCGCCACGTGCTGAAAGCGGAGTGGGAAGTCGAGGACGATATGATCGAGATCGATATACTTTTTCTGGTTCATCCGACATTTCGTGTGATACGGCAGTCATGTAGAGCAAAAAGCCTTAGTTTGAAATATTCATCATCTCTATATCCGTAAGCATTTCTCTTCATCACTTTAATCTTATTGTTTATTCCCTCCACTTTGGCGGTTGATAGCCGTCCATAATACCATGCGAGTATTTCCTTTTTAGCTGCATTGATTGTGTTCGCTAATGACATTAGAGGTTTTGAAGCTGTTTCTAATGCCATTGACACCCAATTGTTTAATTTTCCCTCTGCCTCATTAATGGTT
>NZ_KB904292.1 GCF_000379925.1 Porphyromonas levii DSM 23370 | reverse complement strand
AATAACCCCGTCGCCCATATCTTGCGGATTTCATCCCGCAAGATGATTGGTGTATACAAGCTGACGCAGGAGTCTCAAGGGATCACGGTAACCGCAATCACGCAGAATATCGGATGAGGCTTATTTTTTAGCGCTAGTATAATAAAGGGATGTCCAACTTAGGTTGGACATCCCTTTATTATACTATTCTGTATCCTTTACTTGATGAGAGACATAAATTCTTCACGAGTCTTAATATTGTCGAAGACCCCAGTGAAGTCCGATGTTGTAGTGGTTGAGCCTTCTTTCTGTACACCACGCATCTGCATGCACATGTGTTGAGCTTCTATTACGACCATCACGCCTAGTGGTTTCAGGGTATCTTGGATACACTCTTTGATCTGAGTGGTTAGGCGCTCTTGTACTTGTAAGCGGCGGGAGAGTATATTCACCACGCGTGGGAGCTTGCTCAGACCAGTAATGTATTTATTGGGGATATACGCAATGTGTACTTTGCCAAAGAAGGGGAGCATATGGTGCTCACACATTGAGTAAAAACCGATGTCCTTGACAATCACCATCTGTTTGTAATCTTCACGGAACTTAGCCGACTCTAGTACAGCTGCGGGGTCTTGGCTATATCCTTGGGTAAGGAAACGTAGGGCTCTTGCCACACGTTCGGGCGTCTTGAGTAGTCCTTCACGCTCTGGATCCTCTCCGATAAGCTGTATAATCTCCTTATTGTGTGCAGCGAGCTCCGCAATAAGTGCGTTCTCTTCTGCCTCGTCAATATGTTCAGTAAAATATGGGTTGTTGTGGTGTGACATAGTCCGTTATTGCTTTGGAACCTTAATCTGTGAACGTACAATGTACATTTCTCTCGAGAATGCAGGGAATGCTTTTCTGAGTTCTTGGAGTGTTTGTTGCGCTTCTTCTCTCTCTATGAAGTTGCCTACCCTAAGGCGCCAAAATGGCGCATCGTACTCTACTACGGGCATTAGCTCTGGGTATAGGGCATTGATTTGCTTTTCTCTTGCCGAGGCTATCCCTCTACTATTTGCGAGATTCCCGCTATATGCTTGGATCTTATACCCACGCAGGATGGCATAGCCACCGATCACCCGTGCGTTGTCCAGGGGATTGGCTTTCTTGCCGATTAGTTCTTGAATCGCTGGAGACTGAGTAATTAAAATCACCCCAGTGCCAGGCTTATCCTGCTGGAGCACATCCAAAATACTCGGCTTTGTGTCCTGTGCCAAAACGGTTGTAGAACTAAGCATAAGCATGCCCAGTCCAACCCAGCTAAATATCTTGTTTAATGCTTTCATAATGCAAAGATAACAAATAAGTTGTTTGATTAGTCAGTTTTGAGTAGCTTTGAGATATTATACAGATAATTAGACTTTATGATATGAAGTATTTGAAGATTTCTATGCCACGTCCTGCCGAGGATTGGTTACAGGATATATTGGTTCAGAGGCTCGGAGATATAGGGTTCGACTCATTTAGCGAGGAGGACGGTCAATTGCTCTGCTATGTGCCTAAGGATAGTTATGATGAACAGGCATTGGTGACCGTACTCGAGGAAGAAGAGTTTTCTGAGCTAGATCACGCTTTCACTGTGACTGTGGAAGAAGATCGCAATTGGAACGAAGAGTGGGAGAGGCACTACTTTGAGCCTGTTGAGATCATCGAGGGAGAGCTAGCGGTGAGAGCTTCCTTCCATAAGCCTGTGGAAGGTGTTAGGCACGAGATAATTATTGACCCTAAGATGGCGTTTGGTACCGGTAACCATGCTACAACCCAAGCGATGCTAACGCTCTTAGGGCAGATTAATCTTGAGGGTGCTACTGTAATCGACATGGGTTGCGGTAGTGGGATCTTGGGTATCTACGCTATGATGCGAGGTTCTTCTAAGTGTGTGAGTATCGATATCGATGAGTGGAGCGTGGCTAATACCAAAGAGAATGCCAAGGTTAACGGGGTGGAGCTCACTGTAATTCAGGGTGATGCTTCAGCCCTCAAAAAGATTCCAAGATCGGATATCTTCCTCGCTAATATTAATAGGAATATCATCCTCAACGACCTTGATCAGTATGTGACCCGTATGCACCCTTATGGCGTTATGCTTTTGAGTGGCTTCCTTGCGGATGACTTACCTCAGATTATGGATGCTGTCACGAAGTACAACCTTAGCGTACTTGGTCATCTAGAGATGCCTGGTGGTTGGGTAGCTGTGCGTGTAGTGAATCAGAATGCATAATATACAATACTCGTGTAAATATCTTTAATTCCTTCTACGGATACCTCATTGGTAGCGTAATATATGTGAATTTATGGGATAGCGGAAGCAGAAAATATGATGAGTTTTGTTTGTTTGAAGAAAAACTCGTAGTTTTGTGGCGATTTAATCATTACATATTTTATATTTATCGAAAATGAAGAAGATTAGTTTACTACTAGTAGCGTGCGCTACACTCCTTTTCGCTTCATGCGAGAGCAAGGAGTCTAATAATTCTGAGGAGCAAGCAGCTGTTGAGACTGAGACTACCGAGGTAGTTGCTGAGACTCCTAGCTACGTTGGCTCATACGAGGGTACTCTTCCATGTGCAGACTGCAGTGGTATCTTGACTAAGCTCACTGTACGTGAGGATACTACTTACGACCTTTCTACTGAGTACCTTGGTAAGAAGGATGATAAGTTTGAGGAGAGTGGTGTTTACGAGCTCAATGGCGATCTTATCGTACTTATCACTCCATCATCTGGCGAGAAGACTTACTACAAGATTCTTGAGAACTCAGTTGCTCTAGTTGATTCTACAGGTGTTCTTAACACTGGTGAGCTAGCCGACAAGTATATCCTTACTAAGATTGCTCAGTAAGTAGCGACTTTTAGATGTAAAAGGAGGGCGTACCATGACTATTGGTACGCTCTCTTTCTTTTGGTCTTATAGAGAGCGTTGCTATGCTTATACTCTATAGCTGTAGGATAAAAAAAGGCTACACCACTAAGAAGTGATGTAGCCTAATCTTGCTTAATAGAATTAGCTTACTTTGCCTCATCTGCTACCTCCTGAACTGCCTCAGTAGCCTCAGTAGCCAAGCTGTCAACAGTCTCAACAGCAGCATCAGCAGCCTGCTCTACAGTAGCCTCAGCCTCGTTAGCTACATTCTCGATAGCCTCAGTAGCGTTTTGCTCCTCGTTAGACTTAGTCTCACATGAAGTGAAAGCTAGGGCAGCAACAAGCGCGATAGATGCAATAAAAAACTTCTTCATACTTCTAAAATCAATAAATGTTGTGATAAATTAATCGCTTTTGTCCTTGCGAATATATTAGTTCGTCTTATACTTTAGCCCTTCCAGCACCTTAAGCTCCTTATTGGCTTTGACAATCTTATCTTTGAGCCCCTCCTTGTAATTTGCATACTTTTGCGCCAGCGTGGCATCCGAGAGTGCCAACATCTGCACCGCAAGTAGTGCTGCATTAAGAGAAGCATTGATACCCACCGTTGCCACAGGCACACCAGGAGGCATCTGCACTATTGCTAGAAGGGCATCCATACCCTCCAAGCTCGCTTTCATAGGCACACCAATCACAGGGAGAGTGGTAGTCGCTGCTATCACACCACAAAGGTGGGCTGCCATCCCAGCTGCTGCGATAATCACCTTTATCCCTCTTCCCTCAGCTTGTGAAGCAAAAGCTTCCACTTCATTAGGCGTTCTGTGTGCCGATAGAGCATGTACCTCATAGGGTACCTCCATTTGCTCTAGTAGGTCTATAGCCTTCTGCATTACTGGGAGGTCGCTAGTACTTCCCATGATAATGCTAACCAGCGGTTGAAGAGACATTGATATAGATTACTTCTGGATGAGTGCCTGATACTCAGCTGCGCTTAGGAATTCTCCTAAATCATTAGCATCAGCTACAGTCACCTTTGCAATCCAGCCCTTGCCATAAGGGTCGCTATTCACTAGCTCAGGGGCATCTGCAAGCTCCTCATTTACCTCATCAACAGTAAGGGTAACAGGAGTCAATAGGTCAGAAACCGTCTTCACTGCCTCGATAGAGCCAAAAGCCTCACCAGCCTTGATCTCCTCACCGATATTGTCCTCTACATCTACATATACAATCTCACCTAGCTCGCTCTGAGCAAACTCAGTGATACCTACAGTTGCCTTATCTCCTTCAAATAGGAACCACTCGTGATCCCTAGTGTACTTTAAATTCTCTGGAAAAGTCATAATCCGTATATTTTAGTGTTTGTTATTTATACTTTCTCAAATTCGCCACAAATCTACCAATCTTTTCTTAATCGTGCAATAGGGATACCCATGCTATCCCTATATTTAGCAATCGTACGCCTCGCAACATCAAATCCATGAGATTTTAACTGGTGTTTGAGGGTTTCGTCCGATAGCGGCGCTTGCTTGTCTTCCTCCTCTATCAGCCGTTTCAGGAGCTCTTTTACCGATCGTGTCGTCACCTCCTCGCCGTCATCACGCGTGATACCTTCCGAGAAGAGCTGTTTGATAGGAAAAATACCGAAGTCCGTTTGCACATACTTTGTGCTTGTTACCCTTGAGATCGTACTTACATCATAGCCGACCCTATCGGCGATATCTTGCAGAATCATAGGCCGGAGTAGCGAGATATCACCAGAGAGGAAATAATCGCGCTGCAACTCTACAATCGCCATCATCGTGGTAATCATTGTATTATTGCGCTGCTTAATCATCTCCACAAAGCCTCGGGCATCCGATAGCTTTTGCTTCACAAATTGGTTTACCTCTCGTTCCTGAGCCGACTTTGTCCCTTCCCCATCCGTGTACTCCTTCAGTTGCTCTTCGAACTCTCGGCTCACGCGCACCTCAGGGATGTCACCATTATTGAGCGTAACCATCAGTTCGCCATCCCGTTCTGTTACCTCAAAGTCGGGGATAACCGTCATCAGGCTATCCTGTAGTTTACTCGAAAAGTCTAGTCCTGGGCTAGGGTTGAGGTTCGTGATAATCTGGATGGCTCTCATGAGTAGATCTTCCTCTACTCCTAACTTCTCTGCCAACTTCTGGAGCTGTTTTTTCGATAGTTCCTCGAAGTGCTTCTCTATCAGTTGCTTGGCGAGCACCACCTCGGGTGTAGGCTTGCGCCGTTTCAGCTGGAGTAGGAGGCATTCATTCAGCGACCTTGCTCCTACGCCAGCAGGCTCCAGCCCTTGAATAATATCCAAGAGGTACTCCAGCTGTTCCACAGGCGCATCTACCCCTTGGTAGATAGCGAGGTCGTCTGAAATACCTTGGAGTGAACGCCTCAGGTAACCATCCTCATCCAGGCTACCAACTAAGAATGAGGCAATCCCTTGTTCCTCACTATTGAGAGGCGTGAGGGGAAGTTGCCCATTCAGCATCTCTTGGAGGCTCTGCTCCTCCGCAAAAGGAATCTCCGAAGCCGACTTCTGACCCTCGTAATAGCGCCTTAGTGTGGTCTCTGGCACATCGTCTATGTCGGCATAGTCACCCATGGATAGCTCCTCGGCAGAGAGCCCATCCCCCATGTCTATCTCCTCACCCTCGGTCATAGGCTCCTCCGAAGAACCTTCCTCGAGCGCAGGGTTTTCTATCAGCTCCTGCTTCACCTTCTCGGCTAGCTCCGCATGCGGAAGCATCACCATATTCATCACTTGGATTTGCCAAGTAGAGAGATTCTGTGATAGCTTTTGCTTTAGTTGGCTACTACCTCCTTTGTCCGACATACACAATATATATGAGTTAGATTTCTGCCACCACTTGGGCGAGACGTTCTCCGATACCTATAGTATAACCCTGCGACATAAATACCACCCTATTAAAGGTATCTGCGATGACCACCAAAGGTTTATCGATGCGACTACCCAGTTCATTGCCAGTCATGATCGTCTGCTCAATGCCCTGTGTATCCTTGCCCCATGTAGCTTGTGGTAGCAGTGCCTGCAGCTCTGGAGTAGGAGCGTTCGCTAGTACAATCGTTGGGAGGGGCAGTTTGCCCTCCTTATTCACAAGTGCCTGCATATCCCTCAGGATATGGTCTGTAGGCTCATGATGTGCCCGTCCGATAACCAGTACATAGTAGCCTCTGCCCGTGGTGCTAATGATGGACTTCTCCGCCTGTGTCGCTAAGTCGTAGTAGAGCGCTTCGGCATTGAGGTTGCCAATCACGCTCACTGCCATCTCGTCGCGGTCAAATATCAGTGGACTTATCTCGCCACAAGTCTGTTTGCGGAATCCCAACAACACTGTACCATCTGCCAGACGGGTACCCGTGATGATATAATTCTTATCGTAGAGAAGTGAAGCCCCCGACACCTCGTTGTATGGTGTCTGCCAGTCGAACCCGTAAGTGGTCAGCTGTCCATCGTTATCTACGTAGCCCACCGAGAAGTTGCTCTCATACTTAGGGGTCTTCAGGTAGCCCTCACTCTTGTAGCTGAGCCTTAGCGCACAGTCTGCACTTACTACCTCCTTCTCATTCTTTTGTAGGAAAGGCAAAATCTGTGTCTTGCCCTGCTCGTCCTTATATACAATTACACCATTAGCGGTATCATACTTAGCCGAAATCCCAGCCGTGCGTAGTAGTCGTACCACCAGTACTGTAAGGCTTCGGGTATCGCCCATCTTGTAGGTCCAGACCGATGCTGGGCTCATCACGATACGATTAGGATTGTATAGCTCATCTATCTTGAAGCCCTCTACAGTCGTAGCAATAGCCTTTGCTCGCTCAGCTATGGAGCGCTGCTCCCACTGTATGGTATCGGCTAGCTCCTTAACCGCTGCAGATAGCTGATCCTCCACAGGGTAGAGGTGTTCGAGCATTACTCTTGGGCAAATCAGGTCTGCATCTTTCCACTGCTCGGGAGAGAGGTTGCGCTCTAAGGCATCATTGAGTACCTGAATATCCACATCGTGAAGATCCTTCTCCATCAGTGAAGCAAGTAAAAGCACCGCCTCAGTTGCCTTGTCGTGGTTGGTGGCAGCACGGAGGAAGTCGGTAATCTCTTTGTGGTACCCACGGGTATTAGGGTACAAAGTGATCAGTTTATTCCGAGCATCCCCCGAGAGCTTCAGTTCATCGGCAAGTTCCTTAGCGCTCTCCTCTGTAGGGAAAGTCTCGGTGTAGGCATTACGAATAGCGTTGTTCTCTGTCATTCGGGCATTGTTGGCAGCCTCCATCTCCTCCGTTATTCCCTTGTCTGGAATCCGCTCCACAGGAGGTGTAATGCGTAGGTGCTGTTCTGCAGGGATATTTTCCCATGTGTCTAAGGTAAGCTCAATCGTGCCACCTCCTTCTTTATTGGATAGCAAGCCCATCGCCATCTCCTCGGGGTTGCGACTTGCTACTACCACTATATCGCCATAGCCGAGTTTTACCGAAGCCTCGCCCAGTCTGTTGGTTGTCCTCGTTACCGCAGGATACAGGTCAGAGTAGTTGTAGATTCTAAACGTCACCTTCACCCCCTCAGCTGGTTTGCCATCCTTACCCATCACCTTTACCATTGCAGGTGCGGTAGGGATATAGTTCTCCGACACATTCAGCTCCGTCATACACTTGTCCTCACCGAGCCATTCTTCCTCGCCACTATACGGACCGAAAGCCCTCGTGTGTAGGAGCATCGCTCTCATTACAGGCGCATCGAACCACGCATTGTCCAGAACTGGGGCTGGTTCGCTGGCTCCCATATAGTGCCATGTACCATCGACCCAAGCCTCTACCCAAGCATGGTTGTCGTCCGTATGTGCCCACCTAGGGGTGTATACCTGCCTTGCAGGGATGCCCACGGTGCGGAGAACTGCAGCGAAGAAGGTACTTTGCTCACCACATCTGCCCAGCGCATTTCTCAGCGTGGCAAGAGGAGATGAGGTGCGCCCATCGCTAGGCGCATAGGTGATATGCTGGTGGGTCCAGTGGTTCAGCTCTAGCACCGCTTGCTCCATGGTCATATCCTTCACGAGGTCGCGAAGCTCTTCGTAGTACGCCACTCGGAAGTTGTCCAGGATTTCGTTGTTGATTCTCAGGGGGAGCACAAAGGCACGCCACTGCTCTAGTGGTACCTCCTTGCCCCATGGCAATTCCTCCCTTGCCTTGAGCACTATACGGATATTCTCTAGGTGAAACTCCGGTGTCTGGTCTATGATATCGGGCGCATAAGAATAGGCATAAATCCACTTCATCGCTGCCAGCTCGTTGTCGCTCAGATTATCGCCAAAGACAGGGGCTGGGATTCCGAGATAATCCACTTTCTCTTGCAGAGCTTTCTCTGCACTCCTTACCACATCACTCGGAAATAGCACCTCTTTCTGTTCCCCCTTGCTACTGCAGGCGGCGACAAGTAGTGCTACCATTACTCCTAAAATACCTATTATCCTTTTCATACCAATACCTACTGTATATTATATAACTGTCCAAATTTACCCATTTTTTGGATAATGGGAGGGTGAAGGCTTTTCAATCCTATGAGAGCCGACTCTATCCCATTGTTTCTCACATTAATAGATTCTCTCTATATGGCTATAGGGCATCTCTATTGATATATTGTGGGGTGTCGGAATTCTTTGTATATTTGAGCTGGTTTTGAGATATGTATGACTGGAGATTAATATAATGACTATGGATAGAAGCTACAATATAGGGAGTGAATTCGAGAAGGAGCTAGTAGGACTACAGTCCAATATGTACAGTTTCGCGCTTTCACTGACTGCTGACCACACCAATGCTGAAGACCTTATGCAGGAGACCTCTCTCCGTGTCCTCAATAATAAGGAAAAGTATCGGCCCAATACCAACTTCAAAGGATGGGTATTTACCGTGATGCGCAATCTATTCATCAATAACTATCACCGTGGTGTACGTACTCAGAACATTATCGATGACTCTGCCGACTTGAGCTACCTCGGTGCTCAGCAAGATACCGAAGGGCTAGGGACGCCCGACCATGAGCTGAGCCTCAAGGAAATCAATAAGGCTATCGAGTCGCTCGAGGATACCTATCAGATACCATTCTCTATGTACCTCGCTGGTTTTAAGTATAAGGAGATTGCCGAGCAGTTGGACTTGCCTATCGGTACCGTCAAGAGTCGCATCTTCTTTGCACGTAAGCAGCTACAGGAACAGCTTCGCGACTTCCAATGATGCGGAAAGAACGTTAGGGAGTGAGGTTTTGTCGTGTTTTTGCCATGATGAGTAGGTGAATTGTACCTCAACCACAATATTATCGTTCACTCGCGCCTAAAAAGTGGTCATATTGAATATTATTGGTACATTTGTGCCGAAAAGGGAAATGGACGGGGAGGACTAGTATGCGGTTTGGTCATAGTAATGATATACGGACGGTGGTATTGTGCCAACAATACGACTTAGTCTGAACGGTAGTAAGGGTAGGCAAGAGCCCTTGCTCGGGTGTAGCTTTGGCTATGCTCGTTATTTGGGATTTTAAATGATGATTGCAGTCACCTCGACGTCTAGAAGACGTCGGGGTGATTATTTTTTTGCCCTCTTTTCAACCGTTCTTGGCGCTCACGGATTTGTCGATATACGAAAACTCCTCCACTGAGTATCCTTGAGTACTCGGTGGAGGAGTTCGTGGTATAAGCAGCTAGGGCTACTAGTAGTCTCTCCGTCGTGCCTGATCTAGCTCCCGTTTTAGGTCACGCTCCTTCATATCGTGTCGCTTATCGTATTGCTTCTTCCCTCGAGCGATGCCTATCTCTAGCTTGGCAAGCCCGTTTGCATTGATATAGAGCTTCAAAGGTACAATAGTGAGCCCCGTATTCTTAACCGCTTCGGCAAGCTCTCGGATTTCCTTGCGATTGAGGAGCAACTTGCGGTCGCGGCGTGCCACGTGGTTATTGTAGCTCCCATAGAAGTACTCAGCAATATAGACATTCTTCGCCCACACCTCTCTATTGTGCACAATACAAAAGGTGTCAACAAGCGAAGCCTTTCCTAAGCGCAACGACTTAATCTCGGTGCCTACCAGCACTATCCCAGCTGTGTAGGTATCGAGTATCTCATAGTCGTGAGTGGCGCGTCGGTTCTTAATCAGCACCTTGCCACCGATCTTTGCTTTATCTTTTTTCTTTGCCATAACTATCTACAAAGATACTATTTTCCCCGAATAGATGATTTCTAGAGGGCGATAATTTGAGCCATTTTCCAAGACGAGGCATTCACCAGCATCGTGATTCCCTAATAGAGATTGTTACTCGAAGCAAACTACTGTGGCGCTTAGCCTGTGGGCGACCTTCGGTTTGGCATTTGGGCTTGCCTATTCATATTGGTCAGTCCGCCCTCCAACTGGTTCGTGGTTGTCTTAACCAACAATAATAGCGGATATTAGCGCAGTGTTCTCTGTCCACGCCTCCTATGGGATTATTCATCATGTCCTCCTTATTTTGTAGACCCTAATGTGCTTGTCGTGGCTCGCCTGAGCAAGCAAATTTATTCCTAGCCCAAGTTTGACCCCTGTCGGAGTGTAAGTGACTGTTATTAGTGTTGTTGTCTTTTTTTGAAGAGTTACTGTGTACTACAAATTTTGATTTTTCTAAATGGGTGGGTTTTATAGTTTAGGGCTTGGTAGATTTTTCTGGCGTTTGGTGGTGGGTCGCTACAAATTCGGAGNACCACCTTTTCCCCTAGCATGTTGGTGGCTTCCGTCGTAACTGCTTTTTGGGTGGACATTATTCGGACGATCTCTTTCCAATAATGTCTGATTCCTTTTCCTTTCAGTTGTACACGTATATTAACGTGAGTTCGACCTAAGCGATGGCGATTTCGTTAGGTTTTCTGATAATTTCCAAATTTAGCTCAGGTTTCTTGGGCATTAGGTTATAAGCAATTAAACCACTGACGAGATTGACGACAAAGTTATTCACACATCTATGCCTTGTATGTTCGATTTGACAGACGTTCTTGAGCAAGTCATTCACGGTTTCGATAATAGCCCTCTTTCGCAAAAGAATTTTATCGTAAAGGGACATCAGTGAATTCTTCATATTCTTCTTGATCTTTGTAATCATGTGTATATCATCAATGAAGAGTTTGTCAAAGAGCGATTGAGAGATGTATCCTCTATCTCCTATCA
>NZ_KB904291.1 GCF_000379925.1 Porphyromonas levii DSM 23370 | reverse complement strand
TTTCGCTTCAGCTCTCTTATTTAGCTTTTTATTTATGAGCGTTTGAAATGGTCTCCAATCAATGAGTTTGTCAATTTGCTCTAGAAACTCATTGCGTGCTCTAGAACTTCTCAATTCGGTAAACACCTCAGTAAATGAGGGTGCATTGTTGCTCGTTTGCTTGAATCCCATAACTATTGTCGCTATAAATCAATACTATATCCTCCCCTTAATTACACAATAAAGATACTAATAATCAATGATATACGCAATAATTTGAGACGGTTTTTCGTGCAACATTCTCATAAAACTGACAACTATACACCCAAGCGATCTGACTAGGGAGAGTATCAGTGTACAAAGAGGGTGCCATTCCGTATCGGATGGCACCCTCTATATATTCAGTCAATAAGCGTATTACCGATACGAGCCAATATTGATCTCAAAGATTGGGTTATTCAGCAAATCGCCCAAAGACT
The DNA here is from genome assembly GCF_000379925.1 of Porphyromonas levii DSM 23370. Taxonomy (GTDB): domain Bacteria; phylum Bacteroidota; class Bacteroidia; order Bacteroidales; family Porphyromonadaceae; genus Porphyromonas_A; species Porphyromonas_A levii. Next base: position 10,664 of record NZ_KB904291.1, on the reverse strand, counting down.
TAATCTCAGACCCATAAGTATATCCAGTATAATTCAACTTGAGATAAAACTTATCCTTCATCTGTCCCTCGTTAGAGAATTTCAGAGTAAAACGATGGAAGTATGCACTTCTTGAATAATCATAATCACCTATATAATAATTAGGATCAATATTAAACTCAGCGGCCGTAAACTTTCCCGGATTGGCATCATTACCATTGATATCGGCTGTCGCCAATAGCTCATAAGCAGGCTTTGGTGGATTCTGTGATTGGTACCATCTTGCCCCACCATCATAGTTTTTATACCAATAAAAGACGCGTCCAATGACCTCTACATGGCTTAAGCCGAAGACCACCGTCTTAGGAGTCGGAGCCGTTGTAGATGTCGACTCGACCTTATTGCTGAGCCACTCACTAACCGTCATAGTCTTATTCAGGGTATAGACCACCTTACCAGCAGTTGGATCAAAAGTCTTATAAGAGGTCAGAGTCAACGATTCAGCACCATAGGCATCAAGAAAACTTTTCGGCACATCAAAAATATAGTCACCATTAGTATAGCGAGTTGCTGTATTTACTTTCATCACAATTCCATACTTACTCAAGAGTTGGTCCGTATTGAGCGTCTCTCCCTTAAACGTAAATTCAAAGGTATCATTGTCCGTAAAGTCCGTCTCATATTTGCTAAGTGTAGCTGGATCCAAATACTTCAGATCAAGTATATTCTTATAGATAATAGTCTTTTGATCGGGAATCAACTCATCCTTATAGAATTCGGACGTCAATCGCACATCACCAGTACCCGCCAAAGGATTATTCACCTTAAATGGCAGTTCAACCCGACCTCTATCGGTCTCCTGTACGATGTACTTGTAGTAAGAAACAATCTTACCACGCTCCTTATCGTAGATATTCTCAATGGTCACATTCTTCTTCCCTGTTCCGTCATTCACAGGCGTAAGTCCGGGAGCCTCTATCAGCACCTCAAATGGAAAGGTAGACTTAGGAAAGACCTGCTCCTCATACACCCTAAAGGAAAGTATCTTTTGGTCAGATGTAGCTCCTGTCTTTAATTCAGCGTTAAATGGATAAGGGGTATTAAGTGTAATATGAACTGTGCGGGTAATGGGCACTGTAGCACCAGAGGTACCATCCACAGACGAAATCACGTTACCATCAGCATCATGAAGCTGACGTAAAGCGACCACTTCCACTGTAAATTCCTTAGTGGCATCCGTAGGGATAGAAAGCACATCAATCTCAAAGCCTGTCGGGGTCTTACGAAGACCTCCCATAAAAGGGTCATCACCTGCCGCATACTTATACCCCGATTCACCCTGATCATTTAAGTCTGTGACATTCCAAGAGGGGTAATACTTGAGGTACTTTTCATCGCCAGTATACAGGACATTGAAGGAGTAGTTTTTTTTCCTCACTGCAACAAGTTGAATAGGATCTACTGAAAGTGACAGAGTACCATCAGAAATCTTACCAAACTCCTGCAACTTAGTATCCGCAAATACATTATTGCCTGCTGGTGCTTCGATAGCTTCCTTTACAGTCTTGAATCCATCCGATTTGACACCATTGATATTGACCGTATAGTACTTATTCCTAAGGATAGGGAAGTAGGTATTGATCGACTTAGCATCCTTACGATCCACCAAGTCAATCTTGTAGTACCGCTCCTCCTCATTGATACCCTTAGCGTTATTGGTTCTAATACCCTTGATGATCAAGAACGTCTTATGATCCTCCTTGGTGTTGTCTTTTTCAAAAAGATAATAGGGCTCTGTCTCCTTGGTCGGATCATCAACTTTAGTAAAAGTAAGCGGAGAAGTTCCGTTGGCTACAGCAGACTCCTCATTCATCAACTTCATATCTACAGGCTTAGTAGCGAAGTTAGGTGGGAATGGGAACTCATAGTGGTAGAGAGAGGTCTCAAATGGAGCAATCGTACCACGGTCCGGCACGTTGCAGAAAGCATAACCAGTCAATTCAAATCGCTCACTTTCATTCAGGTCGTTCACCGCATCTCCCACCTTAATCGTCACCTTGGCATAGGTGCGCAATAGCTTCACCACTTTGTCCTTAAAGGTATTTTCATCCAGTTGGTCTGCCTCGTAGACACTCCAGAGAGAGAGGTTGCTGGGGTTAGAAGAAGCGCCATGCAGATCTTCATACTTATCTACCAGCGAAGGGTGGGTCATAAACTCACCTGCAGAAGTACCCACAGCATAATAATCCTGAGTAAATCCGGTCCAGTCGTGATTAGCCACGAAATGTACATAACGCTTCTTGCTACTCTTGATGAGAGAGACCTCGAACTGTCTGATACGGGTAATGCCATCTTGTAAATGGTCAGGAAGGAATTGACCATCTTTGTCAAGAGCTATATCCGTCGTTTCGCCTAACGTTTTTACATCCTCGCTATAGAGGAAGTTTTGATTTTCATCAAACACCAAGACTCTGAGACTCGTTACGTCTTCAATCTTCTCAATCCCGGCGCGGAGCTTAAATGACTCCAACTCTGACGAATTGATGGCTACGCGAGTAGTGAAACGCTCACCCTCCTTGACTGTAGAGTGGACATCAGGCTCCTCATTACGGCTATTCGAACAAGCAGATAGAGCAAATAGGCTCAATAAGAAAAGGAAAGCTCCCTTAGTTATGTTATTATATAATATCTTCATATCAATATTTCTTTATATCAACTTGCTTACTTCAAGCCCTTATCATCATGCATATACGTATCAAAGATACAACGTACAGGAGAAACTTGATAATCTTTTTTATCAACCCACTTGTAACCATCCCACTCCTCATAATCTTGATAAACATCATTTCCAGTAAGGACTGTATTCGATGTAAAACCATAAGCCGTACCGGTCTTAGCAGTCCAGTATGAACGACCATACATCAATCTCTTTGTAACAGAGTTTGGATTATCCTGAATAGCATCTATCAATCGTGCTTCAGCAATAGTAGGCACACGCCAACGCCCCTTATACTTAAAGGTTTTCTCAATTACTCGCCACTGATAAGCATTGGTCCCTCTATCCCAATAGTACTCACAATACTTGCCATCCATACCGTACTCTCCCTCGAAATAATTGTAGCACCTATCACCAGCCGTCTTATATGCTCTGGCATACATTTGATCATTAGTAGTGGGGGGTGTACCACCATATTGTTGCGGAGTGTGGTAGGGTTCTTTATTATCAAAATATGTTGATGACGGTCCATAAGGAGTCACATAAGCTCTATTAGTATAAGTATGATTAGACTGAACTGACACATCTAGTATTGATTCATCATACTGAGGTGTAATATTATTGGTCATTCCATGTTGCGTAGCGATGATAAACTCTGGGGACACAATATTCTGTGCCCAATCCTCCTTTACCGTCATCTGTGTTGTCTCGTCAAACGGATTTCCCACAGAATAATCAAGAGTTTGACCACTACCTAAATCAATTTTCCCAGGCACCTTAGTGGTAATTCGATTGAAGACATCATTTCTCTGAGCCTCTATAGTATCCGCCCCCCCATAGCTTCCAGGCAAACCGAGCGTACTATAATGTCTAAAATCCACATAATCATTTGTTGAATATCCCGAAACAACCCTTGATGTGCCACCAGCGAAACCAGGCGACTTGCGCCCAGTGACAAAGAGTGGTGGGTACTGGGTGACATGCACACTTTCAGAAAGAGGTTTGGTATTGTTGGGATCTTTCTGAGTCACTGTAAACTTAATCTGGAAAGGCACGAAGTTTACCGGAACAGCATGAGACACATTGAGTAGACCATCTTTGATATAATTATCCGTAGGATCAACTGTGGCACCATCCGCATTACCTCTTGGAGTTGGTTTCGTCAGCCCCTGTGCAGTAATCTCTTCCTCTGTCATCTTCTTCAAGGTTGTTCCTCCCTCCAATCCATACCTCCAGAAGCTATACGTACTACTATTTGGGTCAAACACCACCTTGTAGTAGTCACCACGTTGGTCGTAGTACTCGTAGAATGCTTCAGTGATCTTCACCTCAACAGGGAGGTCAGAGATATACCCAATAGCATACTTATCTACGTTCGCCATGATAGGCTTCAGCTCTTTCACCACGAGGTAGTGAGCTTGTGTCACTGTGCCATCCACTTTATCAGCCACCGGCCAAGGCTGTATCGCTATGTGCGATTTCACTTCGAGAGGGGTACCTTCATCCAGACTACCGAGCTGCTCAATTGAGGTCACCACATCATAGAGGTAGTTTCGCTCAATCTTGTGCAGACGCTCGTCTGACACTCCATCCATTGATTTACGGTAATTGATTGGTAGCTTGTAGTAATAATACTTACCAGGATCACCGTCATTTGCTTTTTCAGGAATCAACTTAATGCGTAGCATCAGGTAGGTCTCATCCTTGGAGTTACCCTTGAATGTCGTTGCAGAAGCATCCACCCAATTGCTTTCCCCCGCATAAAATGGATAGCTCGCATAAAAGTCTCCATTCCTTGTAGGAAATAAATTTGCTGGGAAATTTCGCTTAGGCATCGCACGATAGTCTGTCTCTGCCACCCACTGCTGGGCATAAGGAGCACCAGCAACTAAAGAAGTAGCATTGGTGTACCTCATGAGCTTGACAGAGATGTCTGGCCTATCACCTATTTCCACGACCTTATATGGAGTTTCAATACCATTTTGCAAATCCCTTACATTAATCTGGTCGACTCCAACGCGCAAACGTATCTTAGCTAGCGCACGCTTCAACTCCATTTTTTCAGGAACTGAATAAGACTCGTTTGTACCCCAAGAGATATTGGAGAGCTGCAGCATCCCATCCATAAGGAAATTGGGACGTGGCTCTTCCTTGGTATTTAGGTCAGCGTACTGTTCGTGCTTTGCTTGGAGCTGTGCTATAGTAGTAACCCCAGAGACAATATCACCCTCTGCATTAGCAATCGCAATGATCTTGACACTCTTATTCTCAATCTTGACGACATCAGTTTTTGCAACCCTTAGTGTGACTTTATAAGTACCATCTGTGGTGCTTGTGGTATTAGTAGGCTTAACGATCTCTCCATCTTTGTAAGACTTGATCAGATTACCCAAAGCATCGAAGATAAAGATATTGAGGTTATCAATCTTATTCTCATTGAGGATGTTGGGATCATAAAGAGACTGATCCTGATCGCCTGGCTCAGTACCTACTCCCCTTAGTGCGACACCTGTGTCAGAAGCACGCAAAACACCTGCTTCGCTTGGGGTAGCATTACGAATGGATAGAGGCAACTCCAGCAGATACCCCTCACCTGTAGTCGAATTAGTCGAATCGAGCTCATCTCGCTGATTGGTACAGGATGCCATCATGAGAAGCGCCAACCCAAAGTATAGTATATTTTTAATCTTATTCATCACGATATACAATTTTCAATCCATCTATTTTGAGTAGAACGATTAATTTCCTAAACCCTGCAAGATGGTTCTCTCCTGCTTGAAACGCCACTTCTCTGCCGATCCATCACCGATAAATCTATTGATGATATTACCCGAGCTATCAAAACCCAGATAAATCTCCTTGCCTTCTACCGTAATGTAGAACTGAGTGTACCTAGGCTCCTTCTCGAATGGATACCTCGGAGTAAGGGTCATGGTATGCCACTCTTCTACACCTGTTACAATACCTTCATTGATCAATCCTTTTACTTCACCATCAAGGATAAAGTCGCGACCATTAGTGATTGTAGCAGTCCAGATTGCACCCTTTGGAGCAGTAATCTTGAATTTGATAGTAACACTTGTCGGCTTATAATTGACGTCGTTAAGGATAACTTCCTCCAATATCTGCTTGTACTTTCTATCATCAGCACCAATTATCTGTAAGTCATACGCTGGTCTTGCATACGACATCTCGCTCTCCACCAACGTCCATGGCATCACCTTGAATTGGACATCGAGCTGCTTATTGTCCTCAGGAACTTTGATATTGTACATGTAATGGTGGTTGCGAATCACTGAATAGTTCGCGCTTTTCCCGACAGCAAAATCCATATAGCTACCTGAGAAATTGTCATTGGTGATCACAGGAATCTCATACTCTTTACCACTCTTCATCGTAATGGTGATAAAGTTGATACCATTAGTGGTATGATTAGCCCAGTCAGTTCCAGACTTAAACAAGCGCTCAGGCACATAGACCTTAGTTGTAATTGGCTTAGCAGAATTTGATGCATCTTTTGGAAACTCAAGTTCTTGAACAGTTCCAGAGTTATAATTCCCGTCGGGCGTCTCCATGAACGTGTAATCAGCCGCCACATTGTGATACTTGACCGACTCAATATCCTGCACTCCATTACCACTCAGAGTAAATGAAAGCTTAGCACAAGCACGCACTAGATTGACAGTTTTTTGAGTTTTATTAGACTGGTAATCATTGCCATAAGAGCTAATAGGTTTGAGCTGATGCTCGTTTACATCTCCCACAGTTGGGTGAAATGGCTTTGGTGCCATATAAGTACCGCCTTCACCCACCTCCTGGCTCTTGTAAACCCTCGCCATAGGCATAGCAGCACCTGAACCCTTGATGCCACTAAAAAATGTATCTCCCTTAAGTTGTTCCTTAACCAAGTAAGCCTCTACTTTAGTTCGTGTATCAAACTCCTCTACGCGATCAGGCGAACCCACCGGCTGATCAATATAGTTCGCAATAAAATAAAAATCGTAAGTACCGGGCTTGTCAATCTTAAGCTTGAATGAAGTAGCTGATGTAAAAACCGAACCCGCCAAGGCTGATGTAGAATTATCAAAAACAAAAACAGCTAAGCGCTCTACTCTGTCTTCAAAGTCAAGGTTGTCTTGATTAATCTGGGGAGCAGTGCTATCATGAACTCTCACCCCCCCCTGATGACTTAAGGCACTTCCAATATTGAAAGTAAAGTAGACCTTGTCGGTACTCACCTCTCTCGCATCCTGCAGGACACAACTCGGAAGGAGTGACAGCAGTGCAAAGAGAGCAAGCCCTTTGGTAAATAATGTATTGGTTCTATTCATGTCTATCCGCTTTAGTTTAATTCTCGTAGCCTATTCAGCACAAAGGTTGGAGAAATCAGATTTCTCCTATGTATTCGTAACTGTGCACCTGCCAATTATTCACATAGATAGCAAAACACATATATGTACCACAATTTAAGCACTTATCCTTAATCACCAACTCCACATTAAAGTCATGGTCGCAGGCGAGATTGACATTTGGGTTATTGTTGCCCAAGAGGATCTTGCCAATCAAGTCTAATCCCTTCTCACCAAGAAACTCTTGACCGGTCTTGGTATTAATGAGGGAAATCGTATTATTGTAACCGGTCTTCAAATCCATGAGGGTGAAGCTGGTCTTCATACTATCGTCAGTGTACGTAGTGCCAAAAGGCTTGTAATTGACTACCGCCTTCAGTGCATCTACCCCGAGAGGCATCGTGCCATCGATGTTAAGCGTCCCATTGGCGGACATGATGGAGACCACGAAATCCTTGGGGTCCAGTTTGTCCTTGACAGACTCATCAATCTTGACGGTGATATTAATCCTATTGGTCTTCTCCAATAGATTGATGGCAGTATGCTTATACAGCGATCCTACCTCTTCGGCATCAGGCATTACGACAATGCCGGACTCACCCTGCCATACCTTCTTTGTCTGAGGGAGAAGGCCAAATCCCTTATCATTTTTAAGCGTGAGCATCACTTCGCTCTTGGTCGTTTTACCTTTGGTAAACGCGCCTTTTAAGAACGTATCGTCCACTCCTGCCCATCCTATAAATGTATAGCTCCCTTTAGTTACGGGCACCAACATCTTATAGTTTTTGTCTAAGACAACGTTATTTTCAGAAACAACGTTGTACAGATTATTATTTTCATCAAACGCAAAAAGATACACCGTCTGAGCACCCTCCGCACCCAAGAATGTAGAATCTACGGCACAAGGCGTCTTAGAGTAATACCGAACATATACCCCTTGGGGGCACTCTGATAGATCTTCGTATATAAGGTTACAACCACCGAGTAGTACTCCTAGTAGAAGTACAGTCATCATTAGCTTGTTACGTAAATTCATTGCTATAGTTATTCGTTATTATAATAAAACTAAAACCCGTTTTATACTTACATAAAAAATAGAGGAGGGATGACCCAATACCTGAGGTAACACCCCTCCTCATAACTTACTTAAATGATTAGTAGCATCGAAGTAAAAACTTGTAGCTATACCACTAATTAGATGCTAAGGTCAATGTCATATGAATGAACCTTCCAAGGGAGCACCTTTACATCAACAGACATCCAAGTCTCCGGAGTAGAAAGTGGATCTTCTGGCTTCACTGGAGGAGTATCTGGCTCATTTGGATCATCTGGTTTTGGGTCTGGATTCTCTGGATTGTCTTCTGGCTTATCTGGATCATTTGGAACCAATGGATTCCAGTTCCAACCAAGACTCTTGAAGCCAGTAATATTGATGTGGTAAATATTATTACGTAGGACAGGTGAATTTAGCCATTTAGCTGGATCAATCTTATCTGGATTCACCCATGCCCAATATAGAACTTTTCCTTTCACATACTTACGAACCTTTTGACCTTTCACACCACCCGTTTCTGGATTTAGAGCATTTTCTAAAGTTGAATAGAACTTATCATTGTCACCTACATAGAAATCTGAACCAGAAACATATGCCTCAGTTTTGTCAGCAAACTTCTTAGGCGTAAACTGAGCTCTAATTAGGACATAAACAGAATTACCTTTACGGAAACCAGTATTTTCTCTAGTATCACCCATTACGTGTGTAGTTGGCAAAACGAATTCACCCTTTACTTGTCCTGCGATTAACTCAGTATCATTAACTGGAGCAGTGAATTTAGAACCAAGAGGAGTGGCATTACCATTAATAGCTTTGCTAGAATTATATTCTCTCCAAAGTCCTGAATAGTCGTATACACCAATAGCTTCTTTGTATGTATCTGCTACCGGTACAAACTCAAATTTGGGAGTCACGAACTTTGGCTTCTGCTGTAAGAAGAGAGCTGATTCACTCTGTCCAACAACCCACTTAATATCAGAAATCTCTCCCAACACCTCGTTAGAATTCTTGTCTGTAATATTAAACTTTTCTGCCTTAGTGGTAACCAAGACTCTGGCAGCAGCACGTTTTACCTCAACGCTGTATCTGTTTTTGTCTTGACCTGCACCAGAAGCCAAGGTTTCGTTTTCCTTGACATTGTCTACTGCATCAAAGGAAACTTCTTTGCTATTGGTCATCACTATACGGTCATAACCATCTGAATTAACCGCTGCAATTTTGTCAGCAGAAGTACTCACCCCATATGGAGTTTTACTTTTGTCAATAGAATTCTTTAGATTATATGCTTCTTCAGCATAAACTTTTTTAAATGCGGCAGGATCTGTAAGAGCTAATTTTTGCTCCAACTCATCAGTCCCATTAATGAGAACATAAACAGTTTTAGTTCCTGCAGTGGTCTTAATTGCCTTCTTGGGAGTAATGACAATCTGCTGATTACCATCTCCTTGAGTAGGAGTAATTGTAAAATCTGTCTTGGAATATTTTCCAACAGATACAACATTGTTATCAACGATGTAAACAGCAACCTTATCGATTACATCTTGACCTGCCCATTCTCCAATGTAATTGTGCTCCTCCTCATTCTCATTGATCTCAGCTCGCAAGGCACTGCCATTAACCGAGATACTCACACTCGCATAAGTGTTACCTTCAGCTGTTGGTTCTGGTCCCATCTTCTCTTTCGAGCAAGAAGACATCCCCATGATTAGAGCAAGTGAAAGTGCTCCAATGCTAAAAATTTTCTTCATCTCTTTTGTTTCGTTAATTGTTAAATACTATATTATATCTGCTTATTATATTGTCACTCTGATAACTCTTTGAGATTTGCCATAGCTTCAGACGATCCAAGCTCTATCGCCTTATTGAAGCAATCGATAGCACGAGCGGTATCTCCGAGCTTGGCATAAGCCACACCCATATTATTAAGGGCTGCTGCGTTATTGGAGAGTTTGCTGAGACGGTCGATAGCAGCCTGATAGTTACCACCTTCGATATCCGCTGCGCTCGCATTGATGATAGCAACCGGCTCATTGGGATAGAGACGTGCCGCAATATCAAATACCTCCTTAAACTCCTTACTCTCCGCTGGATAGCTCTTAGCTACGAGGTACATCTCGTTTAGACTCAAGAGCTTTGGATTGGTCTTGATAACCTCCCTTGCCTCATGCACACTAAAGGGGCGCACATTGTAGGCTATCACATACTCGGTACGACGGAGTGACGGATAGTACACATTCAGGAGCTCGCTGTAGGTCTTACCGCCATCGATAGCCCTTAGTTTGGCGTCACGAGCATCAGGATTGGATGTAGTTGCAATCACATCAAGCACCTGAGACTTGGTTGAAAGAGAGGACTTGCTCACCGCCTCCTCTAGTCCCTTCCAGTCTTCTCCATGACCTGCCACCNTNAACTGGCTCTTCTGTACCCCATGTGCTGAGACAAGATACTCGGCAAAAGCATTGGCTCGACGACCGGCAAGCGCACGATTACTCTCAAAGTCCCCCTCAGGAGAAGCGTAACCCTCGATAGAGAACTCTGTAATGGTGAGATCCTTATTTTTCACCAC
>NZ_KB904290.1 GCF_000379925.1 Porphyromonas levii DSM 23370 | reverse complement strand
TTCGATCGAATGAGCTGTCATTGCCTGATCAAACATTTTGGAGAAATCATCTATAATGCAAAAAACTTCGACTATATTTGTGAACATAAAAGTGGTGTTTTGTTTGTTTTCTTATTGTTTATCACAATATAAAGATACAAATAATTCGCCACTTTTCCTAATATAATCACCTCTATTTTAGTCCATTAGAGCAAATATTCACCTCTGGTTTTTGTCTCTTTTCTTAGGTCGAACTCACGTTATATTAAGACAAATGCTACCCCTGCGAAGGTGGAGAAGTGTCTTGATACTACTGAGCGTTATTGCCCCGTTGGTCTCCTATTCCACAAGGCAAATGTGCCGTTTACACATGAAATAGTGATGTTGTAACGGAACGCTAGATAGAGTAATAGAGGGTGTATCGATGGTGGGTTTGCTATCGATACACCTTTTCTCTTATCCTTAGTATTGGAAGTGGTGGTCTAGGAATTGTCGGAGAGGCTTAGGAAAGGCAAGTGTAGTATGCTTAGAGAGTGGCATCGATAAGTAGGGAGAGGGTAGGGAAGTGGTCTCTATGGCATAGCATAGGTGGATGCGAATATGGAGTAACCGGTGTGTGAGCCTATGAGGCTTTAGGTCGAAGGTCTTTTGTAGTCTCCACTTTCCCTTTAGGTGCTCCTGTATCTCTTCTTCGCTCATTGTGTGCTCTGTGCTCTCTATAAGGGGGAATTGGTAGAGTCCTTTCCATATACCTCTTTTATCTCTCTGTTCAATCCAGAAGTTATCTCCATCGAGGAGGAGAAAGTAGTCTAGATAGCGATTATCCACAACTAATTTCTTGGATTTGATGGGAAGGAGTTCTATGAGTTCCCTATTTCCTTTGCTATTGCATAGGGAACCTATTGGGCACTCTTGGCACTTGGGTGCGCGAGGAGTACAGATCATGGCTCCCAAATCCATCACTGCTTGATTGTACTTCCCTGGTTGAGTGCCGTCTAAATACTCCGCTGCTAGTGCACTATAATATTTCTGCCCTTGGGTAGTATCGATGGGTACTTCTGTCGCGTCTACTCTCGAGAGCACCCGATAAACGTTACCATCTACGACTGCAAGAGGGTAGTTGTATGCGATACTCATGATAGCCGCAGTGGTGTAGGGTCCTATCCCTTTGAGTGCAGAGACTTCTTTCTCGTTTCTTGGGAATGACCCACCATGTTGCGCCACTATTTGTCTTGCTGCTGCTAGCATATTGTGGGCTCTAGAGTAGTACCCCAATCCTTCCCAAAGGAAGAGCACGTCCTCGTCTCGAGCATTGGCTAGTGCTACTACGTCAGGATACGCCTCTATAAAGCGCTTATAGTAGTCCCAGCCTTGTACTACTTGGGTTTGCTGGAGTATGATCTCTGACACCCAAATACGATAAGGGTCATCGATCCCTCGCCAAGGGAGTGTTCGCCCATATTGGTCAAACCAATCGAGCAATAAACGACGAAAGAGAGACAAGTGCCCCTCATCGTGTGTTGGGTACAGTCTCTCTTTCATCTGAAAATATGTAATAATATTCTATTAGATATCGTACAGATCGCTAATAGACTCGTGCTCTACTACACGGCGGATCGCCTCAGCAAACATAGGTGCCACTGATAGGCACTTGATATTCTTTCCACCCTTCTTGTATGGGATAGAGTTGGTGAATATCATCTCCTTGAGTTCGCTTTGCTCAATTCTTGTGGTTGCAGGATCACTCATCACTGGATGGCTTGCGAGTGCACGTACAGAGCGAGCGCCATTCTCAATCATAAGGTTTGCAGCCTTTGTCATAGTACCTGCGGTATCTACGATATCATCCACAAGGAGGACATCTTTACCCTCTACGTCACCAATAATGCGCATCTCTGCGACAACGTTGGCACGTAGACGAAGTTTGTGGCAGATTACTAGAGGCACTCCTAGAGCCTTTGCATAGGAATTAGCACGTTTGGTACCACCTACGTCTGGAGTTGCCATCACGAGGTTCTCGTGTGATATCTCGCCTTGGTTCATCAACTGCTTTACATAATCCAAGAAGAGATTGGAAGCGTAGAGGTGGTCCACAGGCAGATTAAAGAAGCCTTGGATCTGATCGGCATGGAGATCCATAGTAATCAGACGAGAAATACCTGCTGTCTGTAGAAGGTCTGCGATGAGCTTTGCCCCGATAGATACACGTGGCTTGTCTTTGCGGTCTTGTCTTGCCCAGCCAAAGTATGGGATAACAGCAGTAATGTAGTGCGCACTAGCCCTCTTTGCCGCATCAATCATCAGGAGAAGTTCCATGATGTTGTCTGTCGTTGGCATAGTAGATTGTACTAGGAATACATCCTTGCCTCTAATAGACTCTTCGTAGTAGACCGCAAACTCACCGTCCGCAAAACGGTCTACACGCATCTGACCTAGTTCACATCCCAAGCTGCGACATATCTCCTCGGCAAGGTATAGACTATTGGTGCCAGAAAAGACCGCAAAATCATTTGGTTTCATTTTAATATATACGTATTATATAAGTTTGGTTTTGTTTATTTGTTCTCTTTAGGAGTTACCTTGAGTTGCCAGTCCCAAGCACTCTTGAGCGCCTGTGCAAGAGTGCTTTTCGTACTCCAACCTAGGACTTCATTGGCTTTCTTAGGGTCTGCCCATACTTGCTCAATATCGCCCTCTCGCCTTGGTCCAATCTTGTGAGGAACCTTCACCCCTGTGGCTTCTTCGAAGGTGTGAATTAGCTCTAGTACGCTATTGCCACGCCCTGTACCGATATTAAATACCTCCAATGGCTCTAGGCTCTTCCCTTCCAGCATACGATCCATAGCTACGACATGTGCCTTGGCAAGGTCTACTACATGGATGTAGTCGCGGATACATGAGCCATCAGGGGTGTTGTAGTCATCACCAAACACGGTAAGCTCTTTACGTATCCCCGCCGCTGTTTGTGTGAGGTAAGGAATAAGGTTCTGTGGGACTCCTAATGGTAGCTCGCCAATCTCTGCAGTGGGGTGAGCACCAATAGGGTTGAAGTATCTTAGAAGGATAGCTTTGTATGGGGCACCTGCATGTATGGTATCTCGGATAATCTCCTCATTGACCTGCTTAGTATTGCCATATGGCGACATAGCGGGGAGTATAGGAGCGTCCTCGGTTACTGGTAGCTTCTCTGGCTGACCATATACGGTACAAGACGATGAGAATACAATGCCTTTGGTGTCGTACTCTTGCATGAGTTCTAGCTGAACTATTAGCGAAAGTAGATTATTGCGGTAGTACAGGAGTGGTTTCTCTACCGATTCTCCCACGGCCTTACTTGCTGCAAAGTGAATAATACCTGCTGGTCGATGCTCCGCATAGATCTTGCGCATTGCTGCTTTGTCGTTACAATCCACTTCATAGAATAGTGGTTCGGTTCCTGAGATAGCTGTGATACCACTCAGAACATCGCGGTTGGAATTCGAGAGGTTATCCACAATGATTACCTCGTAGCCTGCAGCTTGTAGTTCCACGGTAGTATGGCTGCCTATATAGCCCATACCACCAGTTACCAAGATCTTTTTTGCACTCATACAACTATATATACTTACTATTAAGCATCTTTAGCAATTTCAATTTTATCAGCTACAAAATTAGATAAATAAACTGACCTATCCCAATATATTGCTTTGATGTTACAGACTTGTTTATATCTGCCGAAGGTGTACTGCGCCTGTATGTGGGTCTAACTGAACTTGTTCGGAGCTGAATAACGCTTCGATTAATCCTGATGACTTCATCTCCTCTGTTGGGAGGGTAATGAGTTCATGATTCTGTATTAGCATTAGACGATCACAAAGTTGAAAGGCAACGTCTAGGTCGTGGGTGCTGAATATGATAATCTTGTTCCGCTCTTTGGTCAGTCGCTTCAGTAGGAGGGCTAGGTCGTATCGATTGGGCAGGTCGAGAAAAGCCGTAGGTTCGTCTAATAGGATGACAGGAGTATCCTGAGCTAGAGCTCGAGCTATCATTACCCTCTGGTTCTCTCCATCGCTGATTTGGTCTACATACCTATCTGATAGGTGGCTGATACCCACGAGTTCCAAAGCTTCACGTACTGCAGCCCGATCATTTGCCGAGAGCTTGCCCATGAGGTTGGTATATGGGCTTCTCCCAAGTCCTACCACCTCTGCTGCTGAGAGTTGTGGTACGCGGCTTTTCCTTGTTGATACTACACTAATTAGTTTGGCTCTCTCCCTTTCGTCCATCTTGTGTATTGCCTTTTCGCCTACCAGTACTTCCCCCGAGAGTAGAGGCAATAGCCCAGCAATATGACGTATCAGCGTGCTCTTGCCAGCTCCATTCCTCCCAAGTAGCGCCACCAATTGTCCCCCCTCTATCATCGTGTTTCCATCTTTCACAAGAGGGCGGTCATAACCTGCCGAAATATGATTAAGTAGGAGCTTCATCTGCGAGAGAGTTGTTGGAGGATGACTTTGAGGATAATCGGGATACTCAATAGAGCCGTTACCGAATTGATTGGAATCACTAATAGCTTGGCTATGATGTCACAAAGGAGCATTGCACTAGCCCCAACCAGCATAGTACTGGGTAGTAATACAGCATGATCCGACGTGCGGAATAGATATCGCGTAGCATGAGGAACAGCTAAACCTATAAAGCTAATGGGCCCGCAGTATGCGGTTACCGTCCCTGTCATAAGAGTAGTGGATCCGAATACAATTGTCCGAGTGCGCTTAATATTCATACCCATAGTCTGGGCATATTCATCACCAAGTAGCTGTAGGTTCAGTGATTTGATGGAGAGGATAGAGAGCATCACTCCAATTATTAGGATTGGTACCATAATATTTAGGTGCCCTCTCGTGATATTGGAGAGCGATCCAAGATTCCAAAGAGTGAAGAGTTGTAGCTGTTCTGCGCTGGAGTAGTACTGTAGTATCTGTATAATTGAGCTTACGATGTAGCTGAGCATAACACCTATTATGAGTACCCCAAAGATGTTCTGTATCTTCCGGCTTAAAGCGAGTATCAAGAAGAGCACTATTGCAGCACCAATCCACCCTGCACCTAGAATCCCAAAGTCTAAAACCCACTGTGGCACGGCTATATCAAACAGAGGTATCCCTAAGAAGAACAACGCCACACCCAAGCCAGTACCAGAGCTTACTCCTAGTATATAAGGATCGGCAAGCGGGTTTTGGAAGATGGTCTGCATCATCAGTCCACAAACGGGGAGTGCTACCCCTATGAGTATTGCTACAAATACTCTAGTGCTTCTGATTTGCGTGATGATGTGTTGTGTTCCTAGGTCGCCCTTCCCAATAAGGGCTTGCCATACTTCTGAAGGTGAATACAGCACGTCTCCTACCAATAGATCGGTGATAAATAGGATTACCAGTAATACGCTGAGTAATACGAGAGTGAAGTATCTGCGATTGTGTCTCATTATTCTACTGGGATGTGGCGGTAAAAGTGTAGTTCGTGCTCTTGTAGTTCAGGATAAAAGATTTCTATCAGATCTCTGAGGATAAGGTCTGGGCGCACAATCCCCTCTTGGTAGTATGCCGAACCTCCGCCAGGAGTTGTAATAGCATTATTATTATACAAATGATCGAGCTGTATCGGTCTTATCTCCGAAGCATGCGCTCTGAGGGCAGGAGCGAGCTCCGAATACTTCTTTGTAGTGTGTCCAAGCCCTATCCAGAAGTCCGCCTCTCTAAGCATTGTAAAGGCTTCCTCCATTCCTATCTGAGAGACATCCCCGACCTCTTTTTCACCAAAGAATGGTTCCGCCCCTGCATCCCTCATAAGTGTTGTTGTCGTACTCTTTTTCGGTGGAAGTACCCATGCGTCATTAAAAGGTGTATTCAGCATCACCTTAGGCTTATCTTCATCAGGGATATTAGCGGTAAGGGCTTTTGCGTCTTGGTAGTTGCGCACAATCTCTTGGAATAAGACAGTACCCTCCTCCCTCATGTTCTCTATTTCTGCAAATAGCACCAACCACTCACTCTTTCCTAGTACTTCCCCTTCTAGATATGCTGCACTATATATATAAGGTATCCCTAGCTCCTCCAGTTTGTCCGTCATCATTTTTTGCTCATCTGCTACGCCATAGCAGAAGACAACATCTGGCTGTAAGCTCACCAATGTCTCATACTGGATTTGTTCCCCCAAATCCTTTACTCCGTTCTTAGGATCTGTAATCCACGGGTTGAATACATATTGTAAACCGCTCACCCCTACTACTCTCTTTTCTCTCCCAAGGAGTTCGAGAATCCCTATATTAGTAGTTGAGAGTGCAACTATCCGTTGGGCATCAGCTTTTATCACCTGTCCCTTGAAGCCTATTGGAGGTTGTTCTTCTGCCCTTTGGATATAAGTATCCATTACTACACCAGTTGCGCCTTGCCAAGGATTGGTGATCCGAATCATTGTACTTTGGTATCCCTCCAGACTATATATCGTAAATCCTGTAGCATATTCAGGAGTATAGAGCGCCGTTAGTAGCTCTTCGTAAGACTTAGTCTGCTCCTCCTTACAGCTCACAAATAGAGTGAGTGCAAGTAGTAGGTATAGGGAAAAGTATCGCTTCATTTTAGGGTATTCTCTGCTTAAAGTAATCCCAAAGATTAATCAATAGATAGAGTGTTAGAGCGATAGCCAATCCTGTAAAGCTATAGAAAATGACACCCACTATACCAGCAGCTACCACTAGTCCGATTCGGATGAAGTGCCCTTTTCTACTCATGGTGTTGGAGCCTTTCAGAGAAAACATCGGGATCTCGCTAATGAGTAGATATGAAAGCAAGATAATGACTACGGCATACGCAGGATACACTTTGTAAATAATCGATAACGGAGCTCCGCTTATGGCATTAGCATTGGTGATTGTGAGGTGCGCTAATCCAGCAAAAAACAAAGCATTGGCAGGAGTAGGAAGCCCTATAAAGGATACAGTTTGGCGATCGTCATGGTTAAACTTGGCTAGTCGATACACCGAGGCAGGCACTATCACTAAAGCCAAGATGGGGTATGGAAAACCAATCGACTCCAAAGCCACAGTCATCATGGCTGCTGGCGCCATGCCAAAAGATATGACATCACAGAGAGAGTCGATATCTTTCCCTAGGGGAGAGAAGGCTTGTAGCTTACGAGCCGAGAAGCCATCGAAGAAGTCCATAACTGCTGCCAAGATCATAAAGATAATAGCAGCGAATATATCTCTCTGCCCTAGTGCATAATAGATAGCAATAGAGCCAAATAGAGAATTTGAGAGACTGATTAGGTTTGGGATATGCTTCTTGATGTTCATTCTGCTTGTGGGGGCTTGGGTAGCATAGCTATCAAGGTCTCGTTGCCCCATACCTTCTGGTTAAGTTCTACCTTGATGTCACTCCCAAGAGGGAGGAAAAGATCTACACGAGAGCCGAACTTAATGAACCCCAATGGTTCATCTGTATCGTACTCCTCACCCACTTCTGCATAGGTGATAATACGGCGAGCTACAGCACCTGCTATCTGTCTCACCAGTATGTTGTGCCCATTCTCCGTTTGTACCACCACGCTGCTACGCTCATTCTCCACACTACTCTTGGGAAGGTTAGCGCTCATGAAGCGTCCTTCGTGATGCGCAGTATAAGTCACCTCTCCTGCTACAGGGAACCATTGTGCATGCACATTGAAGATAGTCATAAAGGTGGAGATTTGTATGCACTCACACTTCAAGACCTCAGGTTCATATACCTGCTCAATCGCCACTATCTGACCATCCGTAGCAGCTAGCACCGCACAAGGGTCTGTGGATTGCTGTTTCCGCTTAGGGAAGCGATAGAAGTTAAAACTCAGTCCAAGTAGTACCGAAACACAAGGCAGCCAGAGCCAAAAAGGTATCTTGCTATCTATATTCGTGTATAGGAATACCAAAGACCCCACCAATAGCAGGGTGGCACCCGCAAGGAATGTCCATCCTTCGGCGTGCACCCGCATCAAGCGCTTGCGGCGTTTGTATAGGCTTCGCTTACGCATTACTTAAAGGTCCACTTAGCACCTATTGTAGGAAGAGCATAGAAGCGATCCGGAGAAAGCATGCTATAAGTCAGCTTAATCTCTGTACCTAGGCTTAGGTTGAAGTCGTCATCTACACCCACAAATTGATTGAGGTTCACCCAGAACTGTGGCTCGGCAATAAAGCGGATACCACTATTTACACCCTTAAGGCTCTGGGTGCTAATGGTGGCAAAGCCATTGATTGTGAACACTCTATTCCAGCTATTCCAGCACCAGACACCCTGGAGGGTCATATTATGTGGCTTTGCCCATCCTTTATCGTATCTGTACGACATGTTCACGCCCAAAAAGGTCTGGTCTGTAGCATACTTCCAAGCTAGACCGCCCAGGAATGAATGGTTGAAGGCAAATTCATTGCCCCTCATTACACCTCCATTATATTCAGTATGGATAAAGATAGGTGCATCCCAAAACTTAGTGTCACGGTGTATCTGAGTATACACGTTTTGCAGATTGCCATTCCCCATATTCAAGTCCACAAATGCAAAGTTGCACCCCCACTTGTCGACAGAGGAGTGCTCTAGGGTTACTAGACTCGTGGGCTCCTTACGCTCCTTGAGATCGTTGTAGAAGTGGGTTCCCACAATGTAATGATACTGGATATTGGTCTGTGCCTTTGCACTTCCAAATAGCCCAAATAGGCAAGCCCCTAGGGCAATAAGCATGAGCTTCTTCATAAGCTTTGTCCTGATCTTGTAATTGTTAATTCTCTATATTACTCCCCTTCAATGGACAAAGTTACTAAAAATACTGAGTTGCTCCTAGTGGTTTTGTCCTTATGGGGAAGCAGTATATGGGAAGAAGAAAGGTCTAGTACATCATCCATGGTAAGTGGAGATGCCCCACTTATTCCCATGAATCCTCATCGAGCATTCGTCCGCCAGCATTGTCGTCATACTCGTCCTCCTCTACCTCGTCTTCCTCTTCGTAGTAGAACTTATCTTCCTTAAATTCCTTTCCTACAAGGGTTAGATTCATATTCTGGCGTACCATAGGGCTGACCTCGTGGAAGTTGTTAATCGTGATACTTCTCCATATAAGGTCTTTCAGCTCTTGCACCCCCTTGCCTGTGACAGCCGAGAAGAACACATGCTCTACGCCCTCAGGTAGAGTAGGGAGTAGCATCTCTTGTAGTTCCGCATCAATAAGGTCACTTTTGGAAATGCCGAGTATCTTATTCTTTACCATGAGCTCTGGGTTGTATTGCTCTAGCTCATTGAGGAGTATCTCATACTCTTTTGCAATGTCTTCTGTATCAGCAGGGACAATGAAGAGTAGTACCGAGTTGCGCTCAATGTGCCTGAGAAATCTAAGACCTAGCCCCTTGCCATCAGAAGCACCCTCTATGATACCAGGGATATCTGCCATAACAAATGAGCGACCATCACGATAATTGACTATGCCTAGGTTAGGCTCTAGGGTAGTGAATGGGTAGTCTGCGATCTTGGGTTTGGCAGCTGATACGATGGAAAGGAGGGTAGACTTGCCGGCATTGGGGAAGCCTACTAGTCCTACATCGGCTAGCATCTTGAGCTGCATGACTATGGTCATCTCCCTAGCTGGTTGCCCTGGCTGGGCATAGCGTGGAGCCTGGTTAGTAGGCGTGGCGAAGTTGGTATTACCTAGTCCTCCTAGTCCACCTTGGAGAAGCATAATCACCTCGTCATGCTCACGTACCTCACATACAAATTCGCCTGTTTCAGCATCATAGATAACAGTACCTAGTGGTACATCTATATACACATCCTGACCATCCTTGCCAGTGCTATTCTTGCTAGACCCATGCTCCCCATCTGTGGCAAAAATGTGGCGTGCATATCTCAGGTGGATAAGCGTCCAATAATTGCGGTTCCCTCGGATGTATACGTGTCCGCCTCTACCTCCATTTCCTCCGTCTGGACCACCCTTCGGGATATACTTCTCCCTGCGGAAGTGGCTTGAGCCAGCTCCGCCCCTTCCCGAGCGACATACTATCTTTACGTAGTCTACAAAGTTGGATTCAGCCATTTTCTTTACTTATATATATTGTGTGCAAAAAAAGTAGCGGGTAGTGGCTGTCTTATGTGCCTCTACCCGCCATCTAATGATTATTTTGTGTATTTGTCAATACCATCAATTAGCCTTTGGGTAATACCCTCTATAGTGCCTTCTCCATTGATAGAGACGAGAGGGTAATCTTGCTCCTCAAAGTAGGAGATAATTGGCTCTGATTGTTCGCGGTAGACGCGAAAACGTTTGCTGATTGTCTCTTCGTTGTCATCGGAGCGCCCAGATACTTTGCTCCGAACCAGCAGACGTTCCATGAGTTGCCCCTCAGGCACATCCAGTGCTACAAGGAGCGGTAGCTTCCACGATCTATCCTGGAACTCTCTGATAAGTTCTTTAGCTTGTACAATAGTGCGAGGAAACCCATCCAAGATCAGACCCTTATAGTCCTTGATATTATTGATATGGTCAAATAATATCTTGAGGATGAGTTCGTCTGGTACTAGATTGCCTTGCGAGATAAGCGCCTCTACCTTATGACCCATTTCACTCCCCTCGGCTACTTCTCCACGCAAGAGATCGCCGGTCGAAATGTGCTCAATTCCATAGTGCTCAGCAAGGAACTTGCTCTGAGTCCCTTTCCCTGAGCCAGGAGCACCAAAGATTAATAAATTAAGCATAAACTCATGTATCTTCGTAGCAAGTTACTATGTATCTAGCTACAAGTTTATGAAACAAGACTCTCGTGTACTATACGGTACCCCTGTGCCTTGCTTCAGCAAAATATGATGATTACTTCTTTAGCACGTATATGTCACGGAGCATACGCCCTCCGCCATTGTAGTCCAAGCCACAGCCTAGGATAAAGTCATTGGGAATCTCCTTGCCTACGTACTCTGCAGGCTCGGCACCCTCAGCTAGTGCATCGGGCTTAGAGAGCATAGCAGCTACATACACTTCCGTAGCACCACGTTGTTTGTATAGCTTACGAAGCTCCGTTACCGTGAATCCCGTATCTATTAGATCCTCTAGAATGACTACCACTCGCCCCTCCATAGGCGCTGTGGGCTTCATGATTTCGTGGAGAGTGCCTGTAGAGGAGAGCCCGTCATACGATGAGTACTTAGCAAAGGCGATGTCGTATATACTATCCAGCTGGCGTGCCAGCTCGGCAGTAAACATAAATGCGCCATTCAGGATGCAGACAAAGAGCGGATTCTTTGCCCCTAAGTCATGCACAATGTCCTGAGCCATACGTTTAACCTCAGGACGCAACTCCTCTTCTGAAAGGTAGGGAACAAATGTTAGCCCATGTACCTCTATGCTCTCTTTCATTGCAAAAACTACTTATTGCTACTTGTAATTATAATGTGCAAAGGTACCTAAAAAATAAACACCTTCCACCTCTCATGTAGGGGTAATCAGGGCAATCGCATTTGAATTATCATAGATAGTTGTATTCGAGTATCTGAGAAGGTTTCATAGTTGCGTTCCTCTTTCTTAGGTTTTTTATTGGGATTTTTGTTTTCTCTTTTTGCTTTTCGAGGAAGAAGAGAGCTATCTTGTTGATTATATTCCAGTTCTTCGCTTCGTTGTCCTTTCTCTTTAACGATTGGTCTTCACCGAGAATGACATCAAGACAATAGTGTAAGTTATTCTCTACCGCCCAATGATCTCTAATGAGAGAAAACACCTTTTTAGGGTCAG
>NZ_KB904289.1 GCF_000379925.1 Porphyromonas levii DSM 23370 | reverse complement strand
ACTCACGGACAAAATATTTTGGAGTCCATATGTCACAACATCAAAAGAGCCCCTATGATGATAATCCAATTGTCAGCTAATACCCAATGACCGAATCCTCCTCGAGAGGAGCATTTGGCATCCTCTCAAGTCAAAAATCCCCCTCAAATTGAGCCTTTTAAAGCTCAAAAAGAGGGGAAAATATGATAAGAGAAAGACTGCCCTGAACGAAATCCTCCTAAAAAACGGACGAAAAGGAGGATGAGAAAATCAAATATCTTCGTGCAACGGTCTCATACAAGCATTTTATATCACTTAGATAATATAGGTGGTTGTCCTCATGAGAGCAACATTTTTGGCTCGCGCGAGCACCCAAATTTATTCCTAGGAATAAAAACATTTATCTGTACAAATAAATTTATTTATTCCTAGAGAAAAATACGCTTAATATCGCTCATAAAAATGATGCCTCTACGGAGGAGAGGTGTAGGGGTACAATAAGAATTGAGGAACTATGGGTTTCACAACCCCTAGTTCCTCATCCCTCTCCCCGAAGCCACCTTATAGTCAACTATTTATCAGCCTTAACAGGTAATAGATCTACGCAATGTACCTTAAAGTTAACAAATAACTTATAACCATTATTGCTTGAGCTCACACAGAAAATCATTGGTTTAGGTTTTACACGATCCACAGATGTCATCTTAATAATATCAGCGATGGTAAATTCAATCGTACCCTTAGCCAGATGCACATCCTTTGAGGGAGAGCTAAATCGCATACTTAAGTTCGTAGTAAAATTGACACGCTGACGGAGAAACTCCTCCATGTCCATATTTTCTGGTTTGGAAATGGTAATATGCGCCCTTTGTGGGGAATCAACGGGATAAGGGAAATAAATATCATTAAGAATACTTTGATAATTATCTCTACTTCTATCAAAGATATATTTCTGCTCAACCTTTAGGGCACTATTATGAGCCTCGAGCCCACAGTGACCATAGACCCAAATGGTTCCACCATAGTAAGAAAAACCCTGTAGAGAAACTACCTCAGAAAGGATATCAACGCCCCGACAATCGGGGATAAACTCCCTCTTGGTAATGGTATACTCCGTGGCTTTCACCACTCTAGCCACAGAATTATCAGAGGCGAGACGTAATTGGAAAGCGATTGGAGGAAGCTTGCTTAGCGGAATCTTAGATATCATAAAGTTCTTACATCCTTCCCATCCCTTCTCTACGATTATAGAGTGGTCATCTACGCCACCACCGATAGCTACGAAGTTGATAGTACTACTATCGAGTACCTTTCTGTACTTAGCCTCTAGTTCGCCATTGATATGTAGTTTCTCCACTGCAGCCTTCAGAGCGGCTTCAACCTCTTGGAGTGAATGGCTCGTCTCTACAGACATGAATACCATCCTACCGTAGTCGATATTGCTGATATATACTGGTTGGTAGTCCTTAATCACCTTAGGATCTACAGTCTTAAATATCATCTTAGGGATATCCATAGTCACAGAGTATTGCTTCTGGATAAACTTGACGAGGAAGTGGTTCTTATTGTTCTCAAAATTGAACTTCAAGTTGGTAGACACCTTGATAGCACCATTATCGAACCCAGCACCCATCTTAAAGTTGACTTCATCCATGGATCGCACTTCGTCAATACTACTGGTAGTTAAAGCAGAGCCCTCCTTAAAATTAATCTGTCCCCACTCATTAAGCGCCTTACGGTAGTCACTCATCTGAATATTCTCAAACTCTCTAGAGATCTTATCATTATCGCCTTCCTGAGTGCGTCGATCTATAGAAATCTTAATTTTAGCGCGGTCAATATCTGAAATTACTGCATAGGTACCATCACCAATAGTATTGCCGCGAAATACTACGCCTGGGAATAGGACATCATTAGTAGGATTGAGCAACACCGACTCATCGAATACCTCGGAGAGCTTGTAGCGGCGAGAAGTCTTGACCCACCAGCCAGGTTGTCCTTTTTCGTTTACACCTGGTTCACGATCAGCAGCACTCCTTGCCGCTCTTAATACTCCATCAGGTAAAAATCCAATCTCTACTGGGCGTCCATTCTCAGGGAAATCAGCAGCACGCAATGAAGTTACGCCATTGTGGACGGGTAGACCTGTGAGATAAGCCGTGATTGACTTGTTGTTCGTTAGGACTTCATTGCCATTCGGAGCATCTTTAGTCTGAGGGCTACAAGAAGCAAATGCGAGTGCCGCTACAATTGAATAACCAGCGAGCGTTAGGCTCTTGAGAAAAGTTGTCTTAGAAGTCATCATAATTCATACAATTAGTTATTACACTTCCGTTAAAATACTCTTTTGTTTTGCCAACCAATGGCAAGTAGCTACTTATACCATAATAACAACACCTAAATGGAAATACTGCATGACTCTGGTAAAATTTTTATCGGTCCCTCTACACATTAATATATATACATTAAATGAGCAGTATTCCTTATCATTCTAGGCTAATCAGGCGAGTTTATGAAGTAATCTCCGAGAATAGCATGGATATTTCACACAATTTGGGTAGTTTTGTAGCGATTTAAATAAAGCAGGAAATCTATGGAGTGTAAAATCGGCACTGTGAAAGAAATAAAGGGGGACAAGATGCTGGTACACATTGAGCGCCACTCTGCTTGCAGTCAGTGCCACGCCAAGGGAGCTTGCTCTTCAGCTGACAAGGATAGTCAGTTGCTAGAGGTACAAGAGTTTCCATTAGGGCTCACGGAGGGTACGAGGGTACGCATCGTAGCCGTTGAGGGTGGCACGCCGTTGAAAGCAGTACTCTTTGCCTTTGTAATCCCTATTGTACTGATAGGCATTGGCGCAATTGTGATGAACCACCTCGAGACCAAGGAGACCACCATGCTCCTTATAATGTTGTGTGGAATCTTGTCGTACTGTGGAGTCCTATGGCTCCTAAGAGGTTATTTTGAGAAGACTTTCAGGCTGAAGGCTGAACTCGTTGATTGAAAATAATAAGATACAACTAATTGATATAACTATTTTATGGTTGGAGTAACTATTGCATTCCTCGCCATCGTGGGCGCTTTAGCCGCTGGACTACTCTTCGCGGTATCCAAGAAGTTCCATGTGGAGGAGGATGCTCGAATTGAGCAGGTAAATGAGATTCTCCCTGGCGCCAACTGCGGTGGCTGCGGTTACCCAGGTTGCTCTGGATTTGCTCGTGCCTGTGTAGAGGCAGAGTCTATGGATGGGCTTTTCTGCTCTGTAGGTGGCAACGATGTGATGCTCAAGGTAGCCGAGACGCTTGGCCGTGCAGCTGTACAGGCTGACCCTAAGGTGGCTGTAGTACGCTGTAATGGCAATTGTGAGGCACGCCCAAGAATCAATCAGTACGATGGCGCTAGCACCTGTACTATTGCTGCGGCTACTTACGGTGGCGAGACAGGCTGTACTTTTGGCTGCTTCGGATTAGGCGATTGTACGTTGGCTTGCGGGTTTGACGCTATTCACATCAATCCTACTACAGGATTACCCGAGGTAGACGAAGAGAAGTGTACTGCCTGTGGTGCCTGTGTCAAGGCTTGCCCTAAGATGATCATAGAGCTAAGGAATAAGGGGCCAAAGGGTCGCCGTGTATTTGTCTCTTGTGTTAATAAGGAGAAGGGCGGCGTAGCTCGCAAGGCGTGCAACAATGCCTGCATAGGTTGCTCTAAGTGCGAGAAGGAATGTAAGTTCGACGCTATCACAGTGGAGAACAACCTCGCCTACATCGACCACAACAAGTGCCGACTATGCCGCAAGTGCGTAGAGGCATGCCCTACCGGCGCTATCCATGAGGTTAACTTCCCTCCACGCAAGGAGAAGGTGGAGGCGGCAGCTACGGCAGAAGCTTAAAGTAGAATATATAAGATACCTTATAATATATAGGCGTATGTTGAAGACATTTAGAATAGGTGGTGTACACCCGCCAGAGAACAAACTATCGGCTGGCAAGGCTATCGAGGTGCTACCACTACCTGAGGAGGTACAGATACCTCTAGCTCAGCACATAGGGGCACCAGCTGTAGCGCTGGTGAAGAAGGGAGACGAGGTGAAGGTAGGAACCCTCATCGCCAAGGCAGGGGGCTTTGTCTCTGCCAATATTCACTCTAGTATCTCTGGCGTAGTACAGAAACTAGAGGAGGTGGTCGATGCTTCGGGCTATCCCAAGATGATGATTACCATCAAGAGCGATGGCACGGATACCTGGGAAGAGGACATAGACCGCTCTACTACATTGGTGCGCGAGGTGACAATGGCACAAGCCGATATCGTGGCAAGAATTGCAGACCGCGGCATCGTAGGTATGGGTGGCGCTACTTTCCCCACCAATGTGAAGCTACTCCCCCCTAAGGATCAGAAGGCAGAGGTCGTTATCCTCAATGGTGTGGAGTGCGAGCCTTACCTCACTGCCGACCATCGTCTTATGCTGGAGCACGGCGAGGAGATTTTGGTTGGTCTCACTATCCTGATGAAGGCTGCAGGTGTTTCTCGTGGCGTAGTAGGTATCGAGAATAATAAGAAAGACGCTATCGCACACCTAGAGAGCCTAGCAAAGAACTATCCAGGTGTGGAGATACAGCCCCTCAAGGTACGTTACCCTCAGGGCGGTGAGAAACAACTGATTGATGCCGTACTCGGTCGCCAGATTAAGAGCGGGCAGCTCCCTATCACAGCGGGTGCTATCGTACAGAACGTAGGTACCGCCTATGCAGTCTATGAGGCGGTACAGAAGAATAAGCCACTCATCGAGCGCATTGTGACCGTAACCGGCAAACAGCTCTCCAACCCTTCCAACTTCCTAACACGCATCGGCACTAGCAGTGCCGCTCTGATTAAGGCCGCAGGAGGTGTACCAGAAGGAACTGGCAAGATAATCAGCGGAGGTCCTATGATGGGTAAGGCGGTAGTAAACGACCATATCCCTGTAGCTAAGGGAACGAGTGGCATTCTACTCCTACCTACTCAGGATACAAAGCGCAAGCCCATGCGCAACTGCATCCGCTGTGCTAAGTGTGTAGGCGCTTGCCCTATGGGGCTCAACCCCGCTTACCTGATGAGAGATACTGTATTTAAGGATTGGGAAGAGCTCGAACGTGGCAACGTAGTAGACTGTATTGAATGTGGCTCTTGTAGCTTCACTTGCCCTGCCAATCGCCCACTTCTCGACCATATCCGTCAGGGCAAGAAGACAGTGATGGGTATCATCCGTAGCCGTAAATCCTAACGAATAGATCGAAGCAAAGAGATATGTCAAATATGCACAAACTACTCGTATCACCCTCTCCACATATACATAGCGGCGACACCATTGAGCGCAATATGTATGATGTGATCATCGCTCTCATACCAGCCTTTGGAGTATCTATCTACTTCTTCGGGCTCGACGCTCTGTGGGTGACCCTTACCTCCATCCTTGCTTGTACCCTCTTTGAGTGGGTAATAAGCCGCTTCCTATTAGGTCGCAAGGAGATTACCGTTCTCGATGGTTCAGCTGTACTCACCGGCTTGCTTCTAGCGCTCAACCTCCCCTCTACCCTCCCGCTATGGATTGTAGTGGTTGGTGCTCTTGTAGCGATTGGTATCGGCAAGATGAGTTTCGGTGGACTAGGTAATAACATCTTCAACCCTGCTATCGTAGGTCGTGTGATGCTCCTCATCTCCTTCCCAGTGCAGATGACCTCTTATCCAAGTCCTCTTGGAGAGAAATTAGTATCTGCTGGTACTGAGGCTGCGTCTGGCGCTAGTCCTCTACTAGATGCGACCTCTGGAGCTACCCCGCTAGCCATAGCTAAGGGAATTACCAAGGGTGCCGAAGGCTTCACAATGGATAAGCTCCCTGAGCTCACCGACAACCTCCTAGGTATGGTAGGTGGCTCAATGGGTGAGGTAAGTGCCATAGCACTCCTCATAGGCTTTGCTTATCTACTCATCCGCAAAGTCATCACTTGGCACATCCCAGTAGCTATCATTGCTACCGTTGCCATCTTCGCAGGCATTATGAATGGCGTGAGCCCTGATGTATATGCAGGACCTCTATTCCATATCCTCAGCGGAGGACTCCTACTCGGAGCTATCTATATGGCTACCGACTACGTCACCAGCCCTATGAGCAAGAGCGGAATGCTACTTTATGGTATCATGATAGGTATCATCACTATGCTCATCCGTCTCTTTGGTTCCTATCCCGAGGGTATGTCCTTTGCAATCCTCTTTATGAATGGTATCGTGCCTATCATCAATAGGTATATGCAACCTAAACTCTTTGGAAAAAGTAAGAAAGCATGAAGAAGTTAGCATCAACACTACCCAATATGCTGCTCTCTCTGACACTCATCGCAGCAGTAGCAGCAGCCCTACTCGCTTTTGTGTACCAAACCACAGAGCCAGTCATTAGTGCCTCCAAGATAGCGACCCTCAAGTCTGGTATCGATAGAGTCGTACCAGAGCACGACAACGTGCCATTCGAGGAAGAGCTCATGGTAGACGACTACAAGATCTATCCCGCTCGCAAGGGT
The DNA here is from genome assembly GCF_000379925.1 of Porphyromonas levii DSM 23370. GTDB lineage: Bacteria > Bacteroidota > Bacteroidia > Bacteroidales > Porphyromonadaceae > Porphyromonas_A > Porphyromonas_A levii. The sequence continues at coordinate 5,247 of NZ_KB904289.1, read as the reverse complement.
GGCGAACTCGTAGGCTATGCCGTAGAGAGCTACACCAATAATGGCTTTGCGGGGCTAGTGAAAGTACTCGTAGGTATCGACAAAGAGGGCAATATCATCGACTACACCGTACTCCAGCAAGCCGAGACCCCAGGTCTGGGTAGCAAGATGGAGGCATGGTTTAGAGGAGAGAAAGGCAGCGTACTTGGCATGAACCTTACCACGCCACTACAAGTAACAAAAGACGGAGGACAGGTGAATGCCATCAGCGCAGCTACTATCTCCAGTCGAGCCTTCCTCGAGACACTCAACGGAGCTTATGCTGTGGTGCAGAAAGCCATAGCAGATGGACAACTAAAGTAACAGACATAGACTATGAATAAGTTAAAGATAATACTCAATGGTATCATCAAGGAGAACCCGGCTCTCGTGTTGCTCCTCGGTATGTGTCCTACCTTAGGAACCACTTCGAGTGCTATGAACGGTATGGGCATGGGACTCGCAACGACCTTCGTGCTCATCTGCTCCAACATAGTGGTATCATCCCTCAAGAGCCTAATTCCAGACTCAGTACGCATCCCAAGCTATATCGTTATCATAGCTACCTTCACTACACTGGTGCAGATGCTTTGTGAAGCCTACGTGCCTGCTCTCTATGCATCACTTGGTATCTTCCTACCACTGATTGTTGTGAACTGTATCGTGCTAGGTCGTGCGGAGTCTTTTGCAGCTAAGCACAATATATTTGACTCTGCTCTCGACGGTATCGGCATGGGACTTGGCTTTACCCTCGCTCTCACCATTATTGGTTTTGTGAGAGAAGTACTCGGCTCAGGCAAGGCATTTGACCTCTCACTCTTCCCAGAGGAGTATGGTGCACTAGTATTTGTGCTCGCTCCTGGAGCTTTCATCGTGCTCGGATTTATTATCGGCATCAAGAATGCCATCGATCGCAAAAGCAATAAGACAGCATAAGAGATATGGAATACATTATACTATTTATCAGTGCGTTACTTGTCAATAACGTAGTATTCACACAGTTCTTAGGTATCTGTCCATTCTTAGGCGTATCCAAGAAGGTAGATACAGCTATAGGTATGGGCGCTGCCGTTACCTTCGTGGTGACAATAGCTACCCTCATCACCTATGCGATACAGAAGCTGGTGCTCGATCCTCTTTCAATAGGGTTTATGCAAAATATTGCCTTTATCCTAGTGATCGCTTCAGTAGTGCAGATGATGGAAATGGTTATCAAGAAGATTTCCCCATCCCTCTTCCAAGCACTAGGAGTATTCCTCCCGCTGATCACCACCAACTGTATGGTACTTGGTGTTGCCATCTCAGTAATTCAGAAAGACTTCAACCTAGGTCAGTCTATCATCTATGCCGTAGGTACAGCCGCTGGTTACACCCTTGCGATTGTCATCTTCGCTATGATTCGCGAGCAGCTCGCCAAGACCAAGGTTCCTGCTGCACTTTCCGGTATCCCTATCGCCCTAATCACAGCCGGCATCCTTGCCATGGCATTTATGGGCTTCTCAGGAGTCGTGTAAATAATAGAATCGGTTCGTAAAGACCGATAGTGGCTGCATAGAAACTTACCTGTGCAGCCACTATTTTATTTGTTCAGAATAGCAATAATCCTTACATTTGCTGTTAATCATGTTAAACACCATTAATCTACACCATCATGAACAAAAGATTACTACTCATCCTTATCTGCCTACTGCCCTTTGCCTCCGATGTAATGGGGCAGAGCGAGCACTTCACCACCTACTACGGTCGGACCATTCAGGTCGGCGATACCCTGTGGGTAGGCGCACCAAAGCACTGCAATAGCATTTTCCTCCCCGAGCTCAAAGCGGACAAGTACACCAAAAACAAATATCTTGTCACAGCTGATATGAAGTCCTACTACTACCAATCTCTAGTAGTAGACAGCTTGCTTAAGGATAGGATATTGATGGACAATAATTATTCCAATCAAACCATCAACGCCCTTTGCTCCGCATCTAACGGTGCTCAATTCTATGTCAATATTGATAACGCAGTACATAACTATGAGCTTCAGATGGGACAAGGATACAACGAAGCCTACCGCCAGCAATACTCAGAGCTTACCGACCTCACTAAACTCCTCTACTATATCCATACCGAGCAGATCCCAATCGACGACAAAGCCATCCTCAGGTACATCTTACTAGTTAACCCTGAACTCGGAAAGACTTGCGAGCACGACAAGTTTACCTTCCGCAGAGAAAAAGACCACTACCTCTCTCTCCTCAAAGCCGACCTCGCCACCTTCCCAGAAAAGCTAGAGAAGACGACCTTCTACTACCCCAAGAAATTGAATAATGGGCTGGGGAATGACAAGACCTACGACCCCGAAATCAATGGTTATCTGATTACCGAGCTCTACGACTGCAAAGGCTATTATGATTCTGGCTACAACACCCACGATATCTGCCTCCTCCACCAGCCTTGCAAGACCATACTAGAGATGTCCGAGGATAAAGCCGAAGCCTACGAGCGAAAGCTAAAGGGCAATAGTCCGTACCTAAATAGATACGAATACGCCATGGTCTATGTCCGACTCATGCCCTTCGAAAAAGAAGCCTATGACCCTAATGAATATGTCTGTGCCCTATTCCTCGGGGCAGAGATATTTGACCACCCCTCTTGTAAATGCAACTACCTAGGCAACGTCACTTTCGACCCACATCACTACGACAATGTCCTACGAGAGCAAAAGAAAGAGCTCACGAAAAAGAAAATAGAGACCGTAGCAGAAGTCGCTGGCGGAATCCTTGGCATCCTATCGCTATTCTAGTCGCCCCTACTTAGGCGACAACCCTCAACGCCTCAGGCTATACAGTTTCTGTAGTCAGTATATCCGATGACCATTTAGTATATATTAATTGACCAATTTAGTATATACTAATTGACCCATTTAATATATACTAATTCACCAGATTAGTATATATTAAATCGTCATGTCCTAGCCATAGGCGGTTAATATGCTCTATATAAAAGGGTTATACACTCATAGTAAGAGCGCCTTAGCCTGAATTAGGTTGACCTTTTTCGTGGGTTATCTACCGACCCAGTTGACCTTAGACACCAAAGGTTTCCTTAGTGTATTGACTTCTAGTTCCTACTTTACTTGACCTTGCTCACTAAGTGGTTGACCTCTTCAAAGCGACACACTGCACAGAGGATATTCCGCTGAGTATTGCGGAATAATTGGGCACACGCCCCTATAATTGGCTAATTATAGTTACATTTGCTACAAATAACCAATAATATAATTAATACAACAGTTTTATGACTACAGCAAATGGCGGGACCCTCCGCGACAAGCCGGCGGTAAGATGGACTGCACTACTATTGCTAGCACTAGCAATGTTTTGCTCCTACATCTTTATGGACATCCTCTCCCCGATTAAAGACCTACTCGAATCTACCCGTGGGTGGGACTCTGATGCTTTTGGTACTTATGCTGGAAGTGAGACCTTCCTCAATGTATTTATCTTCTTCCTCATCTTCGCTGGTATCATACTAGATAGGATGGGCGTTCGCTTCACAGCGATTCTATCTGGTGCAGTGATGATAATCGGTGCCACTATCAATTGGTACGCTGTCACCGAAGGCTTCTCAGGCTCTTCGCTTGAAAGATGGTTTACTGAGAACCTTAATTATATCCCAGTCTTTGACGAGCTTGGGGTTTTACCATTCAATAGCCACATGCCAGCCTCTGCCAAGCTATCCTCTGTAGGCTTTATGATATTCGGTTGTGGTGTAGAGATGGCAGGTATTACCGTCTCTCGCGGTATCGTGAAGTGGTTCAAGGGAAAAGAGCTAGCACTCGCAATGGGCAGTGAGATGGCACTCGCTAGGCTTGGTGTAGCTACTGTGATGATCTTCTCTCCGCTATTTGCTCGCCTTGGTGGCACTATCGATGTCTCTAGGTCGGTAGCCTTTGGTGTTGTGCTCCTTATGGTAGCATTGATTATGTTTGTGGTCTACTTCTTTATGGATAGGAAGCTCGACCTTGAGACAGGCGAGGCAGAAGAGAAAGACGAGCCTTTCCGCATCAAAGACCTTGGCACCATCCTCTCCAGTGGTGTATTCTGGGTCGTTGCCCTACTCTGCGTGCTCTACTACTCAGCCATCTTCCCATTCCAGAAGTACGCTGTAAACATGCTCCAGAGCAATCTTTCCTTTAGCGTACTCCCCGAAGGCTCATTTTGGGCATCCAATTCGGTAGCTGTTATCCAGTATATCGTGATGATTGTTGTGGCAGCTACGGCATTTGTGAGCAACTTCTCTAAGGGCAAGACTAAGACTCTTCTCCTCATCATCTCCGTGATTACCCTTATTGCATACTGCTATATGGCGTACCGCAGAGAGTCAGCAGAGTCTATCTTCGCTGTATTCCCACTCCTTGCAGTAGGTATCACGCCTATCCTTGGTAATTATCTCGACAACCATGGCAAGGGAGCCTCTATGCTTATGCTGGGTGCTATCCTACTCATTGCATGCCACTTGACCTTTGCCTTTATCCTACCTCAATTCCAAGGCAATAAGATTGGCGGCGTCATCATAGCCTTTACCACCATCCTCGTATTGGGAGCTTCTTTCTCACTCGTTCCAGCTGCTCTCTGGCCAAGCGTGCCTAAGCTGGTGGATAGTAGGGTTATCGGTTCGGCTTATGCTCTTATATTCTGGATCCAGAATATTGGTCTATGGCTATTCCCACTCCTTATCGGTAAAGTGCTCAATGCTTCTAATACCGACATTACAGAAGCAGTTGCCAACGGCACCATGAGCCCAGAAGTAGCAGCTGTGTCTTACAACTACACCAATCCTCTGATTATGCTTGCAGGTCTTGGTGTACTTGCTTTCCTCATGGGCTTTATCCTCAAGAGGATCGACAAAAAGAAGGGCTACGGACTAGAACTACCTAATATCAAGTAATACACGATAGTATATATGAGAATGTTGCACGAAAAACCGTCTCAAATTATTGCGTATATCATTGATTATTAGTATCTTTATTGTGTAATTAAGGGGAGGATATAGTATTGATTTATAGCGACAATAGTTATGGGATTCAAGCAAACGAGCAACAATGCACCCTCATTTACTGAGGTGTTTACCGAATTGAGAAGTTCTAGAGCACGCAATGAGTTTCTAGAGCAAATTGACAAACTCATTGATTGGAGACCATTTCAAACGCTCATAAATAAAAAGCTAAATAAGAGAGCT
>NZ_KB904288.1 GCF_000379925.1 Porphyromonas levii DSM 23370 | reverse complement strand
TCCCAAAGTGTACCCATTTACAATAATTGTGGTATTCAGTAGCTTATAAATAGATAAAAAAGACAAAGACCAATCTCCAAAACAGCCAAACACCTCCCAAAATACAGCAAAGAGCACCCCAAAGTACCCCCAAATACTACCCCCAACAGCGCCGATCTATACTTTGCGGAATCTAGGTTGCCCGAGCAAGAAAATTTATTCCTAGGAATAAATTTATTTTTCTCTAGGAATAAAAATATTTATCTGTACAAATAAATTTATTTATTCTTAGGAATAAAATTCCCTACTCTGGCAGAAATTTTTCTTGGCTATGGATATTGGTATTGCTACATATAGGGAGGGTGTTTCTCAGAGATAGCTATGAGGGTACTGGAGACTCTGGAGGAAACGGGTATAGCTTGATTATTTGCCCTTTTTGTTAACATTATTTGCCTCGCAAAATGTAGATGCTTTGATAGAAAATGACTAACATTGTAAGGGTAAAGAAATGATTAATCTTAAATACAATGATTGAGTAATGAGTGATATTAGACGTAAAGCAACGGAGATAATTAGAGGTCATAAGGCAATGGATGGTGCAGGTGTGCATCTAACCCGAGTATTGGGTATCAAGACGACTAATTCCTTTGATCCTTTCCTGATGTTGGATGGTTTTGACTCGCACAACCCAGAGGACTACATCAAGGGGTTCCCTTGGCATCCACACAGAGGCATAGAGACGGTAACTTATCTTATTGATGGAGCAATGGATCATGGGGATAGCCTTGGTAATAAAGGCTCAATCCTCGCTGGCGGTGTACAATGGATGTCTGCCGGCTCTGGGATTATTCACCAAGAGATGCCGCAAGCTTCTCAACACATGCTGGGGTGTCAGCTGTGGGTCAATCTACCGCGCAAAGATAAGATGAGTGAACCAAGTTATGGTGATATTGTAGCTAGCGATGTGCCAAAGGTAGAGGAGCCCAATGCTGTGGTGCGTGTAATTGCTGGAAACTACAAGGGTACCAAGGGCGGTTTCGCTCCTAAGTATGTCCAGGTGACTTATCTCGATGTGGCACTTAAGCCCGGCGAGACTTGGGAGTACAATGGTACTGCCAATAATGAGACGCTTTTCACCTACCTGTTCTCTGGTGAAATGGCTGTGAATGAGGCTTTGGATCAGATGGAGCATAAGGGTTGCGCCATCCTCTATAGCGCATCTAACGAGAATAAGGAGGAGTGCGAGACTGTGCGTATCAAGGCTGGTGCCGAGGGTGCTCGCTTTGCTCTATTCGCTGCTGAGCCTTTGCGGGAGCCGATTGCTTGGGGTGGTCCTGTAGTGATGAATACCCGCCAAGAGCTGGAACAAGCCTTCGACGAAATGGATAGAGGTACTTTTATCAAGGATAATGCTGCAATGGCCTAAGCCTCTATCGAACAGCGCTTCTCGGGTAGAGGTGTTCTGTAAATAGGTTGAAATGTGAAAGAGGCTACGCAATACCACTAGTTGGTTTGCGTAGCCTCTTTCATATCTGTCGATATTCGCCGATAACTTATCGGAGTCTTAGGATGTCCCCCTCCACTGGTGAGTAGTCTAGAGGTAGGTTGTTGAGCTCATAGAGAGACGACAATTGTATACCATAGGTTTGAGCAATACTATGAATAGACTCTCCTACTTGGATCACGTGCTCGAAGTGAGGTGGAATAGCTCGCTGTAGTTTGCGCTCTAGGTAGATGACATCGCCCTTCTCAAGAGGATAGCCCTCGGGAAGATCATTGTATTTGGTGAGTCGGCGTTCAGAGAGACCTAGCTCTTTGGCTATGCTACTCAGGGAGTCGCCCTCACCTGCAAGCACGTAGTGCAGTCCTGAACTGATATATACCTGACGGATATTGTCGGGAGTAGTGGGCTGCGTGATGGTCTTCTTCTTTGCAGGCTGTGGTGTCGGCTTATCGTAGGTATAGTGTCTGCCAGGGTTGCCAGCGTCTATGAGATACAGGCGATAGTCTTCGATGATCTTGATAAGCTTATTGGCGTAGCCTCGGTCGGTGGCATAGCCTGCTTTTTGTAACCCTCTTGCCCAGCCTTTATAGTCCTTATCATCGAGCCGAAATAGCCCTTGGTAGCGAGGCTGCTGTAGAAACTGACCATGGTCTCTAAAGGAATCCTCAGCTCTGTCGTAGGAGCGAAAGCACTCATTGGGTCGGTCGTCATTGTGAAAAGTACGATTACCACGCCAAGAGCGGTGGCACTTGATGCCGAAGTGGTTATTGGCTTGGGTGGCCAAGGTACTGAGACCAGCACCACTTTCCAGCAATCCTTGGGCTAGGGTGATACTTGCGGGAATGCCATACTCCCGCTGGTTAGCTAGAGCGATATTGGCATAACGCTCCACATATCTATTGTAGGGATTACCACTTCTCGCCACTGGCACGCGCTGGCTTTGGATAGTTGTGGATCTACTGGAGGTTCCACAACTGCTGGAGAGAAGCATGAGGACTACTATGGCAGAGCCCAAAAGAAATTGTCTCGTCATATTATTATTCGTCGTTACGTATAAGTTTTATGGTGTTGCCCTCCCCGCTCGCTATTGGCAGTGTATGGGTAGAGTCAATGGTGAGGCAGTAAGGCAGAGCATTTTCTTTGCCTGCGGCTACCATCCGAGGGTAGTGGTTGCTCTCCTTGATATAGTCTGTGAGCTGATGTCTGTGCGCTTGCCAAAGCTCTACCATCATACGGGAGGTGTCGGTGACAATCTCGTGCGTGGCAGAGAGTTGGTCACAGAGCGCAGCGGCAAAGAGTGCATCTTCCTTGGAAGGTCTCCCTTGCCAGCCTGCGCAGATAGCGAGTACATCTTTGTCGTGACAATACTCCGCTACTGCGGAAAGATTGATAAAAGTACCGATGACAGTCGTATACCCTTCGTTGATAGCTGCCTTGATGGTTCGGGTGCCATTGGTGGTAGTGAAGTAGATTTCGGCTCCTCCGATAGCGTCCTTGGTATATTCTGCGGGGTCATTACCGAACTGTGCAAAAGGGCAGCGTACTACATTCCTTTCGGCACCTACTATTTTCCCTTCAGCTGCGATGCGCTCTGCCTCCTCGATAGTCTCGAGAGGATAGATGGCTTTAGCCCCGTTGTGGAGTGCCGTAATCATAGTAGCAGAGGCTCGGAGTACGTCTATAACCACTGCTACAGTCCCTGGCTGCCTATGGGCAGTCAATAGCTCGGGTGTGAGTACAATATCTATCTTATGTTTCGTATTCATAGACCTGAGAGGTTTTGGAGCACAGAGCTAATCTTGGCAGTATCTGACATCATCGAGGTGAATTCCCCTACCGTCTCTGTGTAGTGGGTAGGAAAGGCAGGACTCTTGTAGCTCATTTGGCTAGCTTCTTCGCTTTGGAAGGTGCCGTGGACTTCCTTTACCCCTGTTTGCATAACGAGTTCACGGACATTGTCGGGGCGTATGCCTGCGCCTGCCATAATAGATATTCTGCCGCTGGCTAGGCGAACAAGTCGAGCTAGTCTATCTACGCCCTTGGGGGCTGATACCTCTCCGCCCGAGGTAAGGATGCGCTTGAACCCTAGCTGTATGGCTACTTCAAGCTCTTCCTCTAGGTTGCAGGTGCGGTCGAAAGCACGGTGCAGCGTAGCGGGTCTACCTCCACAAGCCTCTATGAGACGAGCATTGGCCTCCTTATTGAGGCGACCGTCCTTGTCCAGTACCCCAAAAGAAAACCCCTGGGCTCCTAAGTCGCGATAGGCTCTGATATCCTCAACCATCACGGCTAACTCGGTCTCGGAGTAGATAAAGTCGCCTCCACGTGGACGGATGATAGGAAATACTGGAATCTGGACAAGCTCTAAGGCTTTCTTAACTGTGCCAAAAGAGGGCGTCGTGCCCCCTTCTGGCAAGGCTGCGCATAGCTCTACCCTATGCGCTCCACCTGCTTCTGCCGCTATGGCAGAGGGGACTGAGTTGATACAAACTTCTATTGTAATCATTTTACTTATATCTATTAAGGATGTCGTTGAGGCTCGTGAGCTTCAGCTCCTTTAGTGTCGTTTGAGCTGTAATATCGGGATGAGTAATCACGATAGTATAAGAGCGGTTGGGGAGGATATCGCAGAAGTTGTCACTGTATTGCGCTCCTTGCCAAGGGCTTTCGATAAATAAATCCTTGATAAGATAGGGACTCCTTATGGTGAGTTCCAACCTCCCTTGACTTGCTTGGGCAGATACCTCTGGCGTACTCTGCTCCAGAAGCATCTCTTTAGGCTTAACTGGGTAGTAGACTTGGCGCGCAAGGTGTTGCCCATTCTGGTTGGTGAGCGTCAGCTCTAGGTACATCTGCTTTTGTGGGAGGGAGTCGGTGAGCTTCGTAACCAGGGTACTAAACGGGCTGGCTACGGGTGTGAAAGAAAGCTGGGTGCCCCACAGCTCCTTGCCCCTATAGTCATAACCCTTAACTGAGACTTGAAGCGGGGCTAAGTTTTTAGTAATATGGTCTGAAGCGATCCATAGCTCCAGCTCGTCCCCTCGCTCTACAAGGTCTATGATATATGGTGCATAAGCCTCCCGAGCATAGTAGTGGAGCGCCTTGTGGTTGCCCCAATAGTCTACACTCGACCAGCTAACGGTGGGCCATACATCGTTGAGTTGCCAATAGAGCGAGCCCATATTCATGGGGAAAGCTCTGCGAATAGCCCTGATGGCATACGCTATGCCGTGTCCCTGAAGTAGCTGACCGACATAGATATAATCGGAGAAAGCCGTGGGCACTGGGTAGTCGCGCTCCATGTAGTCGGTAATCCGCTGATTGCCAGTAAAGGATCTCTGCCTATTCTTGAGTATTGGGCTGTGAATGGAGAGGGTGTCTAGGTCGTATCCGGGAGCGAAACTCTGGATCGTTTTTATTTCTGGGAAAGCTTGGAAACCATACTCACTAGCAAAGCGCCCGGGGTTGATATCAAACTCCTCGAAGCGCTTCCCGCCAAACCAGACTCGCCAATTGTGGGCGTCTCCACTACGGAAGCTCTCTGGGATGCCCCAGTTGGAGCTGAGGGGAGAACCGTCTATGTACTGCACGTGTGGTACGAGTACATTAAGCTCGTTTGGGATAAAACCCTTGAAGAAATCATCGTAGTCCCTCAGCATCTGTGCATACTGCACATCTGTATAGCCGTATTTCGGCTTCCAGCCCCAGTGCTTTAGCCCTTCGCGAACCTCGTTATTACCGCAGATGAGAGCGAGTGAGGGGTGATTGCGGATACGCTGAAACTGACTCCTAAGTTCCAGAGCAACGGACGCCCTAAAGGCGATGTCATTGGGATAGGCAGTGCAAGCAAAGGGAAGGTCTTGCCATACTAGGATGCCGTACTTATCGGCAAGAGCGTAAAACTCCTCGGTCTCGTAGATGCCGCCTCCCCATATTCGGAGCATGTTGAAGTGTAAAGGAAGGATATCCTCTCTGAATATATCCTCCAGCGACCTGCCCCCTCCGCCAAATCGCCTATCGTGCGGGAGGTAATTGGCGCCCTTAGCATAGAAAGGTCTATTATTAACGATAAAGGAGAAGGCTTGACCTATGCTGTCCTTGCTGAGGTCAAGTCGGATCTCCCTAATACCGAAATGAGTGGTGTCGTTTACCGCAATCCCCTCTATCTCTACTTCCCTAATCAGCTGATACAAGTGCTGTTCGCCCCAGCCGTTGGGTTGCCACAGCATTGGTTTACTTACTATAAAAGAGCCATCTTCATTCTCTTCTACCCTCCGCCCAAGTGGGTCTATCAGTTTCAGGGTACGTGGATTGCAGGTGTTGTCGCTCACTGTTACCCTAGCTTGCTTTGCCTCTCCATTTTCGTCCCATTCTATCGTACTCCTTATATATAGGTCATCTAGTTGCCCTGTGTCTATAGGAGAGAGTGTTATGGGGTGCATCACGCCCATGGATATCATCCGTGGTCCCCAATCCCAACCATAGTGGTAGGGGGCGGTACGTACGAAAGGGCTGTATTTGATTTCCGCACGGTCGTTATCGGCGGGGTACATAAAACCATTGGCGAGGTACATAGCATGCGCTTTGCGTGTAGGTGAGAGGAGCCTCAGTACTAGCCGATTCTCTCCAGCTCTTAAGTGCTTAGAGACTATGATATTGTGCTTGGTAAAGAAATTGTCGATACTTTCAACCAGAGCCCCATTGATATACACTTCGGCAAAAGTATCCACCCCATCGAGCGTTAGTTGGTAGTGCTCATGGCGGGCGAGTTCGGTACTGTCGATGTCGAAAGACGTTACATAGAGCCAGTTGTTATCACTTACCCACTGCACGGAGTCCTCATTACTTCCAATGAAGTGGTGTGGTAGTGCGCCCGCCGCTATAAGTGTACCTTGTACCGTTCCCGGTAGTTCTGCTTGGTAAGTCGTAGTGTCGCCATCCATCTGTAGTGTGAAGTGGCGTAGCACCTGTACTCTCGTCTGTCCCTGAAGTCCTCCCGGTAGTATCATAAGTAGCATGGCGAGAAGCCACCTTGCCCTAATCGTCAAAATCCTTGCCATTATCTAATAAAACGCTATTCCGCCCGCACTGACAAAGGTAATAAAAATGCGCTGATTGTACGATATAGAAGAGGGGAGCATAAAATATGGTAGTTTGTTTTGCAAACTACTAAATTGTTTGTATCTTGCGCCTGGAAGGCAACGTCGCCTCCCCTTAGTAAATATTGTTATGATTAAGAGAACATGGATGGTATTAGTAGCTCTGCTACTTGGGGTTGCCAGTGCATCGGCTGGTGATGTAAAGAAAAACTTCGACCTTGATAGCTCGCCAAGGATTATTGAAGTGAGTAGTGCAATAGATGTGGAGGTGATATCCTCCAATCGGAATATGATGGAAGTGGTGGGTAGTGCCAAGGCTTTGAAGCAATTTGAATATTCTCTCAGCAAAGGCAAACTAGTCTTGAAGCGCAAGACGAAGCTCTTCGATAACCTCGTATCTGGAAAGATAGAAATCAAGCTCTACATCACGGGGGTAAAAGATATTGTTTCTATCGAGGCATCGGGTGCTTCAGCGGTTGAGCTTGAGAGTAATGTACCACTTGCTTTGCGCACACTTGATATTTCTGGAGCTAGTAAGATCTCTATCGAAGGACAGGTGCGGATTTTTGGCGCTGACGTTTCGGGAGCAAGCAAGTTGGACTTCGAAGGCTCCGCTCAAGAGATGATTCTAGATCTATCGGGCGCTTCTCGTGCTGAGGTAGATGTGTTATCCGTAAACGAACTATCCGTGGATGTCTCCGGAGCAAGTGGCATGGAGCTTACTGGGAAGGTAAGACGACTAGTGGCCGATGTATCAGGCGCATCTAGGCTCGATGCCCAAGAAGCCGTCATCGAGGCTGCTTCTCTCGAAGCTTCTGGTGCCAGTCGTATTACTGCTAAGCCCATCAAAGTGGAGCACAGTAGCGCTACGGGAGGCTCGTCTATCCGTCAGTAAATTGTGACTTATGCCAATAAAAGAGTGGCTACACGTGATCGAACCAATCGCGTGTAGCCACTTCTTAGTTATACGGAGTCTATAGTTACTTATAGAGGTAGCGCTTGATACTTTGCTTTGGAGTCTTCTCAAACTCTCCTTCGAGTAGCTCTATGGCATTGATCTGAGCAAATGCTGCAATCGCTTGATTGACTGTCTTACGATTATGGTTCATAACTTCCAGAATCTGCTCCTCGGTAGTATGCCCTGCCTTACTTAGCCCATCCCTATCAATAGCGAGTATCGCCACGATTTTCTTGTCGCGCTGTACTACGATGGCATCATTTACAAAAGGTTGCATAGATAGCTTAGCCTCTATCTCCTCAGGATAGATGTTCTGACCGTCGGGTCCCAATAGCATTGCCTTGGAGCGCCCCTTTAGGAAGATGCAATCATCCTCTATATACCCAAGGTCGCCCGTATGCATCCAGCCGTCCTCGGTGAAGAGCTCCTCAGTAGCCTTGGGATTCTTGTAGTATCCTTTGCATACATTTTCTCCCTTCACCTGTACCTCGCCTACCATTTTCCCCTCTATTCTCTGAGGATTGTCTATACGTACCTCCTCTATCTTATGCAGAATATGCCCTGAGGACTGGCGTTTGAATATCCTGTGGTTGGAGTACGAAATTATTGGTGAGCACTCGGTCATACCGTAACCAACGGTCACCGGAAAGCCTATGCTCAGGAGGAAAGACTCCACCTCGCTATTTAGGGCAGCCCCACCTACAATAAACTCCTGGATATTGCCGCCAAGTGCGTCAATGAGAGATTGGCAGATGCGTTGTTTCACCTTGCCTCTAATAATAGGGATGTTAAGAGCTAGCTTAATCTTGGGGTCGTTGAGCTTTGGCTGCAAAACGTTCTTATAAATCTTCTCTAATATTAGTGGCACAGAGAGAACCAAATTGGGCTTTACGTCCTTTAGCCCCTTGCTCAGGATATGTGGCGTAGGCTTGGAGCCTAGTATATACACATGGGCACCTTCTGCCTGAGGTAGTAAGAAGTTGAAAGCACAGCTATAGGCATGGGCATTGGGGAGGAAGCAAAGCATCTTATCGCCTCTGGTAACCAGTTTGGAGTCGATACCAAATTGGACGTTGGCAATGAGGTTATTCGCTGTTGCCATTACCCCTTTGCTAAATCCCGATGTCCCCGATGTGTAGCTTATAAGCACTACTTCCTCATTGCTCACCTCGGGATATTGTACATCCGCCTTGGTAAATCCATTGGGATACCTTTCAGCAAATAGAGCTTCCGCATCTGTGTCTTGGGCAAGTGCACTGGTGCTCAATGCCTCTACGGTATTCAGTGTCTTAACTCCGAAAACGCCAGTCACCATAGGGTGTGCTTCAGGCGATAGCGAACGTTCGTGCTCCTCTCCGACAAATACGAGTTTGCTTTCGCTATGTGCGATGATGTGTTGGATATCATCGGCATGAAACTGAGGTAGAATAGGCACAACTACTGCGCCGTAAGTGACAATGCCCATCCAGGTCATACACCACTCTGCACAGTCTTTGCCAATCAATGCTATCTTATCCCCTTTCTCTATTTGGTTATGCTGGAGCATCAGATGTACTTTTGCTATCCATTGAGCCATCTCAGCATAAGTGTAACCTTTCTTCTCCTCGTAATTACTAAATACGGGTAGCTCCCAATGCTCTTGGTACTTACTACCCATGAACTGAACAAAATTCTCAGATATCATAGATATATATTGCACATATTCAAAAATTATGTGCAAACTTATCAAGAAAATAGCAAACAGCCAAAACCGAATCTCGGTCGGAGCTAATTGTTTGAGCCATAGGAAATAAAGTGAAGACGTAAACTACCCAAATTTTTCTCTAGGAATAAATAAATTTATTTGTACAGATAAATATTTTTATTCCTAGAGAAAAATAAATTTATTCCTAGGAATAAATTTTGCTCCTCGCGCGAGCCACTGCATATACGAGCGATAACCGTTATGGATAGTACTACGTATACATGGTTGTTGCACGAAAGGAATGCTGTAGTTTGCTACGTATAACAGTCTCTATTTGTTGGCGTGGGAGGGTAGGTTGAGGGCAAATAAGCAAAGGGCTATGCGGTACACCGAATTCAGTCGGTGTCGCATAGCCCTTATGGTAGTGTAAGGGTTGGCTCTAATGGCTTGCCCTTTTAGTTGTATAGATAGCGCTTGATGCTTTGTTTTGGAGTTTTCTCGAAGTCCCCTTCGAGTAGCTCGAACATAGCTACTTGAGCGAAAGAGGCAATAGACTGGTTGAGGAGCTGTCTATTCTCTTCCAGTATTTTCTCTATTTCCTTATCGTTATTGCGCCCTGCTTTCTCTAGCGCAGCCCGATCAATGGTGACGATAGCGACATTTTTCTTCCCCTCACGCTGGACCACTATGGCCTCGTTCATAAATGGGAGCATAGCTATCTTTGCCTCAATCTCCTCAGGGTAGATATTTTGTCCATTAGGGCCGAGTAGCATCGCCTTGGACCTACCGCGGAGGTACACAAAGTGCTTCTCGATATATCCTAGATCGCCAGTCTTCATCCAGCCGTCTTCGGTAAATAGTTCAGAGGTTGCCTTTTCGTCTCTGAAATACCCCATGCATACATTTTCTCCCTTTATCTGAATCTCACCCACACGCTTGCCCTCAATCTCCTGAGCATCGGCAATGCGCAATTCCTCTATCATGTGCAGCACTTTTCCGCATGTGCGAGGGGTGTAGTCTTTGGGCTTGCAGTAGCTAACGAGAGGAGCACACTCGGTCATGCCATATCCCACAGTTATTGGGAATTTTATCTTGGATAGGAAGTCCGCAATCTCACTATTAAGTGCTGCGCCACCTACAATAAAGCTGTGGAGATTACCGCCTAGAGCATCAATCAGAGCCTGGCGGAATTTCTTGAGAACCGTTTGGCGAAGGATAGGGGTATTGAGGGCAATCTTTACCTTCGTGCTACTGAGTTGGGGTGCGAGCACACTCTTATATATCTTCTCTAGTACAAGAGGAACAGAGAGGATGAGTCGAGGACGAACCTCTTTGAGCGCTTTGAGCAACACCGTAGGCGTAGGCTTTTGTCCTAATATGTAGACATGAGCACCTACACGAAGGGGGAGTAGGAAGTTGAAAGCGCAACTATAGGAGTGTGCATTGGGAAGGAAGCAGAGGAGGTTGTCGCCCCTACTTTGCATGTCTTGGGTGAGGGAAAAGACGATATTGGCAGCTAGGTTGTTGGCGGTTGTCATCACGCCCTTGCTAAATCCTGCAGTGCCTGAGGTGTAGCTGATAACCATCAATTCCTTATTATCTACCTCGGGGAAGTGGATATCGTCGCGGGTAAATTTATTGGGGTATTTTGCTTGGAAGATAGCCTCAATATCTGTGTTACTTGCTATCGGAGAGAGGCAAAGATGGTCTACAGGTTTGAGGTCCTCGATGCCAAATACGCCTACCGTATTGGGTATTTCCTCTCGGGTGAGCATCTTTAAATGTTCAGGCCCAGCAAATACTAGTTTGCTTTGGCTATGGTTGAGGATATGGATGATATCACTGCGATGAAAGTCGGGGAGGATGGGAACCACTACGGCGCCGTATGTGGCAATGCCCATCCATATCATGCACCACTCTGCACAGTCTTTACCAACGAGTGCTACATGGTCGCCCTGTTGGATGCCATTATGCTCCAATAGGAGATGTACTTTGGTGCTCCATTGCGCCACGTCGGCGACGGTGAAGGTCTTTGCCTCCTTATAATTGGTGAACGCAGGCAATGCCCAATTTTCACGGAATACCTGCTCATACATCTTTACGAAATTCTCTTTTATCATACGCTAGTCCTATTTAATTAAGTTCGTATTGAACAAATGTACCTATTTGCTGTCAATTATCAATAAAACTGTGACTATGGATTCTCGTTTTACCTTGTGTCTGTTGCAACGTTATCTCATGTCGGAGATAAATTGGTATCTTACGCCAGAAACTGGGGAACACTCGGTTATATACTTGTCTGATTTAATAGTTATACGATGAAGAGGCTATTTGTTGGTTTATTGTTTCTAATGGTGGGGGGTATGCCCTCGTTTGCCCAGAAGAAGATGGTGTACGGTGAGGTCACGCAAATTGACACCTCCAAATTGATTTACTACTATGTATACAGCTTTAATGAAACAGAGCGAGAGGGAAAGGCTCGTATGGTGCTACAGGTCGGCGATAAGCTCCAACGCTTCTCATCTATGGAGAATTATTTGAGCGACTCATTGGCACTTACTTTCAATAATGAGCCACAGGATACTAGGTTATTGTCCCGAAAAACTATGGAGCTCCGTAGAAGTCTGGATTTTAGAGGGGATGTTCGGTGGGTTCTTTATACTAATTATCCTATCGGGAAGCGCAGCATTACGGATAGGGTCTTTATGGATCGTTTCCTGACGGAGGAGAAAGACGTACCCCCTGAGTGGCAGTTGGTAGATGAGCAAAAGGAGATAGCCGGTCGTCTTTGCTCCAAAGCGACGACTACACTCTATGGAAGAAAGTGGGTGGTATGGTACTCTGAGAAAGAGAGTCGTCCGGATGGCCCTTGGCTATTGAGAGGACTTCCAGGAGTGGTCGTACTTGCTGAAGATAGCACAGGGGACTTCTCTTTTGAGCTCTATAAGATAGAGCACCGTTCTACACCTATATTGTATGGTGTGAGGGACTACTTCAAAGCCAGCAGAAATGATGTGCTCAAGGCGATGAAGAGGTACTATGACAATATGGC
>NZ_KB904287.1 GCF_000379925.1 Porphyromonas levii DSM 23370 | reverse complement strand
TTGGGTGTCAATGGCATTAGAAACAGCTTCAAAACCTCTAATGTCATTAGCAAACACAATCAATGCAGCTAAAGAGGAAATACTTGCATGGTATTATGGACGGCTATCAACCGCCAAAGTGGAGGGATAAACAATAAGATTAAAGTGATGAAGAGAAATGCTTACGGATATAGAGATGATGACTATTTCAAACTAAGGCTTTTTGCACTACATGACTGCCGTATCACACGAAATGTCGGATGAACCTTATTTACTGGTCTGTAGGTAGCTTTGCTGGAGGTTTAGACCTTTCTCAATCAGTTCGGACTGTAGCGCTTTGCTTTGTGTCTCTTGGATGCGTGAGATATACTCTGCTTCAAGCTTTTGGAACTGTTGAACTAAGCCTTTGCCATCGTTTCGGACGACTAATGGCATGTATAGGTAGCGCTCTTGCTCTACAGTGCGGAGGGGATAGAGCTGTAGTTTGAGCGCCTTGGCATTGGTGGCAATTGTGGCGTTGTCATTGGGTGTCTGTAGAGCCATAGGGACTTCAGTATCTGTCCATATTGGTACAAGAGGAGAGAGGAAAGGGTTCCCCACCTGTACCCAAGAGGTCGTGAGGAATGGGTCTTCCCCCTTCTGGACCCCTTCGACTAGTATCATTGAGCTGGTGCCGAAGCGGCAGATAAGATCGTCGGAGTCAATGTAGCGAACCTCCTCTTGCTCAGCCTGTGCTCTGAAGTCGGTCTCTAGCTGACTATTGTACATGGAGCGGCTGAAGTCGCTACCGATTAGCTGAACCGAGAAGTCCCCTGGCTGTACCTGACTAAATAGGTGGCTTGCTGTGCGGAAACGCACATAGCCGTAACCCTTGTCGGGTGTGCCAGTGAGTGAGTAGTTGGTGCGGAGTACATACCCTTCCGCTACTTCGTTGGCATCAAACTTTGTCCAAGACTCGTTGTTCACCTCGTAGAATGCGGCTCCACCTTCAGCGTCGATGACGCCAAAGTGTGCTGCAAGTCCCATAGGTCGTGGTAGGGTATTGAGCATCTGCTCGAAGTCGGAGAGTGTGCGGCACTCAGCAAGAGCCTTTTTCATAATCACCCCCTCTTGGTTTTCTAGTTCGCCTTTGTAGCCTACATTGACATTGAAAGAGGCGCTATTCATTATCGCAAAGCCGTGGCTATTGTGTCCACCCCATACGGATAGCCCAAGGGTATCAGAGTCATTGACGAGTCCCACGTAGTATCCTAGTGGGCTCTCGAAACGGCGCATATGATTGTCGTACTCCTCGGTATCTCGGAGTTTCCAAATCATAGGGCGACCATTATTGGTTGCCCGCCCTGATATTACAGCTGTAGTACACGCAATGGCGTTTGCACCCATCAGTAGGAGTAGTGCAAAGA
Source organism: Porphyromonas levii DSM 23370 (assembly GCF_000379925.1). GTDB lineage: Bacteria > Bacteroidota > Bacteroidia > Bacteroidales > Porphyromonadaceae > Porphyromonas_A > Porphyromonas_A levii. The sequence goes on along the minus strand of NZ_KB904287.1, from coordinate 11,025 downwards.
ACAGTAGTTTTGCCTTTTTCATGATTATGGTCTTTGATTATTTGGTTAGTAGTTCGCCGATAACGTAATTGCTGCCACCTACAAATAGTTTGGCTGCTCCTAGCTCTTTAGCTCGGGTGAGCGCCACCTGGTAAGCCTCGAGCACATCGCTGACCACTTCGCTACGGCGGATACCGACTTCGTGAGCTAGGGCTTGGAGCTCTGTAGCTGGGAGTGCTCTTTGGTTGTTGGCTTGGCAGAATATATAGTAAGCATCATGGGGAAAGCACGTCACGACATGGCGAACGTCCTTATCGCCTGCCATGCCAATCATCATTACCAGTCCGCCATGGCTTTGCCAATCCTCAAGCGTGGTAGAGAGGTATGCCCATGCATCGGGGTTGTGTCCGGTGTCGATAACTACCGTAGGAGTTCCAGACTGGAGTACCTCTAGCCTCCCACGGAGTCCGTAGTGCGGGAGTTTCTCTAGTCCTTTCTGTAGCGCATCGTGTGTAATGTTGTACCCCTTGTCTTTCAGTATTAATAGGGTTTGGAGTACGCCTCCAAAGTTCTCTATCTGGTAGCTGCCCATGAGCGGAAGGTGTAGGGTGCCGAAGTGATGGGTCACCACTTTGTACCCATCAGGCACTTGCGTGTACATGAGGATTTCTTCCGCTTTATCTGCCATCGTGAGAGGGGAGCCCATCTCTGCGGCACGAGCTTTTACTACTTCGGTAACTTCGGCTACGCTACTTCGGCTGAGTACGGTGGGGCTATTGGGTTTGATGATGCCAGCTTTCTCACCAGCGATAGCTGTAAGTGTGCCACCAAGAAATTGTGCATGGTCGTTGCTCACATTGGTAATCACGCTCACGAGGGGGGTAATCACATTGGTGCTATCGAGCCTGCCCCCCATGCCCACTTCTATTACTGCTATATCCACCTGCTCCTCTACGAAGTAGGCAAAAGCGAGCGCTGTAGTCAGCTCGAAGAAGGAAGGGGCGAGGTCCTTGGGCATCTTCGCCCTTATCTCCTTTACAAACCGGACGACATAGGCTTCGCTCACCATCTCGCCATTGATGCGTATGCGCTCACGGAAGTCTACTAAGTGGGGCGAGGTGAATAACCCTACTTTGAGTCCGCTCTCAGCGAGTGTGGCAGCAAGCATTGTACTAGTGGAGCCTTTGCCATTGGAGCCTGCTATGTGTAGCGTGGTCAGCTGTTTCTGTGGCGAACCACATAGAGCAAGAAGTGCTTCTACCCGCTCTAGCCCTGGTTTGTATCCCGATGCTCCCTCTTTCTCAAACTGTGGTAGTTGAGAGAATAAATATTCTGTTGTCTCTTGGTATGTCATTGAATTGTATTTTATTCTAGTCCTCAAATATAGCAATTATTATAATACGCAATTCTTCTACCGTGAGGCACCAATGCAGATGGGGCGTAACCACTCGTGTGTGATTGCGCCCCATTTATAATAGGTGTCTTAGTCCTTACGACGGCTTAGCGAGCTACGATGGTTACAATCATAGACATTTGGTCGTCGATAACGTTGTCTTTGAGGTCCTTGAAGATATTCTTCGATCCGTAGTTGACACCCCACTGTATGCGATCCAAGCGGATGGTGTCGCTCACTGCGGTAAAGGTGCCAGCACCCTCAGTTACCTGAGCCTCGAAACTGATGCTATTGGTGGTCTCCTTCATGGTGTGGTTGCCGGTAATCTTATTGTGTTCACTGTCGGCGATACGCTCGGCAGATACGATCTCGAAGGTAGAGACTGGGTATTTTGCTCCGTCTAATTAGTAGAGGTCAAGCATCATCTTGATCTCATTGTCGAATAGGGGCACCTCTACTTCGTGGTAACGAGAGAAGGAGGGGCTAAGGATGACAAGATACATCTTGCTCACCTCTATGCCGTAGTTGCGCTTCAGTATGGCTCGATACAAGTTCTGCTGAAGTACGGCATGGATAAACGGAGTATCGTCGAGATGCGCTAGTACACCATGCCCTTTCTGTCGGAAGTTACTGCGATTGGGGAGGAACTGGTCGCCCTGTTCGCGCCCCATACGACGGCTGCGCTTCCAATCGTATATAGCAAATGTGCCGTCGGGTAGCTTTACCAAGAGGTCTAGGGTGCCTGCAATCCAGTGTGCATCATCGTAGATCATCCATTCTGTACGATAAGGCTCTAGGCGATGGTCACGCACGAAATCCTCGAAGTAACGCATCTCGGTACAGATATCGAAGTTTCTTGCCATAGCTAGTCCCTCGGCTGCCTCTAGGTAGAGGTGCGTCTCGGTAGGCTCTCCTAGGAAGGTCCTTTCTATCTGAGTGTGTAGGAAGGTGCCTAGATTGCGAGCAATATAACCCTTGGTGTCTTGCTCTCTTCGCTTTTGCTCACGCTGGAGTGGCGAGAGGGTCTCATCCTTATTAATCCAAAAGTAGGGATCGTAAGGGTCAAAGAAAGAACTGATAAAGGCGGTCACTGAGGTTAGTGGCTCAATCCTCCCAATATGGGTATAGGTATGTGTTTCGGGGTCGAAGCGAAGCTCGCCATCCCGACTAGAAGTATTCCGAATATTATAGTTCATTTCTTGCTCCATTATTACAGTCTCTTAGTCCTCAAGCATACTTTCTTGTAGTAGAAACGGCCTGTTAATGCTCTGCTTGAGAGAGATTAAGGTCTCTGTCGATACTACGCCATTTATCCCCTGTATCTTGCCATTGAGGATATGCATGAGGTGATCATTATTCTTTGCATAGAGCTTAATCAGCATGTTGTAGTGCCCTGTGGTATAGTTGCACTCTACCACTTCAGGGATCTTCTCAAGCTCTGTTACCACTGAGTCGTACAAAGACCCACGCTCTAGCCCGATACCTATGTAGGTAAAGGTAGAGAATCCTAGGGTCTTAAAGTTGATGTTCGTGCAGGAACCACCAATGATATCGCTTGCGATAAGGCGCTGGATGCGTTGGTGAATAGCTGCTCTGGATAGTTTACACGCCTCTGCAATCTCCATATAAGGTTTGCGGGCATCCTCAATCAGCATGTTGAGAATCTTAATGTCAATCTTATCTAACTTCTTCATATAAAGCAATTTTTCCTAAATCACGGACAAAGATACCAAAAAAGAAATTAGTAGTTTAATGTGACACCTTATAATAGGGAATTAAGACACCTTATTGATAGTTCTTGGGTGTATTATTTTTGTGTACATTTGTTAGGGATAACCTTGTCTGTGCTAGAGTGTATGAGAGGTAGTCCACTTGATATTTTGTATCTTTGCAGATACTATAAGGAGGTAAATTAGTATGAGTGAATTAAATATGATTGATTCCAGCTTGGTGGTGCTGGGTATAGAGTCTTCGTGTGATGATACAAGCGCAGCAATCTTGAGGGGTAACCGCCTCTTGAGCAATGTGATTGCGAGCCAAAAGGTACACGAGGAGTATGGGGGCGTGGTGCCTGAGCTGGCGAGCCGTGCCCACCTCAAGAATATCGTACCGGTGGTGAGTAGCGCAGTGAAGCGTGCAGGTATTGAGCTGTCAGATATAGATGCGATTGCCTATACTCGTGGTCCGGGCTTGCTGGGGAGCCTTTTGGTAGGGACTTCCTTTGCCAAGGGGCTTTCGGAGGGCTTGGGTATACCGATGGTGGATGTCAATCACCTACAAGCGCACGTGCTAGCGCACTTTGTACAGGAAGGGGATACCGATCGTGAGGTGCCTTCGTTCCCCTTCCTTTGTCTCTTAGTATCGGGTGGCAATTCGCAGATAATATTGGTGAAGAGTCCTTATGATATGGAGATTATCGGCAAGACCATTGATGATGCCGCTGGGGAGGCATTCGATAAATGCGCCAAGGTAATGGGACTAGGTTATCCTGGTGGTCCTTTGGTGAATAGACTAGGTAACCTAGGCAATCCCAATGCTTTCAAGTTCGCCAAACCGCGTATAGAGGAGTACGATTATAGCTTCAGTGGTCTCAAGACCTCCTTCCTCTACACCCTGAGAGATGAGCTAGCCAAGGATCCGGAGTTCGTGGAGAAAAATAAGGAAGACCTCTGTGCTTCGCTCCAGAAGACGATTGTGGATATCCTGATGCACAAACTAGAAAAGGCTGCAAAGGATCTTGGGATTAAGGAGGTCGCAGTCGCTGGAGGGGTCTCAGCCAATTCTGCCCTTCGGGATGCCTTCATAGCGTATGGTAAGCGGACTGGGAGCAAGGCGTATATCCCTCCATTCGCTTATACCACAGACAATGCTGCCATGGTAGCTATGGCAGGCGCCTTTCGCTTCGCTGCGGGAGAGCGTAGTTCGCTAGTCGATCCCCCTTATTCTCGTGTAGTAATATGAGTATAGCACAGATATTGATAGCCCAAGGTGCTACGCTGGCAACGGCAGAGAGCTGTACGGGCGGAAGGATTGCTAGTCTCCTCACACGCCAGGCAGGAGCTTCCGAATGGTATGTCGGGGGTGTAGTGGCTTATAGTCGATTGGCTAAGAAAGAGGTTCTTGGATTGACCTCCGAGTCTCTCTCCGCTGGTACAGTATCCGAGAAGTGTGCACGAGGTATGGCTCGGCATGCTGCCCTTTTGCTCAATGCCGATTACGCTGTAGCCACTACCGGGGTCTGTGGTCCATCGGAGTGTGAGGGCTTTCCCCCTTGCTACGTATGGGTAGCTGTGAAAACCCCTCGAGGAATATCTGCCTTCCTGGTTGAGTCGGAGGATAAAGGACGAGAAGGTAATATCGATTTTGTCGCTGCTGAGGCACTGAGACTACTGCAAGAGGAGATGGAACGATGACGGGTGCTCTGAAGCGATACTTTGGCTTCGATGGGTTTAGGGAGCACCAAGAGACGGTCGTGGGCAATGTGATTACAGAGCACGACCAGCTCGTCGTCTTACCCACCGGAGGCGGGAAGTCGCTCTGCTACCAGTTGCCTGCCATGCTCATGGAGGGGTGTGCCATAGTCATCTCTCCACTTATCGCCCTTATGCGCGACCAAATCTTAGCGCTTCAGAAGCGAGGGATTACCGCAGCTACCATCAATAGTAGTGTCACTCCCGAATACCGCAATAGCGTAGAGCATGCCGTGAGAAGAGGCGAGGTCAAGCTCCTCTATCTAAGTCCGGAGACCCTGATGAGTGCTGCAGGGATGCAGCTCATCAAGCAAATGAAAGTATCGCTCATCGCTATCGATGAGGCACACTGTATCAGTCAGTGGGGGCATGACTTCCGCCCCGAGTATGCCCAGCTAGGTGTACTCAAAGACCAATTCCCCGATCGACCTATTATTGCTCTAACCGCTACTGCCGACCCCGCTACCCAGCAAGATATTATCCGACAGCTCCACCTGCATAATCCTATTGTTACCATTGGTAGCTTCGATCGCCCCAATATCTATCTCGAGGTGCGCCGCGGGCTAAAGAAGCAAGAGAAGCTTCGAGAGATTATCTCCTTTATAGAGAGCCGAGAGGTAGGTGCTTCGGGAATCATCTATTGTACCAAGCGCGACGATACCGAGATGCTTATGAAATATCTCAATAGCAAAGGACTAAAAGCCCTCTGCTATCATGCTTCTATGGGCAATCAAGAGCGGGATATGGTACATCGCCTCTTCCTCGCAGGTCAGGTGGATATCGTGGTGGCAACCGTTGCCTTCGGTATGGGTATTGATAAGCCCGATGTCCGCTGGGTCATACATTATAATATGCCCAAGAATATTGAGAGCTACTATCAGGAGATAGGAAGAGCAGGTCGTGATGGCGAGCGCTCCGATGCCTTGCTCTTCTACTCCTATTCAGATATCTTCGTGCTCCAGAAACTCATACAGAATACCCCTATGCAGCACCTATCGCGCTCCAAGATGGAGTACATGAAGCGGTACTGCGAGGGGAATGTGTGTCGGCGCCGCGTACTACTCGGGTACTTTGGTGCTGAGGTCGACGAAGACTGTGGTAAGTGTGATGTATGCCTAATGCCTAAGGGCAACCAATTCGATGGCACTGAGCTTGCCCAGAAAGCGATGAGCGCTGTGGCACGCACGCATCAGCAAATAGGTGTGGAGATGCTTATAGATATCCTCCGTGGTTCGCAACAAAGGCTTCTCCTCTCCAATGGTTACCATCTTATTCCCACCTACGGCGTAGGTAGAGACCTGAGTGCTTTGGCTTGGCGTGAATATATCTATCAGATGATAATGCTAGGGGTCATGAGCATAGACTATAGCGATAGAGCCAATCTCCATATCACACCGCTAGGTACAGATATTCTCTATGGTAGGAAGAGCCTACAACTCAAGCACTATCGCCCCCTGCCCCGAAAATAAGGTGCTATACCACCACCACTCCAGTGGTCATATAAACCAAGGCAGCCCAGACCAACACAAATAGTGGCACGAGTAGCACAAAGCGCAAGTGCTTCGTCTTGTGCCTAAATACGACCATTCCCAATAGCGCACCCGCAGCACCACCTATAGCAGCGAGGGTCAGAAGAGTCGCTTCTGGTATGCGCCACTTCTGGTGTCTCGCTTTATACTTATCAACGCCGTATACCACAAAGGATACGGCGTTGATAATGAGTAGATAGGCTATTATGACGGTAAATATCATACCTATGCTATCTGTATATGATTACTGTAGGATATAGCGCAGCATCAGTAGTGCCACTACTATAATAAGTGTGATATTGAGGTCTTTCCACTGACCACTGATAAGCTTAACCAGGGCATAGCTGATCAGACCAAGCGCCATACCCTCGGCAATATTGTAGGTCAGGATCATGGTAATCATCGTAACAAAGGCGGGGAGCGCTTCGCTAATATCTCTTAGCTCAATATTCTTCACCGCATCCATCATCAGTACGCCTACCATTACGAGTGCACCTGTGGTAGCTGCCGAGGGGACTAGCAGGAATAGTGGGGCAAAGAATAGTGCGAGCAAAAAGAAGCCAGACGTTACAAGAGCTGTCATACCCGTACGCCCTCCTTCTGCAATTCCCGATGCACTCTCTACGAAGGTGGTCACAGTGGAAGTGCCCAATACTGCACCTACGGAGGTCGCCACAGCATCGGCCATCATAGCCTCCTTTACATTCTTCACATTGCCTTTCTCGTCCATCATTTCAGTGCCTGCTGCCGCTCCGATTAGCGTGCCGATGGTATTGAAGATATCCATAAATACGAGCGCAAAGATGGTCAGAGCCATGTCCATATTGAGTAGTGCCTTGAAGTCAAACTGTAGGAATGTTGCATCGAGGGACTTGGGTAATGAGACAGGCGAGAAGCCCTCGGTGAACTGCGTAACCCCCATAGGGATACCGATGATGGTGGTGACCAAAATACCGTAAAATAAAGCTCCTTTGACTTTCCTTGCCATCAGCACAGCACTCAGGATAATGCCAATACAAGCGAGAATCGCTGTAGGGGTAAACGCACCGAGCGTAACGAATGTAGCAGGATTGGCAACGATGATTCCGGCATTCTTCAGCCCTATAAAGGCAATGAACATACCGATGCCCGAAGATATCGCAAACCTTAGATTCACGGGGATACAGCGCACAATCTGTTGGCGGATATTGAGAACCGTGAGTAGGATAAATACAATACCCTCCACAAATACCGCTGCCAAAGCCGCTTGCCAGCTATAGCCCATTCCTTGGACGAGTGTAAAGGCAAAGAAGGCGTTGATACCCATACTCGGTGCTTGAGCAAAAGGGAGCTTAGCAAGGAAGGCTATCAGTATGGTACCGATGGCCGATGCCAGTGCTGTCGCAGTAAATACTGAGCCTTTGTCCATCCCAGTCGAACTAAGGATGTCGGGGTTCACCGCTAGTATATAGCTCATGGTGAGGAAGGTGGTGAGTCCTGCAATCAACTCAGTCCTCACGTTGTGTCTCGTAGGGTCGAACCCTAATGCTTTGAATACTTTGTTCATACTCGGTTGCCTAATGTCTGCTAATTAAAGCGTCGTATTATTTAGTGTGATTATTAAACGGCAAATGTACCTATTCTTGATAGTATCTCCAAGTGTAGCCGATTTGTACCGTATGTGTTCCTATAAGTTATTATCGGGAACAAGGCGATGAAGCAGAGAGCGACAGGAGCGTACTAGCGTACGTGACCAAGCCTGAATGCCGAAAGCAGCGCTGTAGTTTGCTTTCGTGCAACAGTCTCTATTGGTCGTAGTGTAGGTTACTTGCCTGAGCAAAGAAAGTCTCTCCCGGGAGAGACTCGAGTTTATATGGCGAAAAACTCAAGTCCCTCCCGGGAGAGACTTTCTTCGCTCAGTATAGAGCGAGTGTATAGACTACTAACTATTCGTTTTGCCTATATCAATAATAGGAAAATCTCTCACTAAACGTTTCGGTACTCTTCGGGACGGTTATACTTTTGCAACGTAAATTAAAAAGCAAAAGATTATGAGTCATCCAATTATTGTATGGTGTACGATAGCGGGCGTGCTATTGTTCGCCTTTGTATTCTAAGTTCAATATCGAAATGCAATTATTAGGGTAGCATTGGGATGTACTCGGCCGCCCCTTTCCTCTCAAAGGAAGGACGGTCGCGAGCGACAAAAGCAATCGTTGATTCATGTACCAACAAAAGAAAAAGAAGGAGACATCAGTTCACAGAATTAACAATATATTTGGTTTTGTGTTTTTTTTACATTTGTTCCGAGTCGGTTCTGTTGAAGGGTCGGCAAGGGTCGGTGACTTTATTAATGTAATCTCTCGGCATAGAAATAGAATATATAGAACAGACCATACTGTCCAAAGGAGCGGATTCTGAAAAGCTTAAAGAGTAGGAGAAAATTTAAAGTAATAAAAGTTATGAAGAAGTTGATTTTAGGCACTTGTGCAGTGCTGTTCTCATCTGTTGCATTCGCATCAGATACCCCTCACTACATCATCACAGATTGTGGGACAATTCATCAAATCCCTGATGATGCTACACTTGAAGACGCTTGTGAAATAATTGATCGGATGTCTGCCCACGATTGTAGAGGGACTGAGATAAAATCTAAGGATGAATCTTTAGATTAGTTCCGTACATTCACAATGGAATTTTTCAAGTGAAAAGATAATAAAATGGGAGGAGCATAGGGTGATAACTCGCCCTATTTCCTCCCATTTCTGAATATTCTGAATGTTTATAATTAATGTGCTTATGAGGCATTGTCAATTGATATGGGGTCTCCTCCTCGGTACACTATTAGGTCTGGGACATGCTACAGCAGAGGATGTAGGGGATGAGGCAAAAGTGTAGATACGGGTACACTATTTAGCCCAATTTTCTCAGTACGTAGAAGAGAAGGATCTCTACGAGACCGAAGTAATCTTGGACATAGGCAAGTCTTTCTCCTGTTTTTACGGGCTGAATAGTGTGCAAAGAGATCTGATCAAGGAGCGTATCTTGGCGCAGGGTGGCAGTCTGGTAGATGTACAGAGTGCCTGGGCGAAGTCTGGCTATCCAGTATCCAACTTCAGGTATAAGGTGTGGAAGAATTATCCTCAAAAGAATACCCTTACCTACACTGAACAGAATTTTAAGCGCTTGCGGTATACAGAGAAGATGACACCTCCGGAGTGGACTCTACTCCCCACAGATACCGTCATCGCCGGCTACTGATGCCAGCAAGCTGAGGCAGACTACTTAGGGAGGCACTGGCGTGTAGCCTATACGCCTGAAATTCCCATTAGCGACGGTCCATGGAAGCTCTATGGATTGCCGGGGCTTATCTTGCATGCCGTAGAGAGTGAGGGTATTTTTGCTTTTTCGTGCATAGAGATAGAGCAGGTAGAGGATGAAGAACTATTGTACCCAAATAAGAAGTATGTCGATTGTACCAAGGAGGAGTACCATGAATTGAAGCGCCTCGAGGCAAAGTCCTTGTCAGACTTTTTCAAGAGGATGAATGGGTACGAACTAAAAAGCTGGGATCAGTACGGAAATAGAATGGTCTACTCCGAAAAGACTGCTATCCTTATGGAACGATAAAGAGATAGGCTTGCTATGGTTGCAAGATTTATTGGTTTTTTGCTCTTGATGCTATCTGGGGCTGCCGTAATGGTCGCTCAGGTGCCCTACACGGGGCGAGTCGTCGATGATAAGGGGGCTCCGATACAGGATGTGAATGTGATGCTCTATCGCAATGAGGCCATTGCAATGGGCTTTGGGTTTACCGATGCTGACGGACGATTCAGTGTCCGTGCCAAGGGCGATACCCGACCTGTGGCGATAGGATTTGTATTACTCGGATATGAGGCTCGGCGTATCGATATCGAGGAGTTTCGCAATGGAGCGGAGGTAGTACTGAAGAGTGTTGTCTTTGAGCTTAGGGAGGTGAGCGTGCGACCCGACCGTATCCGTCGGCAAAATGATACCCTAATCTATAATGTATCGAGCTTCAAACTGAGTCAAGATCGTAGTATCGCCGACGTGATCAGGAAGATGCCCGGACTGGAGGTGAGTAAAAATGGTACGATCTCCTTTCAGGGCACCCCTATCAATAAGTTTTACATAGAGGGGATGGACCTGATGGGCTCCAAGTATGCACAGGCGAGTGAGAATATCAATGCTGATATGATTGGCAGTGTACAGGTGCTGCAAAATCATCAGCCGATAAATAGCCTGAAGGGGTTGCGATTCAGTGACCAAGCAGCCCTCAATATCACACTGAAAGAGAATGTGAAGAATGTGTGGTCGGGCATCGTAGATGTGGGAGTAGGCACGGCGCTACAGGATAGCGCTAATCTGCTCTATAATACTAGCCCAAGTTTGACCCCTAGAGTATATTTTGAGGTGGTTTTTGGGCATTTTGAGGAGTGAAATGCTGATTTCATCGGGGTAGTTGTTTTTTAAATCGAAATGTAGTACACAGCGGTGGATTTTTTTATCCTTACCTTTGTGGCACTATGCATTTTATTTCGCAGACAAGATATAATCCGGATTCTGGGAGGGACGAAAAGTACTACCGTATCAAAGAGTCTTTTCGGGATAAGTTGGGGAGAGTGCGTTCGCGTATTCTGCTCAACGTCGGATT
>NZ_KB904286.1 GCF_000379925.1 Porphyromonas levii DSM 23370 | reverse complement strand
TTTGTCGTCAATCTCGTCAGTGGTTTAATTGCTTATAACCTAATGCCCAAGAAACCTCAGCTAAATTTGGAAATTATCAGAAAACCTAACGAAATCGCCATCGCTTAGGTCGAACTCACGTTAGTAAATATTAGTATCAACAAAATATACCTTATCTAGAATTTATCTTCTTAGTAATAGCACATCTATTATCCTAAGATAGTGGAGATTAGAGCAAGTAGGCTAGGAGGATTATGAGTGATAGGAGTACCAGCATCAGCACTTCAGAGCTACGATTGGTTCGCAATGCTCTTTGGAGATCCTTTGGGATAAGCGTTCTTTGCTGCTTCCCTATTGTCGGTTTTTCGAAATACTGACCGCCATAGTAATGCCCTCCACCAAACTGACAGCCCAACATGAGTGCTAGCGCGGCTTCGGGGTAGCCAGAGTTGGGACTTGTATGATTTTTCCCTTCCCTGAATACTTGCTTAGTAAGGTCGATCCGACCATTGACTGCCAACATTAGTAGAGCAGTGAGCCGAGCTGGAATCCAATTGGCTACATCATCAATCTTGGCAGCTAAGTAGCCAAAGTCGCGATACTTTTCATTTTTATACCCTATCATGGAATCGAGGGTATTAATCATCTTGTACGCCACCATACCTGGCATACCAAGTACGGCGAACCAGAAGAGTGGTGCAATGACACCATCGGAAAGGTTTTCAGAGAGTGTCTCAAGAGCGGCCGTCTTCACCTCTTCCTCTGTAAGCTCTTTCGTATCACGCCCTACAATACGTGAGAGCTGATTGCGCCCAGACTCCAAAGAAATAGCCAGCTGTGCGAATACTTCTCTCACCTCTTTTATGAGCGTATGACCTGCAAGGCAAGTACTCACCAAGATAATCCCAAGGGGAATGCGAATCCAATTTGGAGCAAAGGCGAATATCACCCAAGTAAGTGTAAATGCCAGCAGAATCAATAGAAGTGCTACAAGGGCTCCTTTGTACTTTCGATTGAACCCATTATTGAACCAGCGATCAGCTCTACTAATGGCATGTCCAAAGCATACCACAAGATGCGGAAAGCCTTGGGGATCTCCAAAGATTCGATCTAATAGCCAGCCTATCCACAGGATGGCTAGGGCAAGCAAAGGTGTGAAGAATATCAACATAGGTTTTGAGGTAAATCTGATAAAGCTTCAACGAGGAGGGCGTTTTTCTCTGGACTCTGTGTGGCAATACGAATATGCTGAGGTGTAAGTGTGGGGAAGTTAGAGGCATTACGAATGAGGATACCATGCTTAATGGCCAACCAATCTTTTAGTTCTTGGGATTGGTGACGGCGCAGCTTTGCCAAAAAGTAGTGGGTGTCGGTAGGCTCGATATCCATAATATCGAGTTGTTCTAATTGATCTACCAGTCGTTTCCGCTCTTCTAATAATTCTGCTAGTAAGAAGGGGACACCCGAAGCCAATAAATAGTGCCCTGCTTCTATGGCTAGAGCGTTGACGCTCCATGGCATTTTGAGTGCCACCAAGCGCCGGATGAGTTGGGGGTGAGCCAAAATATAGCCCAACCTCAGCCCTGGTATGGCATAACTCTTGGTGAGTGACTGTATCACCAAGCAATTGGGAAGAGTCGTTATCTCTTCGGGCTGTAGTACCGCCTTGGGGGTGAAAGCGTGATAAGATTGGTCGACCACAAAGACAGTATCGGGATGGTCTTGGATGACGCGGAGCAAGTCATCGTGAGGATATGTTCGCCCTGTAGGATTATTGGGATTACAGAGCCAATGGACTGCTCCCAATCCCTCCTGCAACAGAGTATGCCCAAAGACTGTAGCAGCATGGCGGTATTCGGAGAAAGTAGGCTGCATAATACTTGACGTAGCACCCTGAAAGAGGTGCGCCATCAGATAGATAGCCTCAGTTGCACCACTGGTAACTAATAGGCTCTCCTCCGGTACGCCGAGCATAGCAGACAAGCGAGCCTCTAGCTGAAAGGCTTGTGGCTCGGGATAGTGATGGATAAGCTGACGATTATGGGTAAGATGCTCCCACAGAGCCTCATCGTGAGGAAGATGAGGGACGTTGGAACTAAAATCGGCGACAAACCGCACGCCTCTATAGAGGTAGCGGTCGTCGCCGTGATCGTTATATCTCATCGTCGGATAATATCTTGTAGAGCTTCTCTACATCTAGATGCTGTCTGAGGTGATCTGCCATCTTATCGAAGGTAGTTTCGTACCCCTCTAGGTCGGCATTGGTATAACTTACTTTGGACTTGCCATGGTCACTGAGTGTGTCTTCGCTAGGAAGTAGTTCGCCCTCCATATAGGGTAGTACGCCTAAAACTGGGACATTGGTGAGCTCCTCAATCATCTGTATAGCTGGCTCAAAGATAGTGCGATCTCCTCTGAACTTATTGATGATGATACCCTTTATCAGCTTGCGGTGCTCAGGCTTTTGTAGCATTACTGAGCCATAGATAGAGGCAAACACCCCTCCTCGCTCTATATCTGCCACGAGTACTACAGCCGCATTGGCATGCTCAGCCATAGGCATATTCACGAAGTCTGTCTCTAAGAGATTAAGCTCGCTAACACTCCCTGCGCCCTCCAGCACAACAGGATTATATTGCTCTACTAGCTGATCATAAGCGCCCCAAGCACTCTGCTTGAGTATGCCCCTCCCTTCACTTTGCCTGAAGTATTCGCGAGCTTGGTGGCTACCGAACTCCTTGCCGAGGCAGTAAATCTTACTCTCGACCATACTAGAGGGCATCATAAGTACGGGGTTGAGAAGCGCATGAGGCTCTACACCAGCAGCCTTAGACTGAATGGCCTGCGCAATACTAATTCGATCGCCATTGGGCGCTGTATAATAGTAGGGCGCCATATTCTGTGCCTTGAATGGCGCTGGATGATAACCATCTTGCTTGAAGAGGCGGCAAAATGCTGCCACCACGAGACTCTTGCCGACATCACTTCCTGTGCCGGCAATCATAAGGGGACGAAGATTATTCATTAGTAAGTCTTTGCTTTCTTCTTGATAAGTTCTGCTTGTTGTATTTTATCGAGACGCTTGTAGCCCGAGAGAGCTGATTCCCATTCACCATAGTTAGGGTTGGGGAGCACAATATACATCCCTCCGAAAGTATTTGCATCTTTCTGGGTGAGTGCACTTCTATCTTCTTCACTTGCCTTGTAGTAGCCAGGAAAGTCGGTAAGCTGATCTCCCATGTAGATAACCACTTCATACTCCTCCATAACCTTGGCACGGCGCTCATCCTTATTGCTTGTATTGCTCTTAAGCATTAAGTGTGCATCATCGGCGTTGGGGAAGCCAAACTTCTGGAGATTAAGTAGCGTCCCTTGGCGCTCTTGCTCATTACGATTGGTGATATAGAAAATCTCTACCCCATTATCAGCAGCATACTGCAGGAAGGAAAGAGCACCAGGAATGGTATCCGCCTCTACACGATTGACCCATCTAGTCCACTCTTTAGTATCAAATAGTTCTCCTCTTATCCCTTGATACACTGCATTCGGTGAGTTATCAAGAATGGTTTCATCTATATCCGTTACAATAGCAAGAGGCTTGGAATCTTCTTGCATCAATGAGAGTGATTGATCGAGATAGAGCCGAGCACCATTGAATGCTTGATAACATAAGGCATCGTACTCTGCAGCTCTCTGCATCCATGCTGCAGTATATACCTTGGCAAAAGGCATCTCGAGGGAAGACACATTTCTATGACTACCACAAGATGTAAACAATAGTAGAAGGGGAAATAATAAGATAGACTTCTTCATATACTTGGGTAATTAAAAGGCGAATGTAGCAGCAAGGACAGCTGTAGCGCCCTGACGATCGTAACCTCTCCAGCGACCAATCCTCTGATTAAATAGGTTCTCACCTATCAAGGAAAGGCCAATATTACGATGTACCTTATAGGATATGCGAGCGCCAAAGTCAGCTACAAAAATAGTCTCTTCAGGTAGTAGTGCAGGAGGGACAATGCCAAGGGCATCAGTTGGCTGGGATAGCTCTGGCATCCTGATACCTCCAAGCGCAGTGAAGTTGACGTTGATGCCAATCTTGTCGTTGATAGCATAATCGCCAGAGATACCTATCTCATAAGTTGGTCGTCCATAACCGACAGTGTAATCTTTGACCTCCTCTGGTCCATTAGGTGTAAGAACCTGTTTTACGCCTCTAGACTTATAATGATTATACTTTACAGACGCTCCGAGGTCAAGACCAATAGAGGAAATATAGCGAGCCTTAGCTCCAACAAAGATATTACCTACTGCGCCCGCATTTTTTAGACTGTAGAGAGGGGTATAGATGCTCCTAGTATCTGGGTCATCCATTACTAGTTCATTGGAATAGTAGGTGACATAGCAATTAGCCATCCACTCTGAAAAATCGAGATAAGAAGCATACCCGCCATGGACATCGAGAGAGAAACCATTGATATTACCGACCTGAACACCAGCTAGCACTCTATACTTTGCGATGTCGTACCCTTGGTACACACTCATCGCATCTGCCCATCTGTTCTGTCGATAGATATCACGAAGCGTATGGTACTCTGCACCTCCATCTGAATTGAGGTAGATAGAGAAGTGGTCATTCGCCTTAAAGCGAGCCTGAACATCAGGAATGATCAAGAACTTCTTGGAGCCTATATTGAGTAACTGTATACTCGCTCCGGCCTTAAAAATAAAGGAGGGAGCAGTATAGGCGAAGTAAGGGGCAACGGAAAGTGCCTGAAGTGGATTCAATCGATTCCCTAAGATATTATTCAGCGCAGAGATACTAATCAACTGATATCTACCGTCAGCTCCTAAGCTCCAATCTGACCCTGCAAACTGATAACCGAGATTACCCTTAAGGTCTAAAGAAAGCTCAGCTACCTTGTGTCCGTTGATAGGAGCGGTATTCTTGGGAATAATAATGTTATTCTCCGTATAATACGATGAGATATCATCCTTAGAAATGTAGCCTACCTTACCATCTATACTATACTGGACACCTCTTGCGAGTGAAAGAGGAGATGGAGAAACACCGATGCGAACGTCTGTACCAATCATTCTAGCAAGCGGATACTCGGCAGTCAGCTGAGAAGCGCCCTTGATGAGATCGGGGACTATACCATAATAGGTATTGGCATGGTGAAACACGTCTACGCCAATGTTGTATACTCTATCTGGAAGCGCATGTGAATAGTCTAGAGCTACCTCGGTATCATGTGTCTGATCCCATGGACTCAGAGGGTATACTTTCTGAGGCACTTGGACAAAGCGCGACAGGTGGTCTGCAGAAATTAATAATGTACCGACGTCACTTGTCTTTGTCAGTACTCCTATATTAGCTCCTACATGTCCAGGAAATCCGCCAAAGATACGAGCATGAAGTAGCTGCTTGACATGCTCTGGCTCTAGAGGATTATCAAATGGGCTGAACAGTTTGGGTGTTACATTCATCGCAATAGGATAGGTATTCCGAGCGAAACTGATAGGGCGTAATGATGTAGCACCTGTCGACTGTAGGGGATTAAAGAAAGCCTTTTCGGCCTGCTGTCCTACAGGTTGATAATCACGCTGAAGTACCATCTCACGCTGAAGCGTATCTGGTGCATATGGATTAGCATGGGCTAAAGCACCACTCATTAGCATGGTGCTAGTGAGGAGTAGAGCCTTGTGTATATGTCTTATATTCTTCATTTCTTAAAGTCTTGCCAAGCGTTCGTCAATCATCTTTATGATACCATCCTTGCTATTGGTGTAGCTACTGCGTACACTCTCCAAGTAAGTACGCGCTGTATCACAGTCTCCAAGCTTTTCGTAGCTATCAGCAAGAAGTACAAATGCTCTCGCTAGCCAATAGGCATCTGTTGTACCCTTATTAACCACCTTTTGTATCTTGCTCTGAACCGTCTTGTATTCTCCTTTATCATAGAGTTCAAGAGCGACAATAGTCTCTGCAATAGGATGCCCCCCAAAGTCCTTCAAAGCTAAAACACGTTTAGCATAGGAGAGGGCATTCTGTTTCTGATTATTGCGAGCATATCCCTTGGCAGCTGCAAGGAAGACATTAGCTTTTGCCTCCTCATTCACAGCTATCTTACCATCAGCAACCTGCCAAGCTAAGCTATTGAGGAAGTCGGCACTACCACTCGTCTCTGCACGGTCGGCAGCTGCTCTAATCCAATTACCGCGTTCCCCAAGGTTTTTGCTCACAAGCGCTAAGCTCATGTATGCCTCTGCCGCACGACCTGGCTCATTTAGCCTATCGTAGCATGATGCGAGTAGGCGATAGGTATCATCTGCGAGCTTTCCAGAGAAGTTCTTCGCCCGAGAGGCAACGGTAGATACCGCTCCGCTATAATCCTTAGCATTGTACTGTAGAAGAGCCTTATTGTAGTAGACATTATCGACAAATGCCCCATTTGGATAGGCATTAAGATACTGATCAAGTGCTCTATTGGCTTCAGAAGGAGTGCCCGAAGCTACTACACGCTCCGCAGCAATAAATGCGAGGGAATCCATTTCGGCATGAGAAGTAATATCCGTAGCCCCCACTTCTTTTACGAGATCGCTATAACTATCTACTCTATTGAGCTGGACACTGATACTCTTTAGATCCTGAAGCGCGCTCTTTGCCTCAGGGGAGTTTGGATACTGTCGCACGACCATTTCATAAGCTCTCACTGCGTCGTCCAACTTATTATCTCCGTAATAGGATAGTGCCATCTGAAGCCCTACTTTAGAAGCAAGTTCATGATGTTTATACCTTACGAAGAAACTCTCGAAGGCCTGCTGTGCCTTATGATTGTCTCCAGCAAGAGCCAACGCTCTTCCCTGTTCGTAAATAGCTTCAGCTGCAAGCTTTGAATCTGGATAACGAATAGCAAGAGATGACATTAAGTCTGCTTTATCCCGATAGTCCTTTTGTAGACCACGTGCCATCGCCTTACTAAATAGTGCATAATCGGACTCTGAACCACCTGCCTGCTCTGCTGTATTATAAAAGGAAATGGCAGTAGCATACGCCTTTCGCTGCATCTCTATATCGCCCAGACGATTATTGATGGCCGTTTTTTGCTCAGGGGTAGGAGCGGTATTTACCTGCTGATATTCCTTAAAGTAACGCTCCGCTTCTCCATATTGCCCAAGATTATAATGTGCATAGCCTAGGGTATAGTATGCGTTGGGATTTAGCGCCAAGTCGGATGGACGAGACTTAAGATAACTCTCAGTGCTACTTATTGCGGTATTGTAGTCCTTTGCCCGATATGCAGCTTCACCCTTCCATAGATAAGCCTCTGCAATGCTCGTTGGGTCTTGTGCGCCTTGAATAATCTCGTCGTATTGCTGAGTAGCCAAACGAGTATCTCCACTTGTCAACGAGGTATTCGCTTGCTTTAGCTTAACTCTATCTCGCACCCTCGATAGCTCTCTAGGAAGTGGGCTCATCTTATTTAGTTCTGCGAGAGCTGCACCAGCGTTAGGCTCATTGAGATAGGCATCGGAAAGATATCCTATCACCTGCTTTCTGTACTCACTAGTAGAATAAGTAGAGAGGAACTTAGCTAGTCTCTGAGACCCTGCCCCTACTCTACCTGGAGTCTGCGCATAAGCAGCTAGTGCCCCATTGAATTCTGATGCTTCTGTAACTGGGGCGTATGCAGCAATTGAGCGTGCACGGTCAAAAGAGCTAATCGCCTTGCTCGGTTGCTTGAGCGCAAGCTGTGTAAGCCCAGCATAGTAGAGCGATAGTTGGCTCATGAAGTCACTATTACCCTCTGCTGCGGATAACAAATACTGCTCAGCCTCTCGATTTTGCCCAAGTTCAAATAGATTTTTTCCCAGAACCAATTGCTCAACTCTTCCTGGGGTAGATGTATTCTGTATATATCTTTTGAGATAAGACACGGAGGACTGCAGCTGACCTAGACTACTTGCAGATAAACCAGCAGTTCGGTTGAGAGACGATTCTACTTCAGTGGGCAAATCTCTTTGTTGTAATCCTCGCTCTGCCATCGATAGTGCCTCGCTATACTTCATCTCGGTAAGACGAGCTTCGGCTAGATAAGCATTAGCGTAGGTACCATACTGAGAGTGGTTCACGACGCGCTCCATATGCCTAGCACCCTTGGCAACCTGACCCTCCTTCATCTGTATGTACCCAGCATAGAAAGAGGCATCATCCTTGAAGCCTCTATAGTAAGTAAGTGGCTCAAATAACTTAAGAGCTTCCGACTCTCTTCCCTCCTTAAAAAGGGCATAGGCATGATAGTAGTCCACCGTAGCTCCCATACGCTCTGGCAGAAGTGAAGTATCTACCTGACGGAGCCAATATATTGCACTACCGTACTGCCCTTTAGCATAATAGAGCTGACCCAATGCAGCCCAAGCATGGTTAATATAGCTAGAGTGTGGATACGTCTCGATAAACTTCAGGAGCTGTAATTCAGCATCTCCTGTTCTCAGCATCCCCTTGGCAATAGCATCTAAATACTGAGACTCGTCATCCTTTACATCCAACTGCCATGTATCTTTATATACTTTCTGCAGTCCCTCAAGCGCACCTACAGGACTGGAGAATTGGAGCGCCTCACGTACCCGGAGCATATCGACATTACGAGGGCTCAACACCTGTGCGGGGCTAACAGCAAAAAGAGCTCCTGCCATCAATACCCCTAGTATCCACTTTCTCTTCTTCATTACTTCATATTTTACCTCCCGACAATACCCCACAAATCTAACTATTTTCCATCAAATCAGCCTCGTATTGATCACCTTGGCGCCATTGTCTTTCCCTCATACGGGATACTATTAAGTGGGTAAATTGATAGTTCTTAATACCCCAACGAGGAGCAATAATCATGTGAGATGGAGCCTGAGAGACAAAACGATCTACATATACATTAGGTCTAAGCCTCCTCAGTATACGGCATACCAGCTCCACATATTCCTCTGACTCGAAGAGGGGAAAAGGTTCTTGCTGATACTCCCTTGCAAGCTTAGTTCCCTTCAAAACCTGTAACTGGTGTAATTTAACGGAAGTAATAGGCAATCGCGATAGTCTATCGATATGCTGGAGGTACTGGTTACTATCCTCTCCCGGAAGTCCCATTATCAGGTGAACGCCCACAGGGATTTTCCTCATTGCGGTCTGAATAATTGCCCACTCGCTCTCCTCGAAAGTATGTCCCCTATTCACCCTTTCTAGAGTGGTGTTACAAGTACTTTCTACTCCGTACTCTATATAGACAAAGGTACGTAGACTAAGCTCCTCGAAGTAGTCTAATAGATCTACGTCAACACAATCTGGACGAGTGCCCACAATAAGACCGACAATGTCAGGACAGCTAAGAGCTTCCTCATACAGCTGTTTCAGCTCTTTCAGACCTCCGTATGTATTGGTATAGGATTGAAAATATGCCAAGTACTTCATACCGGGATACTTAGCACCAAAGAAGCCTTTACCCTCCTCTATCTGCTCAGTCACGCTCCCCCTAGCTATTGTATATGAGGGACTAAAGGATTGGTTATTACAGTAGGTGCATCCTCCATACCCCTTGCTTCCATCCCGATTGGGACAAGTAAAACCAGCATTGATAGATATCTTTTGAACCTTATGGAGAGGGAAAGCCTCTCTTAGATACTCTCCAAAGTCTCGATAGATTGGACTATTCATAGCAACGTCTATATAAAAAAGAAAAAGGCTGTCTCACGACAACCTTCAATCTTGATATTAACCTAAAATCTAATACTATGAAAAACACGATGCAAAGATAAGCGTAATTTTTGACCCGTGCAAGTATTTCGGCAAATATTTATCGAAAGAAGGCGGTCTTAACCTTTTTTATTGCTCAATAACGAACTGTTTAGACTACAAAGCTAGGGATATCGGACCCTCTCGGACTATCTGGAAAGGTTCGGAGGTACAGTCTACTATGGCGCTCTCCACCATACTACCCATGCCTACATCTACCACATAAGCGACCTTCGAGCCCCAAAGCTCCTCAATAAGCTCGGGATGATAACCATACTCTGCATCTCGCTCATCCATATCAATTGGAAGGGAAAACCCAGTTAACGGATGACCAAAATAATCGACTAGATCAAGGGCTAAGCGGTGACGTGGGATACGCACTCCTACTTCTTTCCTGCCCTTATAGATCTTTGGAAGTGAACTACTTACAGGAAGTATAAAAGTAAATGGACCAGGAGTATTTGCCTTTATCAACTTAAAGGCATCATTATCCAAATGTGCATACTCGCTTATCTGAGAAATATCTGAGCAAAGAATGGAAAATAGACTCTTCTTGGGATCTATTCCCTTTAGATGTGCCAAACGCTCTAGACTATTTTGATTAAGCGCATCACAGCAAAGACTATACCGCGTATCTGTGGGAATAATAATCAGTTCTCCATCTCGGAGCACTTGAGACAACTCTCTTAGAACCTTTTCAGGAGTAGGAGATCCATCGTATACTTTTATCATAGCTTATTTTCCAAGTAAAAATATTGCAGGGCGCTTGTGCCAACTAGCACCACCTTTCATCAGCTTACGCCACTCAGAGAGGGCCATTGTGTGCACCTCTTCTGTTGGAGTAGTCAAATCAATTGCCACAGATAGTTTCTGTGAAGGGGAGAGCAGATCTACAAGTTCCTCTATCAGTTTATCATTGCGATAAGGTGCTTCAATAAATATCTGAGTCTCTCCTTGCTGAGCTCTACGCTGCCACTCTAGAAGTATTCTTCGGCGTTCCTTATTATCAAATGTCAAATAGCCATGAAAAGCAAAGTTTTGACCACTAAATCCTGAAGCCATCAACGAAAGAAGTATCGAAGAAGGACCAACAAGCGGTACGACCTTAATACCAGCTCTATGACAATCAGCGACTACATGATGACCGGGATCAGCGACAGCAGGGCAACCGGCCTCACTCATCAATCCCACATCCAATCCACTTCTTAACAGCTGAAGTATCTCATCCTTAGGATAGCTATACCCCTGATGCTTATCTACCTCAATGATAGAGAGAGTAGAGATATTAATCTCAGGTAAAACACTCTTAATGTATTGGCGAGCTGTTCGAGCATTTTCAACTACATAATGCTTAGTATGCCTAATAATATCTAAATTATCAGCGGGTAAATATCGTCCGACACCTACCTCTCCAATAGAGATAGGTATCAGATAGAGGTTACCAACCCCATCTAAGTTCTTAAAGGTCATAAATACTGGTCAGTGCTGAATGAATATCAGGATAGAGAAAACTATATCCAGTCTGTAGCAAATGCTTACAGGATATCCTATTGCTATTCAAAAATTGCTCAGAGAATTCTCCTCTTGCCATCCTTAAGAGACACTTAGGTAAATGAAGAGGATAAGTACGTCCACGCCTCACATAAGCTGCGGTAGATGACAACTGATCATAGGTAACCCAATCTGGAGCGACACAGTTATACGCACCATAAAGATTATCATTATCTATAGCCCATCGAAGAATACGAGCAGCATCACTTACATGAATCCACGGAATAATCTGATCACCATTACCATATATAACAGCAATACCACGACTACTTCCAATCGTAATGTGGGGCAAAATACCACCATAGTGGCATAATACATTACCAAATCTCAAAGCAACCGAACGCTTAGCAAGCGCTTCTACTTCCAAAATATAAGCCTCCTCCTCACCTGCCGAGTGTAATTGAGCTAAGAAATCATGCCCTGAGCGCGACGCCTCGGTATGAATATATGGATTAGTATCACTCCCATAAAAAGTAGTAGATGAAACAGTGATAAAGGTCTCTAACTCCTGGCCCAAAGCCATCAACATACGACCAATCAGGGCTGTACCACCAGCTCTATAACTGATTAATACATCTCGATGATGCACATCGAGAGTCAAGGGACTTTCCGAAGAACCTCCTACGTGTATAATATGATCTATTCCTTCCAATGCGTTAGGATCTAGTTCATCTTTAAGAGGGTTCCAGTAGAAATGATTATCCGCCATAGGGTGCCTAGTCAGAAGGCGCATATCATACACCCCTTCATAGACCCTCATAAAATGACGTGTCAACAACTCATTAGACCCCGTAAGAAGTACTCTATCCATATTCTCACTATTCATATTACTAATAAATACCGTAAAGATACCCAATTATTAGTAAATAACCAGTAAAGTTTACAAAAAGAGAGAGACGCTCAGTTGTAAACCACTAAGCGTCTCTCAGTAAAATGGCGACTACCTACTCTCCCTTCGTAAAAGTACCATCGGCGTTACTGGGCTTAACTTCTCTGTTCGGAATGGTTAGAGGTGGATCCCCAGTGCTATAGTCACCTAATTATATCTTGACATATTGGCAATAATCTATATCTACTACAATAACTAAAGAACTAAGAGATGACATCTCGATTGGTCAATGTCCTTCTATCTTACTTATTTTATAGCGTCAACGCTTAGCAACTAAGAA
>NZ_KB904285.1 GCF_000379925.1 Porphyromonas levii DSM 23370 | reverse complement strand
TCACCCAATAGCTTGGTGTCAAAGAACTTCATCGGTAGCTTCATCAGCTTGATGAAGAAGTCACTGATGAGGGAAATATTGATACGAGTAGAAATGTGAAGTAGCAACTTGGAGCGGATAAAGCTAATCGCTGTACGGCTAAAGAGGAGCATCAACTGAGCCAGCAATACCAGCCAGATGAAACCAATATCTCTTCCCCCAATACCCGTATCGACTATTGCCTGAGTGAGAAAAGGGGAAACGAGCTGAATCAACGACCCCAACAATAACCCCAGTATGATCTGACCAAAATACCTACGATACTTCTTGACATAGCTCCAAAGGAAGGACAGCCGATTACCTTTCTCGAGCTTTCCGCCATCAGGCAGTTCTTGGCTGTAAAACTCATCTGTCGGCTCTAAGAGTAGGACTATACCTTTCTCTTCACCATTAGTCTTAGTACTCACCCAATGCTCACAAAACTCCTCCTTGGTGTAAGTGAGCAACCCTTTCCCAGGGTCTGCGACATAGACCCTATAATTACCCTTACGCAGTCTCTTGACCTTATAAACAACTACAAAATGATTCTGATTCCAATGGGCAATGCAAGGCATCTGAGCTTCAGCAGCGAGCATCTCAAAAGTAACACGACCACCCAGCGAGTGCAACCCTCTTTTCTCTGCAGCTTTACTAATACCCAGCAAAGAAACTCCCTCCTTCCCCAAAGCACAGTCCTCACGGATTTGCTTGAGGTTCGGGTTATAACCATAGTGCTTAACTACCATAGCCAAACACGCTGGTCCGCAATCCATCGCATCCTGTTGTGTAAAAACATTCATCAGATTATGCAATTTTCATCACTGCCACATTTCCAAAGTGTATTCTCTATTTCATAGTTCATTGTATAGCGAAGAATTTGTGAGATAGTCAAAAATTTCTAGTGATATTTTATTATGCTGAGTATGCACAAATTCTATAGCTCTACATGGTTATAGCCGTTTTATCTCCTTTGTATCAGCAGAAGCTCCTTTATAGCGCTTTTTTTGCGGATTGAATGTATAAGACAAAGTCAATAGAATACTACGAGTGTCAGCATTGGAAATTTTATTAAGACTGACATCTTTTATATTCATTATAAAACCTTGATTGCGAGTATGAAAGATGTCGGTAGCAGAAATGGATATTTGGAGTTGCTTTTGTAATAGATATCGTCTTACGGACAAATCTATTCCCCACTGAGCATTCATGGTATTTGTCATTATATGACCGCTACTAGCTCCAGATATATCAAGAGTAAACAACCAGTCTTGAAAAGGAGTAAACATATTCTTAAACATACAACGCAAAATAGGCGTGTTGAAGTTCTGTCCATATAGCGATAGCCATTGCTTAGTTACTCCAAAAGTTAGATTAGGTTTCCAATACTTTATAACAGGTGCATACGACATGAAAGCACTAAGGTTATTCATATCTACTTGAATGGGACGAAATATCAAGATGGGACGATCTTCTGTATAAAGTTCTTTCGTATAAACATAAGTGTCTTTCATGTGAGAATAGTTTATATTAAGAGTAAAATCTCGCCATCCAAACAGATATTCTAGAACATCTGTCTTACA
The DNA here is from genome assembly GCF_000379925.1 of Porphyromonas levii DSM 23370. GTDB lineage: Bacteria > Bacteroidota > Bacteroidia > Bacteroidales > Porphyromonadaceae > Porphyromonas_A > Porphyromonas_A levii. The sequence continues at coordinate 10,923 of NZ_KB904285.1, read as the reverse complement.
ATGATTAAGCATTGGATTTCCTCCTTCTATTTCAAATGGACCTACATAAATAAGAGAACTGCTAAGTTGCTTGTATGGTGGTCTAATAATAGAGTGGGAGTAACTAAGTGCAGTAAATGCTCCTTTGTCAAATTTATAGGAAAGTGACAGGTCGGGAGAAAAGCTCTTGTTTATTCTGCTAACATTTTCATCTTGAACTCCATCTCGTTGATAATCAAACTTTACATATTCCCATCGCAATCCCAATTGAAAAGACAAAGACCCCCAATCCTTCTTATAGGTAGAGAATAGGGCATAGTATTGCTGTTTGCTTTCATTTCGTGCTGAAGGGATAAAGCTACTGATATCTTCGTTTAATATTTTGTATTGCTGACTGTTATAGGTATAGGAGTCTTCTGTCCCAACATTCAATTTGCCAGTCAAAAAAGGAAGCTCCATATACAATTTACCTGCCCATAGATTAGAATATCTGTTTGTTACTGAAGGGACAAATTCGTTTTCTGAGTTCGATTCGTAAACAGTATGCGTGCTATTATTATCTGCATACAAATTATGTATATAGTTGCCATCAAAATGGAGAATTAGACCATCCTTGAAAATGTGGTCATAATAAGCTGAAACCAGATGATTCTGAGATTTGGATCCTAATTCTATGCGCTTACTTATATTGTTATTTTCAATACCAAGGACATAATCATTTTCAGTACCTACGCTCTTAAAATTTAGAATCGATTGAGCATACTGGTAAAATGCTCCTAAAGACTGCCCATTAGAATTCCAATTAAACCCTGCTTGAGTGGTCACAGACGAAATATTATTATGTTTAACAGCAGTATTCTTGAGAAGATTATGTTGATTGTTAAACATAAAGTCTGTTGTATTGCTGTCGTAATTTTTTCTCCCATCTTTTTGATACATAGCTCGCCCAAACACCTGCCAATGCGTCCAGTTATAGCTGAAATCCCCTGTTAAGGTCTCTTCCCATATACGCTTTGCCGATGTTTGCGATGTCAATTTTCCACTCAATCCTTTTATTACTGATTGTTTTGTTTGAATCTTAATAACAGCTTTTATCTCAGGATCGTACTCAGCACCAGGAGAAGATATTATTTGAACATCCTTGATATTCTCACTTCTGAGCATTTGGAGTTCGCTGTTATCACGCAATGGTCGATTATCAACAAATATCAGAACATTGCCTTTGCCCATTATAGTAATTTTTTCTCCTTCTGTACTAACTAAAGGAAGTCGTGACAATACATCCTTAGCCGAGCCTAGATTGGAGAGCTCTGTATTGGCAACATGAGCGATGAGAGTATTGCCTTTTATTTTAATAAGCTTTCGGTGCGCTTCTACTACAACTTCATTAAGTATAGCATCCCATTTTATTGAATCATTAACCACAGTAGTAGAATCTGTCTGGGCATAAGAAGCAACATAAAAAAAATAGATTGACAAAATCATTAATACTCTTTTCAATCTAATTATATTATTCATTGTGGCTGTAAAGATCGATTCTAAACTATTTATCGTATTCATAAATCAGCTGAATATTTTCTTTATTTTTTCTTGACTAGGAATGTTATTCTTATATACATCTTCAAGTCGCTTTCTCACCTGAAGCATACCCAAAAATGATGGTTGCATTGCTACAAAATCATCCCAATTATTATCACAATAACTCCGATAAGGCACATACTCTAACACTGATTTTCCTCGAGTAAAATTGTCAACGCTTTTAAGAGTTACACTGTCGTAAATTACTGATAATGTTGAGAGACTAATGTTTTTTATTCTGCAATACAACAAATCAACCAAAGCAGAGAAAAAGTATTTTTCTTTTATGCTCCCAGTAAAACTTTCACAATAAGTTTTAATATGCCTATATGCTTGAACAAAATTTCCAGATGCAATATACAGTATTCCTGCAATCAGGCTCTTATCATATCTTACAAGAAAGCTATTAGGATCAAATTTCATAATATCAGAGATGTATCTATGATCATCAATAACACATTGTGCGAGAGCTTCAATTTTTTCTTTAGATGCTTCAAACAAATCCAAAGCCGCTGACATAGCCATAGATTTGTTTTGGGTGTCTTCACTATTAATGTTATCTATTATTGTATTTCTGAATTCTGTAATTCCAGGGACATATATGCAGAACGCAGGGAAGCCAAGGAAAGAAACATCTCTAACAAAAATCTGAGCCCCATCATCTTCAATGCATTTAGTTATTTTCTTTAGATCAGTGTCATCGGAGATCCCCCATGAATAATCAAAACCTTTGAACTGCTTCCCACTTGTTTCGTTTAGAATAGATAACGGATAATGCCCACTTCCAGTTGTACATGTTTTATAGAACTCGCGATCTCTAATTTCTGGATCAGTCATAATTCCATTTTGAATACTAAAATCTATATCTAAAACAGTGGCCACAATTCTTCCTTGAAAAATCTCTGTCAGAGAACGCTCCAAAGCTGTAATAGGTGACGGGTCTACTCCGATATGAAATAGATACTTTCTTTCAGATCTGTTTATCATTAAAATACCAACAGCAGGATAGTCTTTACCTAAAGAACAATCCTTTATAAGAAAACTCCAGTTAGCTCCATACTTTTCTTTTAGTAGTCGAATTTTGCTAAGTATCTCTGTGCCATTAAAATATTCGTCTGGGATTGTTGGTAACGATAAGCCTTTCGTGTAAATTTCTCGGAGCACATACCTTTCGATTATCTCAGAAAGTCCCTGAATAATTGCCTCTTTTGGTGTATTGCCTGCACACATACCATTTGATGTGCAATTTAGAAAAACCACCTCGTAAGGCAACAACTCTATACGTCCTTTCGTAATATTGTAGAATGGCAACATTGAAAGCTGTTTTCCAATATACTTTTTATGTAGTGCATCCATATTTAGTGCGACTACGTTTTTGAATACAGAATCAATATTTTCTGTAGATATTTTAATGTATTCTTCGTCTGGCGCATATTGATATTCCAAAAGAACATTATTCCTAAGCAGGAAATCCAAAAAGTCTGGATGGCTTTTCACAAAAGAGCTATGTTTGTAAGAAGCAATCCCATTCACATGCATTATGGCTTGATTTTGTAATCTTTCCATAAATTCTCCATGTGCACTTGCCAGAGAATAAGCAAATGTCATCCCCTTCCCATTTGTTCCGAGATCCATTTCAGACAAATGATGATTTCCGATTTTTATTCTAGTTGAATAAAAGCCCCCTTCGCTTTTGAAGTTCATTTCCTCAAGAATAATCCCGAGTTTGTTGCACAAAATGGCACGTATGTTTGTTACCGTTTTTTCTGGCCTTTCTGCCTTATACTTTTTTATCCGCTTTAGTGCTTCCATAATTCTAGTTGTCTAAAAAACCTGGCCTTTTGAACGCTTCTAACTCAATGTCGTTAGTGATTGCGTATTTAATTTTCTCTTCGATTGAAACTCGCTCTGGTATACACCCTGCCAACGGATCAGTTGGCGATAGATAACTTTGCATAATACATTCTCCATTACATAGAGGGAGAACTTTACAGTCTTTACATTTACACCCAGCGTCAAATGGAGACTTTTTTAATCCAATTGAAAACTCATTTGTATTTGTAATTATAACATCTCCCTCTTTTGAGATGTAGCCAACAGTGTGTTTGTCATCATAATCAATAAACATTGGACACTTGTACAATTGTAATGTAGGGGAGATGTAAAACCCCTCAATCGCATTCGCACAACACCTGAATGATTTACCTCCAATCCCCCGATGAAAAGAGTATTGTAGTCCTCTTTCTTTCGCTAAATTCAGCAAAATTATTTCAGCTTCTAAAAATTCTGAGGGAGACATTATTTGAGTACTTGGGGTTCGTGCAAGAGAACACATGACTGGTCTACAAAATAGCTGTACATTCTTTTTATTTATCGGAGCCTTGGCTATCTCGTCAAAAAGATAGGGCATTCTTGTGATGTTGTTTTTGTCTACATTAATTCGTAGATGAATCTTAATTTTCTGAGATGCCAAACAAACATTTTGCAGTATGTCGTCAAACGTTCCTTTATGATTAGAGCGATAATATCTAATTTTGTTATGCAATTCAGAATCACCATCTAAGGTAATCTGAATAGCTTTTATTGAACACGCTAAGAACTCGTCAATCAATGTCTTAGTAAGCAGTGTTCCATTTGTAATCATAGATGAAGAATAATCACAGCCGCTTGCCTCACATCCTTTTAGAATATGTTCTGACATTCTTCTAATCTTAGCCCAAGAAAGCATTGGTTCTCCTCCACTCCATCTTATGTTTAGAAACTTTTTCCTCTTTGTTTCATTCAAAAGGAATGAAGTTAAAACCTCCTCATTCTCCAAAGACAATGTCCCTTGTTTACATTTCTCATAGCAGTAGTGACAATCTAAATTACAATTGAGATTTGGAAGTACGATTAACGAAGAGTACATAGTATCTAGCACATCTAAATCACGCCTGTGCTTTAGATATTGTGCTTCAGACATATCAGCATCATAAATAATCCTTAAAGAAAGTAATTCTCTAAGACAACAATCCTCTATGTCAAGCGCAATAAAACGACCTAAAGAGTCAATCTTTTTAAGATTGTTATATACGCACAGAGGAAACTCACGATAAGTGTTACTTATTGCATTGTAAATGTAACACTTATCTTCTATTTCTAGGTAAAAATTATATTTCGAGACCTTATACATAGCCAAATTACAAAGTTCGGGAGATACTATTAGAGTAACTCCCGAACATACGTACATGATGCATCAGCCGATAGCATCGCAAGCAAGAGTGTATTGTTCCTTTGTCAGATCTTTCGAAAAATCATCTACACTGCTTGAGTTTTTGTTTGCAGCATCTATTACACTACTGCCTCCCAAAATTTCAACGAGATCTTCTCGCGTTAATCCAGTTTCTTGTTCAATACTTTTCATAATTTTACGCTTCAAGTTACGCCTACTCTTAAGGTTTTCAGCATCCCCTCCTTTGTCCAGTTTGGTCTGCATGTTATGTACAAGACAATATGACTTTTGGCAAAGGTACTATATGAGGAGAAATCGCAGACATAGATTAAAAGATAAATCTGTCGATTACAGCCTTACATAAACCTCCTTTGTTCTTTACCTTGTAGTATATAGTCCCCTCTAGACAATCCAATTATTTCTTCAAGATCAGCAGTAGTGACATCCGCATACTCCTTTACCAAAAAGGGTTTGAATGCTCCTACGAGTATCTGATTTCTACGTTCTTCACTTTTACTTGCCATAAGGTAGTACAACTGTAATAATATTCCTTCTGAGTCCAAAGTTAGACATAAAAAATCAAACTACCAAATCTTGGGCGAATTTTCTTTTTCATCACTTCCTTTCCTTGTAATTCCTTGGAACTTAGAAGAGGTCATTTTAGCCTATATATTTGCTGTCTGAAAGGTATTATTCAAATCAAACAGAGTGATTTATGGAAGCAAATAGCAATGACAACTACGTGCTGGTCTTAGAGGATCGCACCGAGGTAAAGAACCAGCAAGAGGCGGGGAAACTCACTATTGTTTCGGGCATTGATGATAAGGGCAACCTTAAGACGACCGAAGCCAATTATCGCCAAGTCAAGAAAGAGGTGCTATCCCTCGTAGACTCTGAGACTGCTCGTATCAAAGCTGACCCAACACACTCTCTTCTGATTAAGGAGTAACTTGAGATGCTAAAAGCCAATATCCCCAAGTAGCTTTTGAAGCATATTGCCCGAGGTTTGCATCAATCTAAAGTCAACGGTTTGATTCTCTAGGGGCTTGATATCTATCGTCTTGAAGTGACATAAAGCCTCTTGACGTGCTAAGGTATCACGAACAGCGGATAGATTGAGTATTTCTCCCTCTATTTGGTATTGCTCCGCCTCTAGTGACAAAGTTTGTTGGGTAGCTTGCGTTGGTCTCGTACGTTCGAATTGAAGCAGTAGCATCATCTTTGTACTATCGCTCGTTGTCTTTGGAACTTCGTAGATAGTTGCTACCCCTGTATATACCTGCCTATAAGGTAGGAAGTAAGCGACAACAAAAAGACAAACTAAAACAGCACCTATGGCTGTAATACCATAACGAATGAGTGATGAAGGTATTTGACCTACAATACTCCGTACTTTTTCGCTACGAAGTTCAAAGCTCTGCTCCTGTTTCTTCTCCTCTTCCATATCAGTTCCCTAATTCCAGTTGGTTCTTAACGAGTGCAAAGTATTTGCCTCTTCTAGCAGTCAGCTCTTCGTGGGTGCCAACTTCTACGATTTGCCCCTCATCTAGGACTACAATCTGATCGGCATTGCGGACTGTGGAGAGGCGATGAGCCACGACAACGACCGTTTTCCCCTTGTAGAAGCTCTTTAAGTTATCGGTGATGGCACGCTCGTTATTGGCATCGAGTGCATTGGTTGCCTCATCTAAGAAGACAAACATTGGGTTCTTGTAGACTACCCTCGCTATCAAGATGCGCTGTCTTTGTCCTTGACTGATGCCTTGTCCGTCTTGTCCTATCATCGTGTTGTAAGCCAAAGGCAGGGTTTCTATATAGTCTGCTATATTCGCCACACGGGCAGCGTAGCGGATGCGCTCGATGTCGGGTTCATCGTCAGATATGGCAATATTCCTAGCGATGGTATCGGAGAAGAGATATCCTTCTTGCATCACAGCTCCACATTGGCTCCGCCACCAACCAAGATTAAATTCATTCAAGTTGGCATCGCCTAACTGAATCTTTCCTTTTAGTGGCTCGTAAAAGCCTAGCAAGAGCTTGACAAGTGTGGTCTTTCCACTACCACTGGCACCTACAATAGCTGTTACCTTGCCGTTGGGGATAGAGAGGTTGATGCCTGAGAGTATTTCCTTGGGGCTGTATATATCGTACTTGAAGGACAGCTCTTTGATGACAATAGAATGTCCACTAATGGACTCGTCAGTGTAGTTACTCCGAATCCGATTAGTATTCTCTTCATCGGTCTCGGTGTGGATTTCGTTCATACGATCCAAACTGATGCTCACATCTTGCCAAGAATAGATAAACTGAATGAGTTGCTCTACAGGGCTATTGAGCTGTCCGATGATATACTGTACTGCTAGCATCATTCCGAGGGTCATATTGTCTTGAATGACGGCTGTGGCAGCAAGCACAGTAATCAAGATGTTCTTTACTTCATTTATGGTGATGCTTCCTGCTTGTTGTATCTGTTGCAGATTGAGGGATTGCAGATTGACCTTGAAGAGGTCAGCTTGCACATCTTCCCACTCCCAGCGTTTGCGTTGTTCGCAACCTTGTAACTTGATTTCCTGCATACCACCTATGAGTTGGTAGGTGACATTGCGGTTTCGACCTGCCTGCTCAAAGTATTTATAATCCAGCTGTCTGCGCTTTTTGAGAAAGAGGATAATCCAACCCGCATATAAGGCTGTACCAATGAGAAAGACGACAAAAATAGGGAGATTATAAATAGCTAATACAATGCCGAAGACAAGGAACGTAAAGAATGAAAAGAGCAGGCTCAAACTACTCGAGGTGAGAAACTGCTCTACACGTCGGTGATCTTCTATACGCTGTAAGAGGTCACCCATCAACTTAGTGTCGAAGAACTTCATCGGAAGCTTCATCAGCTTGATGAAGAAGTCCGAGATGAGCGAGATATTGATGCGTGTGGAGATATGCAGTAGTATCTTAGAGCGGATGAAGTCGATAGCTGTACGGCTGAAGAGGAGCATCATCTCCGCTAAGAGTACTAACCATACAAAGCCTATATCTTTTCCTCCAATACCTGTATCCACAATAGATTGGGTAAGGAAGGGAAAAACTAGTTGCAGGAGCGAGCCAAGCAAAAGGCCGAGAATGAGTTGCGTGAAGAAGCGTTTATACTTCTTGAGATAGCCCCAAAGGAATTTCAAGCGATTTTGAGTAGGAACTGCTTTTGCATCCTTTTGCGTATAAAATTGCTCCGTGGGTTCAAGAAGGAGTGCAATACCTTTTTCGTCTCCATTTGTCTTGGTACTTACCCAATGCTCGCAAAACTCTTCCTTAGTGTAGGTGACCAGCCCCTTTCCAGGATCTGCAACATAAACCGTATAGCGACCCTTGCGATGCCTCTTGATCTTGTAAACAACGACAAAGTGATTTTGATTCCAATGGACGATGCAGGGCAGAGTAACTTCGCCAGCTAGAATTTCAAAGCTTAGTCTTCCTTCCTACAGTCTTGAAGCCAATCTCTTCGGCAGCTTTGCTAATACCAAGAAGCGATACCCCCTCCTTGCCGAGGTCGCAGAGCTGCCTCAACCGGTCTCGATCAGGATGCAGTCCGTAGTGCTCGGCAATCATTGCCAAACATACTGGACCACAGTCCATTGTATCTTTTTGTTTCGCAAATATAAATTTCATTCTCTACTTCAAGATTGCAGAGGGAATTCCATTTTGTTGCCCAACCTCATTATTTTGTCGCACTTTCTTCCCATACCCGAAAGTATAAACAATAGAAAGATTAAGACGACGGTGAAAGTTATTACCCTCTAGATATCTAGTTTCTGAATATAGTGGGCTATTAAGAGTTTCCGTAGAGGTCCGCCAATCGTTTCTGAATAAATTATTAGCATTCAAACGAATGTTAAAGTTGTTCTTGCTCCATCCTACTTGTAGTTGCCAAAAATCACGGTCTTCATAATAGACAGCTCTGTTTCCTTGTATGGTGCGGAACTTTGTTTGGTATGCAGCTTGAAAGTAAAAATTATTGAGATGATATATGGCAGATGCATTGAAATAGAAAGGCGTTTTTGACATGTCATAATATCCTAATACTCTAAACAATGTCACTGAGGGAGAAACTGCAAGTTGTAGCTTGCCATCAAGTAATTTATAGTTAAATGAAGCTCCTATTTGTGTGCGATGATATTGTGCGTCTGTATCATATCGTCTTAATAAAGCTTTGCCATTATTGTAATGTTCAAAAACCGGGACATATAGATTTAACTCTCCAAAGTATTGACAATAGAGTGAAGTGGCGAACTTGTTGTTTGGCATCCAATTATATGAGAGATTAAAGGTAAATTGGCGTGACAAACCTATATCAGGATTACCTGTCATATACATTAACTCGTTGGCCTTTAATATATTTGGTGTTTTTATGCTAGCTCCGGGATAATTAGAACCGTAGTGAAAATAGGTCCTAAATGAGTATTTGGTTGATGGCGCAAATCCGACAGACAAGTTAAGAAGAGGGTAAAGTTCTCTAATTGATTGATCGTTAATCTTGTTCTCCTCCCATTGTAGCGATGCATCTGTATTAAGACTCCATATGTTGTTGGAGAAATTATATCCTATCGTACCGCCGGAAAAGCGAGATATAAACTTATTACAATGTGGAGAGGTTCCCGTGTATTGTACATTGTTCCGATTTTCTCCATAATAACTTCGCAAAAATATCTTTTGTTGTATTGCAATTTTTTTAGATATGGTTGCATTTACACCATATCTGTACTGATTTTCTTCCGCATTATTCTCAATAGGTTTTGTATTAGGTATTGTAGTGGAGTAAAGACTATTGTCATTATTTCGACTATAACCGGCATAAGTATTGATACTTAGCTGCATAGCGTTCTTCAAAGAAAAAAAGTAATAGCCGGTCCAAGTGATTAATCGCTGCTTTGTCGGATTATCTTTCGAAAATGAATAGGAATCTCTTCTGTTAGGCTCGTAAAAAAGAGTTCCGGAAGTCATAGCCGTAGGCTTATCGCTATATGAAAAACCTATTGTGTTCGCTATCTGTATGTTATCAGAGTCATATATTGCCCTTAACGTAATCGGATATGTGTTTTGTTTATAATGTGATTTATTAAACAGTTCGTTTCTAGTGATAGATACTGCATCTCCATTACTGTCAAGAAGAGAGTATTTACCTATTGCTGAGGTTCCAATATTTTGAAGATTAAGATTTGATGCCCCAACATAAAGATCATAAATCATCTTTTGATATGCGAATTTTGAATAGAGCGAGATGTTACTGGAAAGTCCTGTCAGGAAATTCTCGTTAACACTTAGTTTTGTATAACCACCATATTCGTATTTATGGGCAATAAAATTAATCACATGTTCACGCCCTTGGAATCGAGAATCTGCAGGATAATCCAAATACTCTACTCTCCTGACATCCGTAGTCAATAAACCTTCAATATCTTCTTTTGAAGCCGGGATATAATTGATAAATAGAGCGACTCCGGCACCGGTCTGAGTGGTAATTGCATTACTCATCAAGTTGATGTTTATTTGCGGCATTGCAATCATCCGAAGAAGATCTATTGCATTTTGGGCAGAATCCTTTTGTCTCATTGTCGGGGTAATAACTGAAGATTGGGCAGATGTTTTCTGCATCTGTGCCTCAACCACAACTTCAGGCAACTTCTCCGTTTTCAGTGAATCCATTTCTTGAGCTAATACAGAGAAAGGAACTATGGAAACTATCAATCCTAGTAAAAATCTAATTTTCATGATTTATGCGTTTAATTATATTACTTATTGTTTATAGTACTCCCCATTTTTCGACAACGGGCTAGTGTTTTTTCTATCACTGTCACAAACGTACACATTTTCTTTCTTTTTACATCATTATTTGTTATTGTTATGCAGCTACTACTATTCCATATTCCATGGCAGGGANTAGCTTGGTGATACTCTGGTGGGGGCGCTCATAGTTATAGAACTTTATCCACTTCCCTATTCCTTGCCGTAGTTCTGAGACTGTATCGGCTGGATTAAGATAGATATACTCTTGTTTGATACTTCTCCAGAAGCGTTCTATCCAAATATTGTCTTTGCAACGTCCTTTNCCATCCATACTTATCCTTATTCCCTTTTCCTCTAGTAGCTCTACCCACTTCTTG
>NZ_KB904284.1 GCF_000379925.1 Porphyromonas levii DSM 23370 | reverse complement strand
AAAAGGTGTTTTCTCTCATTAGAGATCATTGGGCGGTAGAGAATAACTTACACTATTGTCTTGATGTTATTCTCGGTGAAGACCAATCGTTAAAGAGAAAGGACAACGAAGCGAAGAACTGGAATATAATCAACAAGATAGCTCTCTTCTTCCTCGAAAAGCAAAAAGAGAAAACAAAAATTCCAATGAAAAACCTAAGAAAGAGGAACGCAACTATGAAACCTTCTCAGATACTCGAATACAACTATCTATGATAATTCAAATGCGATTGCCCTGGAGGCTTGGGGAGCAGGGGGCTTGCCTTTCGGAGAAATTGGGTACATTTGTAGGATAGTATGCTAAGTGGATATTTTATGAGAGTGAGATCAATTTTGATAGGAATGGTGTTGGCGTTGCCTATGATGGCAGTGGCTCAGACACCTAATAATAAGACCCAACAAAAGGTGGGGAGAGCGCAGGAGGTTTTTGCCTCTGTACTGGCAGGTGCTTCGGGCTACTATGTCGATACCATAGACGTGCAGAAGGTGAGTACCAGGGGTATCAATGCGATGCTGAGCCAGTTGGATCCCTACACCGAGTATATTCAGGAGAAGGATGCGGAGGACTTCCAGATGCTTACCACGGGTGAGTACGCTGGTATCGGCGCTTATATCCAGTTGGTCGATAGCACGGTGTACGTGCAGTATCCTATGCCAGGTAGTCCTGCGGAGAAGGCTGGATTGGGCATGGGTGATGCCTTTCTAGAGATCGACGGGGTAAGTGTCGTGCCTGGTACGCCTGCCATGGTGAGTGGGAAGCTTAAGGGGCCGGTAGGCACGACGGTAAAGGTGAAGGTGAAGCGCCTTGGTAAGAGTGCGCCTGAGGAGTTTACCATTGTCCGCGGCAATGTGGTCGTGGATCAGGTGGTGTACAGGGGTATGTATGCAGATGGGGTAGGGTATATCAGGTTGTCTAGCTTCACCACACGCAGTGCCGATGATGTGAAGCGAGCTTATGAAGAGCTCAATAAGGGCGGTAAGATGAAGTCCCTTATCCTCGACCTCCGCAGTAATGGTGGTGGTGTGATGGATGGCGCTATAGATATCCTCAGTATGTTTGTGCCCAAGGGCACCAAGGTGCTCTACACCAAAGGGCGATTGCCTCAGACCTCACAGGAGTATTTTACCGAGCAGGAGCCTATTGCACTAGATATCCCACTTGTGGTGATGATCAATGGCGGCAGTGCTTCGGCGAGCGAGATAGTGGCAGGGGCACTCCAAGACCTCGATAGAGCGGTACTCGTTGGTTCCAAGAGCTTTGGCAAGGGGCTGGTGCAGAGTACACTGCCCGTGCCTTATGATGGCATCCTCAAGGTGACGGTCTCACGCTACCACATCCCTAGTGGTAGGTGTATCCAGCAGCTCGACTACTCGCACCGCAATCCCGATGGTTCGGTCGCCGCTGTGCCCGATAGTCTTACGCAGGTGTTCAAGACGGTTGGCGGCAGAGAGGTACGCGATGGCGGCGGTATTCGTCCCGATATAGAGATTGAGGGCGAGACCCTCGACGCCATCGTATTTGCCATGAGCAATCAAGGCAGGCTCTTCGAGTTTGTCAATCAGCTCTACCTAGAGCGCCCCAAGACGACCAAGCTCTCCGATGTGGTGATTACCGATGAGGATATCGACCGCTTCATCACCTACTTGGAGCAGAATGGCTTCGAATATGGCGAAATGAGCAAGGAGGCACTTGGCGCTGTGGAGCGTATGGCAGAGTTTGAGGGGTATAAAGAGCAGGCTAAGGAGGCTTTCGCGAAGCTCAAAGAGGTGCTCACCCCATCGCTTCGCAGAGATATGGAGCCTAGCCGAGAGCAAGTGAAACGGATGATGCGAGGGCTACTAGCTCAGCACTACTTCGGACAGGAGGGGCAGTATGCCGTTACTCTGGAGAGCGACCCTACGATGAAGGGAGCACTGGAGGTATTGACCGACACCACTAAGTACCATAATATCCTAAAGGGCAATAAGCAGTGAGCAAGAAGAACTGGGGCGGCATGGTCTTCTCCACGAATAGTGACCTGATGGCGCAACTGGATAAGGAGGAGGTGGTAGAGACCGCTCTCCCTGCCGAACAACGCCTAGTGGTGCGCCGCGATAATAAGGGCAGAAAGGGCAAGATGGTGACTCTCGTGGAGGGGTTCTCCGGTAGCGATGACGATCTTCAGGCACTCGGGAAGCGCTTGAAGGTAGCCTGCGGTGTGGGAGGTAGCGCCAAGGATGCCGAGATCATCATACAAGGCGAACTCGTGGAGCGGGTGCACACACTGCTCCTAGAGTGGGGCTACACCAAGAGTAAGCGGATGTAAGGAGCTATGGGGCTGACAATATACAAGGCATCGGCAGGTAGTGGCAAGACCTATACCCTAGTGAAGGCGTATCTGGATTTGCTTCTACAGAGCAAGAGCAACGATACCTATAGGAGTATTTTGGTCGCCACCTTTACCAATAAAGCGACTTCCGAACTGCGCGAACGTATTGTGCGGGAGCTGCGGGAGCGTATGCAGCGGGGCGGAGCTGAGGGAATGCGTGCTCGGCAGGTGCTGGAGCAAATCTTGCTGGACTATGACGCGCTGAGGGTGCAGACGATAGACTCCTTTTTCCAAGAGGTAGTCCGCAGTTTCGCTTTCGAACTATTGCAGACGGGCGCTAACGCTAGTGCCGATGTCGACCTCGATAGGGATAGCGCCATCGAACTATCGGTAGACCAATTGCTGGTACGCCTCGATGGCGAGGAACTACAGTGGATAGAGCAGCTCCTAGTGGGCAAAGCGGAGGAGGGAGAGAATATAGACCTGAGGGGTGAAGTGGTGAAGCTGGCCAAGAAGATACTCTATAACCCCAATGCTAGGGGGCGTGACCTGAGTGGGTTCGACGCCTCTAAGGTTCAGGCGGCTATGGATGAACTGAGGGCTAAGCGCAAGACGATTCTTGCTGAGGTGGGCGAACAGTTTGTCCCTCTACGGGAATGGCTAGAGGCGCACAAGGATATCTTGGAGCATAGTAAACTTAAGTTCCTCCTCTCTCTATACCAGAGTGAGCTTGATAAACTACTGAGGGATAAGTACTCGAACCCTAAGAAGTTAATTTATCATGGCAGTGTAAATATAGATAAAGACGTTTTTATCGTATCTGACTCATTAAAGGACCCCGAGATGAGGGCTAAACTCATATCGGAGCAATCCACAGTTAAGCCGCTCCTTCAGCAGGCTCAGGCAGCAGTAGATGCGAAGTGGCGGGAGTTCCAATTGGCAGAAATCCTATTGCAGCACCTATCGCTGCTTCCGCTCTTCAGTAGCTTGCAGGAGACCATCAAGCGCTATCAGGAGGAGCACAATATAATATTGATCGATGAGATCAACTTCCTACTCGATCAGGTGATCGCTGGGGCGTCGGCACCCTTTATCTACGAAAGGGTAGGCGGACGTATACGCCACTATATGATTGACGAGTTTCAGGATACGAGCGGTATACAGTGGGACAACTTCCGAGCGCTACTCCTCGAGGCTATTGCCCAGCAAGGGAGCGACGGACATTCCTTGGAGAGCTACCTCGTAGGCGATGTAAAGCAGAGTATCTACCGCTTTCGTGGTACCGATAGCTCGCTCCTCAATAGCGGGGTGGAGCAAGACGAGGATTTCAAGAGCCAGATTACCTCTTGCGCCTTAGAGAACAACTGGCGAAGCGATCACAACATAGTGGAGTTTAACAACCAGTTTTTCTACGACAGCTACCACTTCTGCACCCACACCGATGGCATGGTCTCTTCGCACGAGTTCGATAAGATCTACAAGCCGGAAGAAGAGAAGGAGGTCAAACAAGGGAAACGCTACAATGGGGGAGAGGGCAGAGGTTATGTCCGTTTCGAATATATCGAAAAGCCGAAGGGCGATGAGGAGAGTGCGGAACTAAGAGCGCGACTACGGGAGACCCTACTTACGCTACAGCGAGACGAGGGGTACCAAGCTGGGGATATTGCTTTTATTGTGCGGAAAAACGATGAGGCGGAAAAGATAGCCGATATGCTCACGAGCTTTGCACAGGAGGCTGAGGAGGGGGAGCAGCACTACTATTCATTTATCTCCGATGAAGCACTGAAGATCAATAACGCTCAGACGGTGCGCCTACTCACCTCGCTTTTCCAATTGCTCGGTGACCCAGGTAACTCTAATTACCAAACTCTCTACGAGGTGGCTTGCCTCATGCTGGGGCTAATGGAGCAAGAGGAGCAAGCTGAGCTACTAGAGCTCTGCAAGGGCGGGCGCTCGCTCCTTGAGATAGCACACACAGTACTTCGGAAGATAACGGTGCCTATGGGTGAGGAGCTATACGTCAATGCCTTCCTCGACTTGCTATTTGAGTACACGCAGAATAATATCGCCACCTACCAACAGTTCGGTGAATGGTGGCGCCGTGTGGGTATCGGGAAGGAGATAACCATGGGGCGCAAGACCTCGGATAGGATACAAATCCTTACGATACACAAGGCAAAGGGACTGGAGTTCCCTATTGTAATCATGCCCTATGTGGGTTGGAAATATTATAAGGATAATGCCGAGATGATTGAGATATTGGGGAAAGACGAACTTCCCGAGGGGTTCCTCTCGGAGCCGCTCGACTTTTACCTTTTCGATGGTAAACCCAATAAGAGCCACCTCAATTCACTACTAAGCAATAGGTACAATAAGATACTCGAGGAGATCTATCTCGACCAGCTCAACCTACTCTACGTCGCCTTCACTCGCCCTATCAATAGGCTCTACCTCTTCACGCACGAGGCAGATAAGGTGGGTAGCAATAGCAACTCGCTCAATAACGTCTCCATTATCCTCTATGATAGGCTCAAGACCATCGAAGGGATACAACAGACGGGCAACGTATGGACATTTGGCCACCCCACTCCTAAGCGAGAACCGGCGGAGACGTGCCATGGTCCGCTGGTGCTCAACCCACACTACAAGCGTGAGCTCCCCAATCTCCCCGAGCTTAGGGTGGCTAAGCCCACCAGCGAAAGCGCCATCTATGGTATCACGATGCACGATGCCATGGCGCGCGCACTTACCCCAGAGCAGTTCCGCGATGCGATCCAGCGCCTAGGTCGAGCGGATGAGGCTGAGCTCCTCGATCACTTCGACCAAGCGCTCCAAGACCCTCTTGTGGCTTCGTGGTTCGCTCCTACGGAGGAGCGCAAGATACTGGTGGAGCAGCGGATAGGCACCGCAAAAGGCACTTATCGCCCCGATAGAGTGGTGGTCGAGGGCAATGAAGCCACGGTAATCGACTTCAAGTTTGCCCACCCTCTCCTAGAGCATCGTGCCCAAGTGCTAGGCTACATGGAGCTACTACGCCAACTAGGCTATTCCGTGCGCGGCTATCTCTGGTATTGGCACCAGACGCAGCAGATACAAGAAGTAAAATAGACCAATCATGAATACAATATTAGGTAAGACCCTAGCACAGCTCGAAGAGCTGGTGAAGGGCTTGGGACAACCCCGATTCAGGGGACGGCAAATAGCCGAGTGGCTCTACCAGAAGAGGGTCACCTCGTTCGATGAGATGACCAACCTCCCCAAGGAGTTACGGCAGAAGCTCTCCGAGAGCTACACCATAGGGCGCACCGCTCCTGCCCTCACCCAGACCTCCTCCGACCGCACGGAGAAGTACCTCTTCCCACTACTTGCCAATCCTGAGCTGCAGTTCGAGACGGTCTACATCCCCGATGGCGACCGTGCTACCCTCTGTGTAAGTAGTCAGGTAGGGTGCAAGATGAATTGCTCTTTCTGCGCTACGGGCAAGATGGGCTGGATCGCCAACCTCACGAGTGCCGACATCATCAATCAGGTGCTCAGCATGCCCTATCCCGATGAGCTGACCAATATGGTATTCATGGGGATGGGCGAACCGCTCGACAACTACTCTGCCGTGGCGCAGGTGATTGAGATACTCACCGCCGACTACGGCTTTGGCTGGAGCCCTAAGCGCATCACCGTGAGCACTATCGGGGTAAAGGAGGGGCTCAAGAAGCTTCTTGCCGAGCAGAGTGTGCATGTGGCGATTAGTATCCACAACGCGATCCCAGAGGAGCGCCTCGCCCTTATGCCAGTGGAGAAAGCCTTCCCCATCAGCACGGTGATCAATACCCTCAAGGGGTACGACTTCTCGGGGCAGCGCAGGCTCTCCTTCGAGTACATCCTATTTGAGGGCATCAACGATAGTAAGTTGCACGCCGAGCGACTCATAGCACTACTCCGACCCCTCGATTGTAGGGTGAACCTTATTCGCTACCACGCCATCCCTGGTATCCCCTACCATACGCCTAGCGCTGAGAAGGTGCAATGGTTTGAAGACCAGCTCAACAACAGAGGGCTCAGGACAACTACCCGACGCTCTCGTGGCGAAGATATCTCGGCAGCGTGCGGCATGCTCTCTACCGAGAACGAAGGTGAAGCGTCCCAGCCTGCAAAAGGAGGCGCACCAATAGAGACCTCCCTCTAGGGGAGACTGCGGGCTTTCTATGCAGCGACAAACTAAAGACCTTACCCATGGTCCCATAGCGAAACAGCTGGTACAGCTCTCGTTGCCTATCCTAGGCACCTCTTTCGTGCAGATGCTCTACAGCTTCACCGATATGGCATGGCTGGGGCGTCTCTCACCCGAAGCGGTAGCCGCCACAGGCGCAGCATCGGTCTTCACTTGGCTTGCCAATTCGGTCTCGCTCCTCAATAAGGTCTCCTCCGAAGTAGGCGTAGCCAATGCCCTCGGGCGTAACGACGAAACCGAAGCCCGTGCCTATGCCAGCCACACCTCTACCCTCGGCTTCCTCCTAGGTATGGGGGTATTGCTCCTCTACGGGCTAGGCGCAGAGGGGCTGATTGGCTTCTACAAGATGGCGTCGGATATTCATAGTGTGAGTGTCGACTACCTCCGGATTGCCTCGCTCGGCATGCCGCTCATCTTTATGATTGCTTCCTATACGGGCACGTACAATGCCACGGGGCACTCCAAGATACCTTTCGTTATTAATACCATAGGGCTCGGGATGAATATGCTTCTCGATCCCCTCTTTATCTTTGTCCTCGGAATGGAGGTCAAGGGTGCCGCCTGGGCTACAGTGCTTTCGCAAGCGGTAGTGCTGGTGATGCTCTTGGTGCAAGTGCACCATAGGGATAAGCTGCTCGGAGGGTTCCCCACACTCGTGCGCCTACAAAGGGGCGTGACGATCGCCATCTTCAAGATAGGCACTCCGGTAGCATTGCTCAATAGTCTATTCGCCTTTATAAATATGGGACTAGGTCGAGCCGCTTCGGTGTTTGGTGGGCATATTGGCGTGATGACACTCACCACTGGAGGGCAGCTCGAAGGACTTTGCTGGAATACCGCTCAGGGGTTCTCTACCGCCCTAAGTGCCTTTACGGGGCAGAACTACGGTGCACAGAAGCCCGACCGCATCCACTTAGGAGTGCGTTATACCCTAGCTCTATCTCTAGGCGTAGGCGTACTAGGCTTCCTGCTGTACTACTTCTGGGGCGAAGAGCTCTTTGCCCTTATCGTGCCCGATGTCGCCGCCTATACCGCTGGCGCCATTTACCTGAAGATACAGGCACTCCCTCAGATATTCAGCATGTTGGAGATTACGAGCCAAGGCTATTTCTATGGCGTTAGGCGTACTATTCCACCCGCTATTATCAGTATCGTAGGCAACTCCCTCCGAATCCCAGCAGCCCTTATCTTGCTGCCTATCACGCAGGATGTCAATACTCTATGGTGGATTATCGCAGCTAGTTCTACCCTCAAAGGGCTAGCCGCAGGGCTATGGTACCTCAGGGTGCGCCACCAAGTCTAAACCACCACAATAGACACCTCCGATCAGAATAAGGGTCGGAGTAGAGCACAAAAATCCGAGAACTCTACCCCCTCAGCCCCCTCAGAGTTTGAAAATAGAGAAAAGCCTATCCCCCCTTCAGAAGATTATAATTAGGCAAAGTGGGTAGAAAGTTTGGTAGTTTGTAAAATTTAAGTATCTTTGGCGTTGAGATGTAATAGTAACGCAAAACAATGGTTTTAACGAAACTGTCAGTCATGTGGTTGAGCAGTTACAGGTCATGCATTAGAGGGCTAGAGAAGAAATGATGTGTACCTAGAGTCAGTTTAGGACTATTGCGAAAATCACATAAGATACTGAGATAAAGCATATTGTCACAGGATAGACTTAGGCTCGACAGAGGCTATAAGCAAGAAGATTAGATAATCAAGCTCTTAAAAGAGTAAAATAGTCGAAGTTATCTTGGTTTTGTGAAAATTATTAAGAAACAAGTAATACAGAATAATTAACAAACAAAATGAATGGTATGAAAAGTAAGATTCTATTGCTTATCTCCCTATTCTTTCTGAGTATTGGGACAGCGTTAGGACAGACTATCACCGTTAAGGGTATCGTCTTGGATGAAAAAGGCGAGCCCGTTATAGGTGCGAGCGTCCGCCTGAAAAGTAATCCATCTGTCGGAGCCGCAACAGGTCTCGACGGAGACTTTACCCTCAAGGCAAAACAAGGTGAGCTGATCATAGTTAGCTACGTTGGCTACAAGACGCAGGAGGTAGCAGCTGCTCCCTCATTGACCATCAAGCTCGCTCCAGACCAAGAGCTCCTCGATGAGGTCGTAGTAGTAGGTTATGGTACATCTACCAAGAGATCCTTTACTGGCTCAGCTGTGACTGTTAATGCTGCAGCTCTTGAGAAGAAATCAGTATCCAACGTATCACAAGCACTCGCAGGAGAGGTTCCTGGTGTTAACGTAGTGAACACCAATGGACAGCCTGGTTCTTCTGCAGATATTTATGTGCGTGGTGTAGGTTCTGTAAACGCAAGTACCGCACCTCTATACGTTGTGGATGGTGTGCCTTTTGATGGTAGCATCAGCGCAATCAACCCTGCAGATATCGAGTCTACCACTCTTCTTAAGGATGCAGCAGCAACTGCTATCTATTGTGCACGTGGTGCTAATGGTGTTATCTTGATCAATACCAAGAAGGGTGTTGCCGATAAGACCACTGTGTCTGCAGAGTTTAAGTATGGTGTTAATACACAGTTTATACCTCGTCACGATGTTGTTACTGACCCTGAGGATTACCTAGCACTTTCATGGCAAGGTCTTTACAATCAGTGGAGCGACCTACCTGCTATGATTCGCGATAAGGAAGGTAATAAGATACCAAACCCTGCCAAGAAACTTACTCCAGATCAGTTCGCAAGTATGAATGTCTTTAGTACTTCAGGTATCAATGAGAAATACAATTTCTATAAGGAGACTGATGGTTCTAAGATTTTTGATACCAATGGTAAGGTTCGTCCTAATCTAGCTCGTAGGTATACACCTGAGAACTGGAAGGACTTCGCATTCCAGCCATCAGCACGTATGGAAGCTAATGTGCAGGTCGCTGGCGGTAGCCAAAAGGCTAGGAGCTTCCTCTCTGTAGGTATGCTTGATGATAAGGGTATTTCTAAAAACTCTCGTTTTACTCGTTTCTCTGGTCGCCTTAATGGCACCTACGACCCAACCACATGGTTGCAGGTGAAGGGTAACTTGGCTTACACATACAGCAAGTCAAAAGCAGCTGGTCAGAGTGAGTACAGTTCTACCAATATCTTCACCTTCCTTGATAACATGCCTCCTATTTATCCTGTTTTTGAGCGTGATAAGGATGGTAACATGAAAGAGAGCCCATACTTCAAAGGCTTGAACGAGTTTGACTTCGGTGAGGGTCGTGGTTATGGTGGTCAGAGCAATGCTCTTTCTATCCCTTACTATGAGGAGGATCTTGATACAAAGAACCAAGTGACCTACAACCTAGGCTCTACCATTAGGATTATTGACGGTCTTTCATTTGAGAATACCTTCAGTGGTATGTACTACAATAGGTTTGCATACGATAGAGGTAGTATGTGGTATGGAGACGCTGGTAATAGCCATGGTACTATTTACCACTACCATAATAGTGTGTACTCTTGGAACCTTCTTTCTCTACTTAGGTACACTACTAGGGTTGCAGATAATCACAACCTAGAGGCCTTCGTTGCTCACGAGTCATCTAGGTACAAGACCTCTAAAGATGCGATTTCTAAGAAGAATCTAATTGATCCATTTGACAACGAATTATCAAATGCCCTTGAGATGTCTTCTCCTGCGACTGGTGGTTCTGATGCATACGCAATGGAGAGTTACTTCTTCCAAGCTAACTATGACTATGCAGGCAAGTACTTCGTCTCAGGTACGTTCCGTCGTGATGGTTCCTCTCGATTCCTTAAGAATAGGTGGGGTAACTTCGGTTCTATTGGTCTAGCATGGGTTCTTTCTTCTGAAGATTTTATGAAGAACGTTAAGGCTATCGACTTCCTAAAGCTTAAAGCTTCATTCGGTTCTCTCGGACAGCAGGGCGGTATTAGCTATTATTCAGGAAATGACCTATACAAAATTAAGAACCTCAATGGTAAGGGTGCGCTTCTGTTCGACAAAAAGGGTAATCCTGAACTAACTTGGGAGCGTTCTAATATGCTTCAGCTTGGTTTCGAGCTCAACATGCTTAATCGCATTTCTCTCAATGTAGAGTACTTCAATAAGATTACTACAGACCTTATCTATGAGCGTCGTGTGGCTCCATCTAACGGATATGCACTATATAATGTAAATGATGGTAAGTTGCAGAACCAAGGTATCGATATCGACCTCGGCTTTAATATCCTGAAAAATGAGGATTACTTCCTTGACCTCAAACTCAATGGTGGTTTTGTATTCAATAAGATGCTAACGCTACCTATCGAGCCAAGTAGTGGCGAGCCTAAGTTCATCGATGATTCAGCATCTCCATACGGTCGTATGAAGGGGATGTCTTTATACGAGTACTACATGAAGAATTACGTAGGAGTAAATCCTGAGAATGGTAAGTCTGAGTGGACTATGTACTTTGTAGATAACGATAAGAATGGCCAATTCAGCAAGGGTGATATGCCTATCGAGAGCCTTGTGCAATATAAGCATGAGAATCCTGATAAGGTGGGTCAGATTGTAGAGGGTAAGACCCAGAATTACTCTAAGGCAACTAGGTATCACGTAGGTTATTCTGCTCTTCCAGTAGTGCGTGGTGGTATCAATATCGCAGGTGGGTACAAGGGTGTAGAGCTGAGTGTACAATTTATCTATAGCCTAGGCGGCTACGGATATGATAATGTATATGCTAGCCTTATGAATAGTGGCAAGGCTGGTTCTCAAAACTGGCATAAGGATATCCACAATGCTTGGATGCCTAACAACAAGAATACCAATGTCCCAAGACTATCAAATGGTCAGGATACTGATGTTGCTAGTTTGTCAACAAGGTTCCTCACTTCTAACTCCTTCCTTAATCTTGCTAACGTTCGCCTAGCATACAACCTTCCAAAGAGTTGGCTTGAAGACATTAAGGTAAATAACGCAAGCATTTGGGTATCTGGTGATAACCTATTCCTATTGAGTGCTAGAAGAGGCTTCAACCCATCTACTTCTCTAAGTGGACGTAGTAGCTCATATACTTATAGCCCTCTATCTACTATAACAGGTGGTATTAGGGTAACATTCTAATAGTTTTGTACGGAAGAAATTATGAAAAGAATTATATTTTCTCTATCCTTGGTTGCACTGCTTGCAATTTTACCAGGGTGTAATAAAGAGCACCTCGAGGTAGTTCCTACAGGTGAGATCGTATCAGACAAGAAGGTTGATAAGTACCTAGAGGAGAATCCTTCGGTTGGTGTCGAGATGCAAAATGCAATCTTTAGAGGTCTCTACTCTTGGATTTATACCCCAGGTGCTGGTGGTACTAATGGTAACATGGACTTTGGTCAGAAGTCTACAGACTATGCTCTAGACCTCCTTTCTGGAGACTTTACCTACGTGCAGAATGACTATGGTTGGTGGGATAAAGTTCAGAATTACACTGGTGTATCCGGAAACTCTAGTAACTACAACTATACTCCATGGCGTTTCTACTATCGCCTTATCTTCACTGCAAATGGTATTATTTCTCAGTATGGAGAAAATGCTCTTAAGTTGCCCGCTGATAAAACTCAGGAGAGACACCTTCTGGGTCAGGCTCTTGCTATCCGCGGTTACGCTTACTACTATCTAGCACAATTATTTAGTAAAGAGTATGATCCTGCAGCTAAGCTCCTCCCTATTTATACTAAGATTGAGGAGTTAAATAAGCCTATTGCTACTCAGAAGGAGGTTTATGACCAAGCTTTGAGTGACCTAAAGATTGCGGTTGATTACCTTGATGGCTTCAAGAGAACGCAGATTTATGAAGTGAATCAGGATGTTGCTAAGGCTTACCTAGCTTACACCTATGGTGCTATGGGTAACTACGCAGAGGTTGAGAAACTTACAAATAGTTTCTTGAAGATGCCTCATTTCCAGCCAAAAGATGGTTCATCCGACATTTCGTGTGATACGGCAGTCATGTAGAGCAAAAAGCCTTAGTTTGAAATATTCATCATCTCTATATCCGTAAGCATTTCTCTTCATCACTTTAATCTTATTGTTTATTCCCTCCACTTTGGCGGTTGATAGCCGTCCATAATACCATGCGAGTATTTCCTTTTTAGCTGCATTGATTGTGTTCGCTAATGACATTAGAGGTTTTGAAGCTGTTTCTAATGCCATTGACACCCAATTGTTTAATTTTCCCTCTGCCTCATT
>NZ_KB904283.1 GCF_000379925.1 Porphyromonas levii DSM 23370 | reverse complement strand
CTCTTTTTCGTTTTAGAATACTCTATATCTAAAACTATTTTGTTAGTTTTGTAGTGTGTAGCAGTACATTTGACTCCAAGAAGCCCATATACATGTCGTAGAAAACTGGTATCCATTGTGTAATTAAGCGTTTAGTGGATAATTCGCTCAATTATAATGGATTTCCAGTTTTCTTTCAAATTTTCAAAGAGAAAAATAACCCCGTCGCCCATATCTTGCGGATTTCATCCCGCAAGATGGTTGGTGTATACAAGCTGACGCAGGAGTCTCAAGGGATCACGGTAACCGCCATCACCCAGAATATCGGATGAGGCCTTTTTGAGCTGTCTAGTTTTTGGAGAGTATTTATCGCTATGGGTGTTGATGAGCTGCATAGGGCTACTATACCTCAATGGGTCTACCTTTGCTATTTCTGACACCTTAATTGCCTGTATTACCTTCTCTTGGTCTTCAGGTAGTCGTATTGTACCATTTGCGAACCACCGCCCCATAGCTAGAGCGGTCTTATTATCAAATGGTGTGGTGTATTCTATGAATGCTGCTATTTCCTCTTCTGTGAGGTCGTTTCTCTTTCTTAGCCACCCCTCTACTACGCTTCTATCTTTCTTGCTCAGTCGATATCTGAGATCGTCCTCGTGAGTTATCACTTCTTGACTTCCATTTTTTCTCTGCTTCTCGTCGAGCGTTTTTGTTTGTGTATTATCGCCGATCTGAAATTTTCCGTATGGTTCTGCTGGGTTTTGGAAATCTTTTACTATCTTTGTGATGGCATCTAAGTCTAGATGAGCCACCTCAGCGAGATTGATTCGCCGTTGGTTCATCTTTTCTTGGATGCTTTCTTTGTCTAGGTAGATAGCTTTTCCTTGAGCTATCCAGTTCAACCATTGATAGGTATCCTTAGGGAATAAACCTCTTACATCATTGACCTCGATATATCCTTTCTGCTTGCTCAAGTGCAATCCGACTAAGAGCTCTTTCCCGTCATATTGAGCTTCTACGATGATATTCTGAGCCTTTGTCTTATCTCCGTAAGAGAAGATAGCCAAAGGATTATTGAGGAGCCTAGGGAGGTCTCTTAACAACTCCAAATTGAATGGATGGTTATCTTGCTTGCTCTTTGCAGATGCTCCACTAGCGCTCATCTCGATAGGTAGCATAGGTATACCTGCACTCCTGAGGATATGATTTGGGATACCTAGCTTGTAGATATGACCCTTTGGGAGTGTGCCTTCTATCTGTTGCTGTAGCTCGGTATTGAACTGGTTGTTGACTGCTTCGAACTCTCTGTATCGGATGTCATTGTCCTCCACTATTTTTTGGTTTTGGAAATCTTTTACTACCTTTGTGGCGTGAGAAAGCTCCGCTTCTGTCAAGGCGCCCGCAATCGGAGCGGGAGTGCCGGATAGATATGCGAGGGCTTTCTTTTTGTCTGCATAAGTCAGATACCCTTTCCTTAACCATCTAACCACACTCTCAAACAATTTACCGTACACTGACGTGATCACATTCACCTCTGCCTGTGTCCCATTCCCATATCTTACGCTAACGACAAAGTTATTCCCCTTGTGATCTTTGATTTCCGCAAGCGCAATACGAGAACCATCTCCTTCAGTATCGAATACGGCTATCGGATAGGCAAGAGACTTTGGAAGGTTCAGAAGGTCAAGAATAGAATAGCCGTGTTTCTTAATCTTCTTGATGAGTTTGTTGCCATACAGAACCATTGGATAATTAGCCACCCCTCCTAAAGAAGTATCAGTACAAACTAAACAAAAGACCAAGAGAAAAGATATTGTTTAATACTCCATTATTAGCTTAAAAAACATTTGAAGTAAATTGCACTTGGTTCTTGAATCTACGCTTGAATCTACGAGCGATAAATATTTGGCTCTACAATAGTTTTTTGGTACCTTTGCGGCGATTATTCCGTGATGGGTCGTGTAAGTAGCTTTAGGAGTTAAGGCTCACCCACTGGGTATTATATTAAACGTTAATAGTTATGTACGGAATCGTAGAGATTCAAGGACAGCAGTTTAAGGTTGAGAGTGGCAAGACCCTTTTCGTTCACCACATCAAGAATGTGAATGAAGGAGACACTCTCGAGTTTGATCAAGTTATGCTCCTCGATCGTGATGGTCAGGTAAGTGTTGGTGCTCCTGTAGTAGAGGGTGCTAAGATTGTTTGCGAAGTTCGCCGTCCACTCGTTAAGGGTAAGAAGGTGTTAGTCTTCCACAAGAAGCGCAGAAAGGGCTATCGTAAGCTAAATGGCCATAGGCAGCAATTTACAGAGCTGGCTATCAAGGAGATTGTAGGATAACTAAAGAACTAATAGAAAGGAAAGAGATATGGCACACAAAAAAGGTGTAGGTAGCTCTAAGAACGGTCGTGAGTCGGAGAGCAAGCGACTAGGTGTAAAGAAGTTTGGTGGTGAAATCGTAAAGGCAGGCAACATCCTAGTTCGCCAGCGTGGTACTAAGCATCACCCAGGTGCTAATGTAGGTATGGGTAAGGATCATACCCTATATGCTCTCGTAGATGGCAAGGTGGTATTCTCTACTCATAAGGGTGACAAGTCAATGGTATCTGTTGAGGCTTAATACCTACAGTCTATCAAGGTGATTGAGAATCACCACATAAGAAGAATATGGTTAGTGGTGCTACTCATCGCAATGATGGGGAGCACCTCTTGCCGCACTATAAAGCAGCCCGTAAAGCGTGTACTTATCCCAGGAGAAGTCATCACGAAAGAAGGGGAGATTATTGATATAGGGGCAGAGCAGCTTCAACTGGCAAAGCAGCTCTCAATGGTTCTAGACATGGATATTGAGACACCCGAGGACAACTTGGATCTCTACGCCTTTATTGACGACTGGATTGGCACCCGCTACCGTTTTGGAGGTACCACAAAGAGAGGTACTGATTGTAGTGGGTTTGTCTACCGATTATATAAGGACGTCTATGCCACCGATGTGGGGCGACAGTCTTCTGCCGACCTCATGAGTAAAACCCGCAGAGTGAAGAAAGGGAACCTACGGGAAGGTGATATGGTCTTTTTCAATATTAACAACCGACGTGGTGGCAGGGCTAGCCATGTAGGAGTATATCTGAAAGATAATAAGTTTATCCACTCCACTACACGGAGAGGAGTCATCATCAGCGACCTCAACGAGCCCTACTACAAGAGAACCTACTTAGGCGCAGGCAGGGTAATAGATTGACAATGGCGCAGGATCAGATATTACTTACTCCGCACCAACGGTCTGTGGTGACGAAAGGTGTAGCCTATCTTAAAGAAGACAACCATAGGATATTGCTTATCCAAGGCTCAGCAGGGACAGGGAAGACTACGCTTGTCCATACGCTTGTCTCCGAACTTAGCCATGAGCTGAGCGCCAAGAAGGATCGCACTTATTCGGTGGTGATGACGGCACCAACACACAAGGCGGTAGAGGTACTTAGGCAAAAGAATAGTGATGAAGATAATATCTATACTGAGTTTTGCACCCTCCACTCAGCGCTTAGGCTCAAGTACAGTATAGATGAAGACAAGGGCATTGAGAAGTATATCCCAGATCCTAGTATTAGAGAGCGCAAACTCAGTGGTGCTACTATCTTAGTGATAGACGAAGCATCTATGATTGGGACAGACTTACTCCATTATATCGATTTAAGCCTCGAGGATAATAAGCTACTCAAGGTAATATTCATTGGAGACAATAAGCAGCTTCCCCCAGTTAATGAGCCGTCCTATATTTCCCCCATATTCAACCAAGGTTATAAGCAGTTAGGGCTAACTGAGATTATCAGGCAAGCGGCAGAAAATCCCATCATCCCCCTCTCTAACAACATCTACCAGCTCAATAGCTATACCGATAACACGACACAAGAGGGTCTTGGTTATAGTTTCACCAAAGACACTCAGAAGATTATTAGGTACTTTGTGCAGAATAGGCACGACACCGACATCCGCTTTCTCGCCTACACCAATAAGCGAGTAGAGGAGTTCAATAAACTAGTGCGGCACGAAATCTACGACCGCCCTAGTAAGATTGAACTAGGGGAGACAATCATCATTGATCGCTCATACCAGGTGGATCGAGACATAATATTCAACAATAACGAGGAAGTGAAGATTAAATCCTCTGAAGTCTATGAGATTGATTTCGAGTACCCCATAGACAAGAAAGATAATACAGACAGCGTGCTGCTAAAGGTGTATATCGTCAACGGGTGTTTACCGATTATCCACGAGGATAGCGAGTTCCTATTCCTCGACATCCTCGATCAGTTGAAACGAAAAGCGAAGAATAAAGATTTATTTTGGAAAGACTACTATCAAACCCGAAATAGCTTTGCCGTCTTCAAGCATAGGTATGCCCTCACAATACACAAGGCTCAAGGATCAACTTATAGAGAAGTATACCTAGACTACGATGATATCAATAAAAACCCAGTTCTCGAGGAGAAAAAGAAGCTGATATATACGGCAATCACTCGTGCTTCAAAACACCTAACGGTACTCACTTCAAGACTAAAAGATGGCAAGTAAGTTATTTCTTTTTGACATGGATGGTGTCCTTTTCGACACTATGCCACAGCATGTACGCAGCTGGAAACAAACAGTCGATGAGTATGGGCTAAAGGCAGAACAAGACGAGTTCTATCTCTACGAAGGTATGCGAGGGATAGACACCATAGCCAAGCTATACCATAGAACCTTCGGCAAGGAAGCTCCTATGGAGCTAGTAGAGGAAATCTACGAAAGGAAGACCGCCCTATTCAATAACGCCAACTTCGAGCTACAACTAATCCCCCACACCAGAGAGGTAATGGCGGTGGTCAAGGAGAAGGGTTATGATATAGCGGTGGTCACGGGAAGCACCCAAAACAACGCCTACCCTAGGATTGAAAAGTACTACAGCGACTATGTCAAGAGGGAGCATATCATTACGGCGGAGAGTGTGACCAAAGGAAAACCCAACCCCGAGCCCTATCTCATGGGCATGAAACTATTCGGATGTTCTCCAGAAGAGGCTATCGTCATAGAGAATGCCCCTCTTGGGGTGAAGAGTGGAAGCTCTGCTGGAGCGCTTACCATTGCTGTAACAACTGGCCCTATCAAGGAATCTATTTTGAGAGAAGAGGGAGCCCAACTGGTTTTTCCCGATATGAAAGCGCTACAAATATGGTGTCAGAAGAAGCTATAAAGCCACTATCCGAAAGGGAACGAAAGATAGTCACCTCGCTCCGACTCGCCAAGAAAAGAAGCGAAGAGAGACTATTTGTAGCCGAGGGTGCCAAAGCCATAGAGCTACTTACCCCCTCCTTCCAGCTCCGATGGATGATAGCCTCCGACCCTACCTTACTTATAGGCGTAGGGAAAGAGGCTCGACTAACGAGCCAACAAGAGATGAAGAAGCTCTCCTCACTCGAAAGCCGTCACGAACTGATAGCTGTATTTGAGCTTCCTTCCGAGCCCCCATTTACGGCTTCGGGGCTTATCACCGTCGCTCTCGAGGAGGTACAGAATCCTGGCAACCTTGGCACCATCATTCGGCTATGCGATTGGCTTGGCATCAAGAATATATTGTGTAGCAAAGGGTGTGTAGACCCTTTCAACCCCAAAGTGGTTCAGGCCAGTATGGGAGCACTGGGCAACGTAACTATCTACCAAGACATCGATCTGCCAGAGTTCCTCCCCAGCCACTTCAGCAACATTATTACCACGGCAATGGATGGGCAGGACTATCGGACGGCAGTCATCCCGCCCAACTCCGTCATCATATTTGGCAACGAAGGGAGCGGGATATCCTCCGAGCTCCTCAGTATAGCAAATAATCGTATCACTATTCCGAGAGCCGAAAGCTCAATAAGTGACTCTCTCAACGTTTCGCTTAGTGCTGCCATTCTACTCTCTTCATTCACTAGATAAAATACTATGCGTAAGATTGCGTTATCCTTAGTGCTCGCTTTTGTAGCGGTTGTAGCATTGGCTCAGGAGAAGGAATATCAAGTCGAGTTCAAGACCAATGTCGGCTCCTTCACTGTGAAGCTTTACAACGAGACACCACTCCACCGAGACAATTTCCTGACACTCGTAAGGCAGGGAGACTTCAACAACCTCGTATTCCACCGTGTCATCAAAAACTTTATGGTACAAGCCGGTGGTGCCATGAAGGGCGACGATGGGAAAGCTATGGCAAAACTAGAGGCGAAGTACCCCAAGATGATTCCCGCAGAGTTTCATTACCCCGAGCTATATCACAAGAAAGGGGCGCTAGCTGCTGCTCGCCAAGGCGACGAAGAGAACCCCGAGAAGGAGAGCTCTCCTATCCAGTTCTACATAGTGACTGGGCAGTGCTTTCTTGAGAACGAGCTAGAGAAGTACGACAATGAGGAGCGAGGCAAGATGCCAGACTACATCAAGCAAACCTACATGACAGAAGGAGGTACACCTCACCTAGACACCGAATACACTGTATTTGGAGAAGTCCTCGAAGGCATCAAGACCATTGATAAGATCCAAAACAGCAAGACGGACGATAGCGACCGACCCACCAAAGACATCTACATTATCTCCACTAAAATACTCCAAAAGTAATGATAAAGAGGCGACCCCCACATGGTCGCCTTTTTTACTTCGTTACTCAAAACCCCAGATCTACCAACTAAGCTACCCGTAGTGTAGGGTTTCCAAAAAAATTCCCTCGGTTGGAACGGTAAGTTTCCAACGTTGGAAAGCAAAGTTTCCGTCGATGGAAATATAAGTTTCCAAGGCTGGAAAGATAAGTTTCCGTCGACGGAAACTTTAGCTTCCAACATTAGTAAGCTAAGCCCCTCCATACATACGCGTCAAATCCCCCAGTGTGTATGCCACTAGAATACCCATACAGCACTCATGAGAATAGCCACCAACACCCCCTATTTTGTGAAGTGGCGATAGGTTAGTACCTTTGTACATAAGATATAAACTATATAATTCAAGAAGATATAATGAAAGTAGCTAGAAGCTTATATATTGCCTTAGCATTGGGCTTTGGCTTATTATCGAACAACGTGGAGGCGCAAGAGTTTGCTTCTACTCCTGACTATGCAATGAATATTTTGCTCAATGACACGCTAGGGGCAGCACTAAGTCAGGAAGCAAAGCAGATTATTGGTCGACCATTCTCGCCCGACCAGTTACCTACAGCCGAAGAGCTCCGGCTAAAAGCCCTACTCAATGCCCCATTAGTGGTCGACGCTAAAAACTTCAAGTCATTAACCATTGATGTCCCCGAGACCAAACCTCGTTACTCCAACCTAAGTACTTGGACAGAACGCCTATTGGAAGAGCAAGATAAGATAGCCCAAACCAGCACTTTCGCTCAGAGCGTAGGCCGATGGTCACACCTTCGACTACTTAGGGAACAATTGATGCTCACGCACCCTCAGTTTGCCGATATTATGGTTGGCCAATTACCGGGCACTATGAAAGGGAATCAGATTGCAACATCGGGGTACAATGGAGAGTTGGCACAGCTATCTGTAGTTCAAAAGCCCACGGGGGAAATAGCTGGCGGGGAGATAGAGCGGAAGTACTGGTGGCATAAGTTTGAGGGAAGCATCCACTTTGCACAGAACCAAGTATCCAAGAATTGGCATAAGGGAGGCTATAATAGTCTTAACTTCAACACCCGCATCTTCTACAATGCCACTTACGAAAAAGGTAAGGTCAAGTGGGTGAATGAGCTAGAATACAGGCTCGGTCTATTCTCCAATGTCCCTGATACCGACGACAAACTACAGCTCAAGATAGGAGAAGACTCGTTCCGTGCCAATAGCAACCTTGGTATCAAAGCTTATAAGAATTGGTATTATACTACCGATGTACAGCTGCGTAGCCAATTATTGAAAAACACTAAAGAAAATGGGACTCTGATAACTCGACCATTTGCACCCCTTGTTTTGGATGCAGGTCTCGGTATGAAGTATGACATCAACCTTAAGAATTTTAGGAGTAACCCTTTTGCTCGGTTCCGTTTCACTGCCAATGTTGCCCCACTAGCTGCGAACCTAGCTTATACCTATACTGATGATATTGACAAGGGACGTATCGGTTTTGTACAAGACCAGAGGTTTAGAGCTCGCCTAGGTTCGTCCATTCACCTCAACCTCAATTGGGACTTCTCTACCTCCCTCAATTGGACTTCAAGGCTATTCTACAGCACATCCTATAAGCACGTAGAGATAGAGTTCGACAACTCTATCAACTATGCCTTCACACGCTTCTTCACTGCCCGTTTCTCGCTCAATACGAGGTTCGATGATAGTGTGATCCTACCAGCAGATATGCCAAAGACCTTCATGAATCTACTCCAGTACAACCAGCTCTTTAGCTTAGGTTTCTCATATAAGATTTAAGCTGCAAGGATATGCTACAGCTACCAGAGAGATTCAGAGAGCGCTTTGCCCAGCAATTTGGAGTGGATGAACTGACACTGCTCGAGGAGGCTCTAGGCAAACCGCTTTCGCCCTCCATTCGCACACACAGCGACAAAGGGTTTACACCAAAGTTAAGAGCGGTACCATGGTGTGCCCTCGGTGGCTACGTAGATAGCGAGGTAACGTTCGGAGCAGACCCTCTGTGGCATGCAGGGGCATATTATGTACAAGAGCCTGGGTCTATGATGGTCGCTCAGTATATTGAGCAACTAAGGTTAGCGCCTCAGCGTGCCATTGATCTTTGTGCTGCCCCTGGGGGCAAAACGAGTTTGTTGAGGAATTATATCCCAAATGATTGCATCCTCTTAGCTAATGAGATAGAGAGCGCTAGGTCTAGAATACTACTTGAAAACCTCACTCGATGGGGACTCGATGAGACCATTGTAACCAGTGCTACCCCTAGGCAACTAAAAGTGAGCGGCATCACAGCCGACTTAATCCTTGTGGATGCCCCTTGCTCTGGCGAAGGGATGTTCAGGAAAGAGCCCTCGGCAGTTAGCGAATGGTCCGAATCCAATGTGGCTCTATGTGTTTCTAGGCAAGAAGAAATCCTTGATGAGGCTTGGGCAATGCTAGAAGAGGGTGGAGTGCTCATCTATAGCACGTGCACCTACAATAGAGAAGAGAACGAGGGGCAACTCGAATACTTGCAGAGCAAATACTCTGCAGAGCTTCTGAAGCTAGAGGTCAGTCCGTCATGGGGTGTCTGGGAGCGAGAAGAAGGGGTCTATCACTTCATGCCGCACCGCACAGAGAGTGAGGGGTTGACCATCTTCGCTGTGCGGAAGATCGAGAGTACTGTGCCCTTGAGTGGAGACTTTAAGGTTTCATCATCCACCAAGGTGCCTACCGAACTCGCCCACGTCTTTGACCCCGAGAACCTTTACCAGCACAACGGGCTATGGTACGCCCTGAGTCGTGAGGGGCAAGCACTTCTTTCGCTACTCAAGAGGACGAAGATACTTGCCGGTGGTGTGCCTCTTGGAGAAGAGAAGGGCAAAGGACTTGTACCGCATCAGGCATGGGCCAATAGCCACAACCTAAGCGCTCTCATTCCCTATTCGCATTATGAGCTGAGCAAGGAAGTAGCTCTGCAATACCTAAAGCGGGAAGTCCTGAATATTGAGAGCGATAGAGGGATCCAGCTAGTTACTTATGAAGGAATCCCCCTCGGCTTTGCCAAACAAGTTGGGAATAGAGCAAATAATCTATATCCTAAGGAGATGATGATACGCAATAGTAGACTTACGCCCGAGGATATACCCCACTGGAATTAAATGATAATGAAGAGATATCTACTCACGATTGCCATTCTACTGAGTTCTATAAGTGCAATCGCTGCGCCCAAGGTTAGCTTGCTTACCTGTGGACCCACCGATGACTACGTATTTTACCTATATGGGCACACAGCTATCAGAGTACAGCAAGATGGTCAGGACATTGTATACAACTACGGATACTTCTCCCTGGATCAGAAAAACTTTATCCTCAATTTCATGTTGGGGAAACCCATGTACTCTTTAGGGGTTACTAGTTTCGATGAGTTTCTATGGGAATACTCCTCGCAAGGTCGTAGTGTGGTAGAGCAAGAGCTCAACCTCACAGATACCGAGGCTCTACTCTTGGCGAATAAGCTCTCCTGGAATGCCTTGCCAGAGAATAGGGACTACCAATATAACTTTTACTTCGACAACTGCGCTACGCGCCCACGAGACCTACTTGAGGAGGCGATTGGTGATATTAAGTATCAGCTGAACCCTTCGGCACTCCCCACATTCCGCGAAGCTATTCGGGACAAAAGCCATTCGGCTGTATGGTATACCATGGGGGCAGATTTGTGTCTGGGCTGGAAGACCGATAGACAGATGTCACTGCGCGATGCTGCCTTTCTCCCCAGTTACTTGGAGCAAGAGCTAGATAGTGCACTTAGAGGAGACACTAACGAACCGATTGTCACCAAGAAAGTGGTATGGGTAGAGCAGAGTAAGACCATCAGTAATCCGTATGAAGCATGGAGAATACCTTGGTTTGTATTTGTAATACTCATTGTCCTCCTGCAGATACGCCCTACCTCGAAGATACAGATATTATACCATAGAGCTATCTATACCCTACTAGGCATAGGAGGAGTTACGATATGGTTTCTTGCCTTTATTTCGGAGCATCCACACACATGGCCCAATGCCAACATGCTATTCATGCACCCATTTTGGTTTGTACTAGCTATCACTACCTATAATAATAGGTGGGGAAAGCCCAATAAGTGGCTCTATTTTGGTAACTTTGTAGCGATAGTTATCTACTTGATACTAGGTTTATTTCTACAAGAATTGCCTAAGCACCTCCACATACTCGCCATAGGTATAGCCTTGGATCAGTTTTTGCGGTGGAGGGAGAGTAGGAACCATATAGAAGAATGAATAAGATACTTACCGGACTTGTCTCTCTACTGACACTCTGCCAAGTAGGTGTACTGCAAGCGCAGACGCCTCGTTTGGTGGTGATGGTATCTGTGGAGGAGCTACGAGCTGACCTCCTAGAGGAGTTGGCTAGGGAGATGCCAGACGATGGCATCAATCGGTTGCTCAATAGAGGCAAGGTATATGGCAATGTAGCTATCCCTCTACTTAGGAGCAATACCACTGCAGCCGAAGCCATATTACACACAGGTACGCTAGCTACTAGCAATGGGGTAGCAGAGCGCAAACCTATGCGCACAGATAGGGCAGGCAAAAGGATTCATACCAATTCTGTATTTGAGGATAAGGACTTCCTCGGTTATGCTACTTCGGGCAATTATTCTCCTCGCTCGCTGAGCACTCCTACGATAGGTGATAATTTAAAAAAAGCAACCCAGAATAAGGCTCTCGTCTATAGTATTGCTCCCAAAGCAGAAGAAGCAATCATCGCTTCGGGCCTCTATGGCAATGGTGCCTATTGGATCGACCCCTACACAGGGAGGTGGGCAAGTAGTACTTACTACCAAGGGGATTTCCCTATCGTTGTTGATCGTAGCAACGTCGGGAACGAGTCACTTCCCACCCGCCTTGGGAATGGCATAAGGTGGCGCAACTCTAGTAAAACGCATTTACTAAAGGCGTACACGGGAGGTGCCTCTTTTGACCATAGCTTTGGCAAGACGACTAGTGACATAGAGGATTTTACTGAAAGTCCTCTTATCAATGACGAGGTCGTAAGGCTAGCAAAGTCTCTACTAAGCGGCACAGGCTTAGGAAAAGATGAAATCACAGATTTACTCTCGCTCCATTTCACAGTAGCTAACGGGAATAAAGCAGAAAGCGATGTTACGAGTGAGACAATTGATAGCTATCTCAGGCTAGACAGGAGTATAGCCGAACTTCTAAAGCACATTGACCTCAATAATACCTTGGTGGTGCTCACTGGCAATGGTATTTCGCGAGAGTATGCCCCAGCTGTTATTGACGACCGAAGACTCTTCAAGGCAGATCGATGCTTGGCATTGGTGAATATGTACCTCCATGCGGAGTTCGGGGTACAAGGATTGGTAGAGGAGATTACGCCCTATGGGGCAGTTTACCTCAATAGAACGACTATTAAGTCCAACCCCAAGGTCAAGCTCCGAGAAGTACAGAGTGCTGTAAGCGACTTTCTTTTGGAGTTCAGTGGTATAGCGTATGCTATTGAAGAGTATAGACTACGTGAAAGTGCCATCAGTAATAACGGTAATAGCGTTTGGCTAACAGCGCTCAATAGTGCCATCAATGCCAATCGCCCGGATATCGTCTTTGGTTTACTCCCAAGCTGGGTAGCTCAAGACCTTAGTAGTCCAAGACAGGTGCAAAGCTACCAGATGGTAGCGACCCCTACTCTATTCGTTATGATGCACCCAAGCATCAAGGCGAACAAGATAGAGACTCCGCTCGACCTTCGGGAAGTTTCCACTAAGATAGCATGGAGACTTCGCATCAGACCACCTACTCCATAAGTAGACGCATTATGGAGGAGGGGTTAATTTATTAGTTAGACATTCAGAAGCAAAATATAATATATGGGATTTAACGATTTTCTATCCAAGATATTTGGGAATAAATCACAGCGAGATCTTAAGGAGATTACGCCACTAGTCAATAAAGTAAAGGAGCAATACGAACAGGTAAAGCTCCTATCGCACGACGAACTACGTGCACGTACTGCTCAGATACGCCAGAGTCTGCAAGATAGCGTACAAGAGGAGCGCACTCAGATAGCTAAGCTAAAGGAGGGAGTAGACGAACTAGAGCTCTCTGAGCGCGAGGCTGTGTGGGAACAAGTGGATAAACTAGAGAAAGATATCCTAGAGAAGCTCGAGGGCAAGCTCACAGAGGTGCTTCCAGAGGTATTTGCTATAGTAAAGAGCACGGCACAACGCTTTGCCGACAACGATGAAATAACAGTACTGGCTACACAATTCGACCGCGATTTATCGGTAACACACGACTTCGTACGGATAGAGGGCGACAATGCTATCTATAAAAACGAATGGATGGCGGGCGGCAATATGGTGAAGTGGGACATGGTGCACTACGACGTACAGCTCATTGGTGGTGTCGTGCTTCACGAGGGTAAGATTGCGGAGATGGCTACGGGAGAGGGTAAAACTCTGGTAGCGACGCTTCCTGTATTCCTCAATGCGCTTACAGGCAATGGCGTACACGTGGTGACGGTTAATGACTACCTATCGAAGCGTGACTCCGAGTGGATGGGACCAATCTACATGTTCCATGGCATTAGCGTAGACTGTATCGATAAGTATGAGCCTAATAGTCCACAGCGACTCAAGGCCTATAATTGCGACATCACATTCGGCACCAATAATGAGTTTGGTTTCGATTACCTGCGCGATAATATGGCACGTACTCCTGCCGACCTAGTTCAGCGTAAACACAACTATGCCATTGTGGATGAGGTAGACTCAGTACTGATTGATGACGCACGTACTCCTCTAATTATTTCTGGTCCAGTAGAGAGCAAGGGCGACGCTATGTTTGAGGAATTCCGTGAGAATGTCGAACTCGTAGTTAATGCTCAGAAGACACTCGCAAGCCGTCTGCTTACTGAGGCTCGCAAGGAAATTGCGAGCGGAGATAAGAAGACTATCGAGGAAGGATACATCAAGCTATATCGTAGCTTCAAGGGACTTCCTAAGAATAAAGCGCTTATCAAGTACCTAAGCGAGGAAGGTATCAAGGCTGGTATGCTCAATACCGAAGCTGTATATATGGCAGATAATAACCGCCGAATGAATGAGATTACCGATGATCTCTACTTCGTTATTGATGAGAAGAACAACCAGATAGAACTCACAGATAAAGGTATTGACCTTCTCTCAGGCAAGAACGAAGACCCAAGATTCTTTATCCTTCCCGATATTGCGGCTCAGCTATCTGCTCTTGAGAATGAGACACTCACAGAGGAGGCAAAGGGCGAGAAGAAAGACGAGTTGCTCACCGACTACTCTATCAAAAGCGAACGTGTGCATACGATTCAACAGCTACTCAAAGCTTATACCTTATTCGAGAAGGACGATCAGTATGTCGTGATAGACAATAAGGTGATGATTGTGGATGAGGGTACTGGTCGTATCATGGACGGTCGCCGTTATTCCGACGGTCTTCACCAAGCTATCGAAGCGAAGGAGCGCGTAAAAGTAGAATCGGCTTCACAGACTAAGGCTACCATAACCCTCCAAAACTACTTCCGTATGTACCACAAGCTAGCTGGTATGACGGGTACAGCTGAAACAGAGGCGAAGGAGTTTTGGGACATCTACAAGCTTGATGTTGTGGTAATCCCTACCAATCGCCCAATCGCTCGTATCGATGAGAATGACCGTATCTATAAGACTGCACGTGCTAAGTATGCTGCCATTATTGAGGAAATCGAGCTACTTATAGGCAAAGGTCGCCCAGTGCTAGTAGGTACCACCTCTGTAGAGACCTCCGAGCTTATCAGTAAGATGCTCACCCTCCGCAAGATTCCTCATCAGGTACTCAATGCTAAGCTCCATAAAAAGGAGGCTGACATTGTGGCTGAGGCAGGAAAGGCAAGTACCGTAACCATTGCTACTAATATGGCGGGTCGTGGTACAGATATCAAGCTCACGCCTGAGGTAAAGGAAGCAGGTGGTCTTGCAATTATTGGAACTGAGCGCCATGAGAGCCGCCGTGTAGATAGGCAGCTTAGGGGACGTGCTGGTCGACAAGGCGATCCAGGTTCATCCGTCTTCTTTATCTCATTCGAGGATAAGCTAATGCGTCTGTTTGGTTCGGATCGTATGGCAAAGATTCTATCAACGATGGGACTTAAGGACGATGATATGCTTGAGAGCAAGCAATTATCCAATCAGGTTGAGAACGCTCAGAAGAAGGTAGAAGAGAACAATTATGGTGTTCGTAAGCATCTCCTAGACTATGACGACGTAAAGAATGCTCAGCGCAATGTAATCTACACCCGACGCAACCACGCTCTTATGGGTGAGCGTGTAGGCTTAGACGTACTCAATACGCTTACTCAGACTGCTGAAGCTATTGCCGATGGGGCACCCAACGAGATTTCTTACGCAGACTTTAAGCAACAGGTCTTCAAAGCCTTCTCTACCGAGCTCCCGCTCACCGAGCAAGAGTATAAGAGGATGAATAACGATAGTCTTGTAGACCATGTGATGGAGCACGTTGTTGCAAACCTCAAGCGCCGCTCAGCACGAATGGCAGAGGTAACCTATCCAGTCCTCAAGAACTTCTATGAGGAGCATGGTGATAAGGTAGAGCGCATTGCGATACCAGTAACCGATGGTCGCTTAGGCTATAATGTAGTTACTAATCTCAAAGAAGCTGTTGAAACCGAAGGTAAGAGTATTGCAAAAGCATTCCAGAAGACTATCCTTCTTTATACTATCGATGAGGCTTGGGAGCGCCATCTTCTAGCAATGGACGAGTTGCAAAATGCGGTTCGCAATGTATCGTATGAGAATAAGGATCCTCTAGTCATTTTCAAGATGGAGGCATACGAACTCTTCCGCTCTATGGTGATAGAGATGAACCAAAAAGCATCTGAAATCATCATGCGTGGTCATATCAATATCGCTCCTCAACAGCAAGATGAGAGCGACAAAAAGGTAGAGGTGCAGGAGCAACACGACGACCCTCGCGCTGCCAATCGCCGTCGCTACCAAGAGCAGAAAGATGATTACGAAGCCCAGCAACAGTCACGCTATGAAGCTGGTCAGGCAGCTAGCCGTCAGCCGCAGAAGAAACAACCATACATTGCTGAGCAAAGGATTGGTCGCAATGACCCATGTCCTTGTGGAAGTGGAAAGAAGTTTAAGAACTGTCACGGTCAGAACCTATGATACACTCAATGACAGGCTTCGGCAAGGCAGAAGCCAAGACAGCAACGAAGAAAATAACAGTAGAGGTGAGGTCGGTCAATAGCAAACAAGCCGACCTCAGCCTCCGCTGCCCATCTGAGATTCGTCATATTGAGATGCCAGCTCGTAAGTTGGTTACCGCAAAACTACAACGAGGCAAGATTGATCTCTTTATTACGTATGAGCAGCTGCATACAGAGCCTTCTATTAGTCTTAATCAGGAATTGGCAGGGAAGTATTGGGCATTGCTTCAAGACTTTAGTCAAGCCACCTCTATTCCCCTACCCTCAGATCCTATGCGCACAATCATGAATATGCCTGGGGTAATAGAGAATGACCGCAAGGAGAGTGAAGAAGATGAGCATGCACTAGAGGAGATTTCCATGAAGGCAATAACAGAAGCGTGCGATCACCTCAATGAATTCAGGCTACAAGAAGGGCAGGCGCTTTACAATGGTTTTGTAAAGAACATCCAAGAGATTAGTACCCTACTCGATAGCATCACGCCTTATGAAGAAGAGCGCATTACGGAGATTCGTCAGCGAATCGAAGAAGGGCTCAGCAAGTATGTAGATGTAGATTACGACCGTTCTCGTCTGGAGCAAGAGATGATTTACTACATCGAGAAACTTGATGTGAATGAGGAGAAGAATCGACTACGTAATCACCTCAAGTATTTCCTCGAAACACTTGACCTTGAAGAGGTAGGGCAAGGGCGTAAGCTAGGCTTTATCTCCCAAGAGATGGGCAGGGAAATCAACACCCTAGGCTCCAAGAGCAACCACGCGACACTACAGAAAATCGTAGTGAAGATGAAGGATGAGCTAGAGCAAATCAAAGAGCAGGTACTCAACGTACTATAATCAAGGATGGCAGGCAAGTTAATCATATTCTCGGCGCCTAGTGGTTCGGGGAAAAGCACAATAATAGAGAAGTTGACCAGAGAGCATGGGCTCAAAGGTCACTTCTCTATTTCTGCGACCTCCAGAGCCCCTCGAGGCGAAGAAGTGGATGGTATACACTACCATTTCCTAACCACTGATGAGTTCAAATCTAAGATAGCAAAGGGAGATTTCCTCGAATATCAGGAGGTCTACGAAGGGTGCTACTATGGTACCCTCAGAAGCGAGATAGACAAGACATTGGATGCAGGAGAGACAGTTCTCCTCGATATCGATGTGGTGGGTGCGCTTAATATCAAGAAAGCCTATGGCGACCAAGCACTCACCCTATTTATCCAGCCACCTAGCCTGGAGGTACTAAAGCAACGACTCATAGGGCGCGGTACAGATGCCCCAGAAAAGATAGCACAGCGCTTAGCCAAAGCAGAGTTAGAGCTGAGCTATGCCCCTTTCTTCGACAAGCATATTATCAATGATGAACTAGGGATTGCGTGCCTAGAAGCCAGTAAGATCATTCACTCTTTTCTTAGTGACGAGAAGCGCGTACTCCTCTTCCCTGGGTCGTTCAATCCAATGCACGTAGGACATCTCGCTATTGCCAACTTCATAGCAGAGCAATATAGCGATAGGTTCGACGAAGTATGGCTACTCCTCACCCCCAATAGTCCTTTCAAAGAAAAGATGGAGAAGCTCCCTGCCGAGTTTAGAGCCGAGTGGATCAATCACCTTATCAAAGGATACCCAAAGCTCAAGCTAAGCCTAGAAGAGAACAATCTTACTCCACCCTACTACACCGTGCATACGGTACAACACCTGAAGGCAAAGTACCCCAAGATAGACTTCACACTTCTTATAGGTGCTGATAGTCTAGTGGATCTTCCTGGATGGTATGGAGCGGAACAATTACTAGAGGAGATTAGGATTATTGCCTACCCTCGTCCTGCCTATGATAGAAGCCTCGTGAAGCCCCAACTTCTAGAGCAGATAGACCTACTCGACGATGTCCCTACCTTTGAAATCTCTAGTACACAACTCCGAAATCTTCTCAGAGAGGGCAAAGCACTCCCCTATCTATTAGGTACCAAACTAGACGAACCTCTCTACCGACGATTACACGAACTCCTTCTCCGTAATCAGTAAGTAGATAGTGCTATAGAGGCGCTCCACCAATGGACATAGTAAAAGCCCTAGAGAAACCTTTGCTTTTCTAGGGCTTTTACCTTACTTCTCAATGTAGATTAGAGGAGCTTATCGATAGACTCCTTTAGGGAATCCTTGCTCTGTGCACCTACCTTACGCTCTACAACCTCTCCATCCTTAATGAAGATGATAGTAGGGATATTACGGATACCAAACTGAGCGACAACATCGCTATTCTCATCCACATTCATCTTACCTATACGTGCCTTTTCACCATATTCCTCAGCAAGCTCCTCAATGATAGGACCTACCATACGACATGGGCCACACCAGGGAGCCCAAAAGTCTACTACCATAGCGCCACCCTTGGCGATCTCCTCTTTGAAGTTTGCGTCTGTAAATGTCAATGCCATAATTTCTCGTTAATTTTCTATTATCAATTATCACTTATACTATTCAAACACCCAACTCCCCCAAATGGTTCACCTAACCTCGAAAGTTACCCCACTATCTTCGTACATCGCCAACTTATCCAATAGTTCCACAGAAATATCTACTCCAGCTAACTTTTGCGAACTCATATTAAGATAGACACCATGACTACTATCGTGGATATTTAGGCTAACCGTCATTGGTCCCTCCTTACAGTCCATCAAGTCAGGTACCACATCATTATAGAACTCCTCAGTCACAGCCCATTGAGGGATAGAAATAGCTAATTCACTCACCAGTTTATCTGCCACTTGATCCAATAGCTGCACGCTCTCAATGGTTATAAAGACTCTATCCCCCGACCAGCCAGCCTCCGCTTTAGCCCGTACATAGATAAATAACCCCTCCTTACCATACATAGAGAATTTAGGATAAGCATCACCAAAAAGAGCCAGCTCCCCCTCTCCATTATAGTCCTGTATCTTTATAAATGCGGCCTTGGTATTTTTCTTCGTAATCATCTCACGATATCCGGTCACGATACCCCCAAAGGTCAGGGGCTTATTCACGTACTGCATATCTATATTTCGTAGTTCTGATACCCCTACACTACACTTATATTTAAGCACAAGAGCAAAAGGATCTAGTGGCGAGGCAGTGAGATAAAAACCCAAAAGTTCCTTCTCCATATTGAGCTTCTCAATATCAGACCAAGCGGGAGCATGTTCGGTTAGTACAGGCTTAGCCATCTCCTGGAATAAGTCGTCGCCAAATAACGAACCCATAGAGTGGGTCTTCTCCTCTTGAGTACGGTTACCATAGTTAATCAACTTCTCCAAGAACGTCTCGCCTCTAGCCCCCTCCTCCATCATATAATCCTCACGACTATAGGTCTTGAATGAGTCAAAAGCCCCACTGAGCACTAGTGCTTCAGAAACCTTCTTTGTAGTTGCCTTACTATCGACACGGGAAAAGAAATCATAGACATCCTTAAATAAACCATTCGCTTCCCGCTCCTCAATAATTTGCTTAGCGGCAGAGTTACTGAACCCCTTTATAGCCCCTAGTCCAAAGCGAATATGTCCCTCTGGATTGACAGAGAATACAAAATTAGACTCATTGACATCGGGATTAAAGACGAGTATCCCCATCTTCTTACTCTCATCGATATACTTAGTAATCTCAGAGATGTTATTGAGGTTTCGGCTCATCACACCCGCCATAAACTCTGCAGGGTAATTAGCCTTGAGGTAAGCGGTCTGATAAGCGACCCAAGCATAGCATGCTGCATGACTCTTATTAAAAGCATACGAAGCGAACTTTGCCCAATCCCCCCATATCTTCTCTAGAATCTTAGGGTCATGACCATTCTTTTGTCCGCCCTCCAAGAATAGAGTCTTCAGCTCATTCATCTTATCGATGAGCTTCTTACCCATCGCCTTACGAAGCTCGTCCGACTTTCCTCTAGTAAAGTTAGCTAGCTTACGCGACAAAAGCATCACTTGCTCTTGGTACACCGTGATACCATAGGTCTCCTCGAGATACTCAGCCATCTCGGGTAAGTCGTAGGTAATCTCCTCTCGCCCATGCTTACGCGCTACAAACGAAGGGATATTATCCATAGGTCCCGGACGGTACAGTGCCACCATCGCTATCAAGTCCTCAAACTTACTTGGCTTCAATTGGATAAGCGACTTCTGCATACCTGGCGATTCAAACTGAAACACAGCCGCTGTCCTTCCCTCACTAAAGAGGTCGTACGTCTTCTGATCATCCAGAGGAATCTGAGATATATCAAGGTCTATTCCATGGCGTAACTTAATATTCTTGAGCGTCTCACGGATGATTGATAGGGTTTTCAGTCCGAGGAAGTCCATCTTGATAAGTCCAGTAGACTCAATCACACCACCCTCATACTGGGTGACCAACATATCCTCTCCCGAGTCCTTATCCGTTGTAATCATCGTAGGCACCACATCTGAGATATCCGTCTGCCCTATGATAATACCACAAGCATGCACACCAGTATTACGCACTGTGCCTTCCAACTGTCTGGCATACTCGATCACATCATGCTTCAGGCTGTCACCACTATAGTATGCGTCCCTAAACTCTGGTATTTGCTTCAGGGTATTATTAATATTTACTTTCCCTCCATCAGGCATACGATCGGGGATCATCTTCGCCAGCGCATTCGTCTCCGAAAGAGGTAACCCCAAG
The DNA here is from genome assembly GCF_000379925.1 of Porphyromonas levii DSM 23370. Lineage (GTDB taxonomy): Bacteria > Bacteroidota > Bacteroidia > Bacteroidales > Porphyromonadaceae > Porphyromonas_A > Porphyromonas_A levii. Next base: position 37,355 of record NZ_KB904283.1, on the reverse strand, counting down.
ACACGCCCCAAGTCCTTGATAGCCATCTTCGCAGCCATAGTACCATAGGTAACAATGTGTGCTACACGCTCCTTCCCATACCTATCGGTTACCCACTTAAGGATATCCTGCCGACCATCGTCGTCGAAGTCAATATCAATATCAGGCAGAGAGATACGGTCAGGATTGAGGAAGCGCTCAAAAAGCAGATCGTACTTAAGGGGGTTCAAGTCCGTAATCTTCAGACAATAGGAGACGAGCGAACCAGCTGCCGAACCTCTACCAGGCCCTACCGCCACACCGAGGTTACGAGCCTCAGCAATAAAGTCTTGCACAATCAAGAAGTATCCAGGGAAACCCATATTCTTTATCGTTGCCAATTCGAAGTCCAAGCGCTCCGTCACCTCATGAGGCAACTCTTCTCCGAACCTCTTCTTGGCACCCTCATACGCTAGATAACGGAGATAATCATCATCCGTAGGGAACTCTGCAGGGATTTCAAAGTGAGGCATCAAAGGCTTATTCTCGATAGAGTACTCCTCTACCTTATCGAATATCTCCATAGTCGTGGCTATCACCTCGGGCATATCTTCGAATATGCGCACCATATCTTCGGTACTCTTTAGCCACTCCTGCTTAGTGTAAGTGATACGATTAGGGTCATCATAATTCTTACCCATACTCACACATATCAATCGGTCATGTGCCTCGCCATCCTCTTCCCGGACAAAGTGAACGTCATTTGTAGCCACGAGCTTCACACCTATCTCCTGTGCCAGCTCCACGAGTACCTTGTTCACCCTTACTTGCGCTTCATAAGTCTCTACATTTCCACCAGGCTTATCCGTCTTATGGCGTTGCATCTCCAGATAGTAATCATCCCCAAATATCTCCTTATGCCATCTGACCGATTCCTTTGCCTCCTCAAGACGACCCTTAAGAATGAGTTGAGGGATCTCACCTCCTAGGCAAGCACTCAGCACAATCAAACCCTCATGGTACTGCTCCAGTAGTTCCTTATCTATTCGAGGGCGTCCGTAAAACCCCTCGTCGGCAGAACGGGATACCATCTTAATCAAGTTTTTATACCCCTTCTGGTTTTTCGCTAATACTATTAAGTGGTAACCGCTCCTATCCTCCTTTGCAGTCTTATTGAGCCTACCATTGCGTGCCACATAGCACTCGCACCCTAGTATAGGCTTAAACTTCCATTCCTCCCAATCCTTTATCTCAGCTTCTATTTTTAGCCTTTCCTCCTCAGTCGCTCCCCCAAGTTTCTTCTTGAGCCCTTTTATCTTTCCTCCCTTCATCGCTTTAGGTGCATCCCAAAACGCCTTAATACCGAGCATCGTACCATGATCAGTTAGTGCCAATCCTGGCTGACCATTCTTCTTCGCTTGCTCTAGTAATCCCTCTATCGATGACTGTCCATCCAGTACTGAGTAGTACGAGTGGACGTGTAAATGTACAAACTGCTGCATGCTTATTCTTCCTTTCTTAGTTCAGGATAACGAGCGAAAAACTCCTCTTCGCTCACTACCTCTATCCCGAGTTGCTCAGCTTTCTCTCGCTTACTCGGTCCCATATTTTCCCCTGCTACCACCAGAGAAGTCTTACCGCTAATACTCCCCACATTCTTTCCACCATGTTGCTCTATCAGGGTCTTTAGTTCATCACGGCTAATAGAAAATACACCACTTACCACGATACTCATGCCCTCCAGACTATTACCCTTCTGTGCAGACCCTACCGCCATTTCAATTTGTAGCCCAGCCTGCTCTAAGCGCTTCAGAATCTCCTGATTCCGCTCTTCGGCAAAGTACGAGAGGATACTATCTGCTATCATAGGGCCTAGCCCTTCTACGCGCAGCAAATCTTCTCGCTTTGCCATCCGTAATGCTTCGAGTGACCTAAAAGAATCTGCCAACTGTGCCGCAACCGTACTGCCCACAAGTTTTATGCCAAGCCCGAAGAGCACTCGGTCGAAAGGCACCTGCACCGAAGCCTTTATACTTCGCACCAGATTACTTGCCTTTTGATCCTTGAAAGTAGGTAACCTTAATAGATCTTCTTCACGAAGATCATATAGGTCGGCAATACTACTTACTCCAAGATACTTGGTAAGCAGTTCAATGGTCTTAGGTCCAATATTGATATCCATTGCCTTACGGCTACAGAAATGCTCTATCTTACCCTCCACTTGCGCAGGGCACCCCCATTCATTAGGGCAATAAGTACTCGCCATCCCCTCCGTCCGTTCAAGGGGCGTACCACAGTCAGGGCAGTGCGTAGGCATCACCACTCGCTCCTTTGTCTGCCCATCTCTCAGGTCGTAACGCACACCTGTAATCTTGGGGATAATCTCTCCACCCTTCTCTACCATTACTAGGTCGCCAATGTGGAGGTCGAGCTCTGCGATGATATCAGCATTATGCAACGATGCTCTCGACACCGTAGTCCCCGAAAGCTGTACTGGCTCAAGATTGGCCACAGGCGTCATCACGCCAGTACGTGCCACTTGATAGCTCACACTCTCCAGGCGTGTTACTGCCGACTCTGCGGAAAACTTATATGCCATCGCCCACCTAGGAGACTTCGCTGTAGTACCCAGCACGTCATGCAGTGCATACTCATCTACCTTTACCACCACGCCATCAGTGGCTATTGGCAGTTCATGCCGATGGATATCCCAGTAGTCCAAATACTCTTTAAGTGCTTCTAGCGTACCACATACCTTAGTATGCGCATCCACAGGCAAACCCATCTTTCGCATAAGCTCCAACCGCTCATGATGAAGCCCTGGCAACCAATCCTCATCATCACTGAGGAGGTAATAAAAGTACGCAGTAGGCTTACGGTAAGCCACCACTCCACTCACACCCTCCTTGGTCTTAATAGTGCCCGCCACTGCATTCCTAGGGTTGGCAAAGAGTGGCAAATCCTCCGCCTCTCGCTCCGCATTGAGGCGCTCAAACTCAGCCCATGGCAATAAAATTTCCCCTCTCAACTCTATGTATTCTGGGAGATCGCTTCCCATCAAGCGCTTAGGAACAATAGGTATCGCCCAGATAGCTTCAGTCACATCTTCTCCCAGTGACCCATCCCCTCGGGTCAATGCCCTCGTAAGTCTACCATACTCATAGATGACAGATATCGAAGTCCCATCAAACTTAAGTTCCGCCACTAGATCGGTTTCCTGCCCCACCAGTTCCCTCACCCTACGATAAAAGTCCAGTGTTTCTTCCCACGAGTAGCTATTGGCTAACGAAAGCATAGGGTACCTATGTTTGTACGTACCCCCAGTAGCTCCCTTATCCACCAATTCACTACCCACCCTTTGGGTAGGCGAGTCGGGAGTAATCTGGTCGGGATACTGTGCCTCTAGCTCTTCTAGCTCCTTCATCAGGTTATCGAACTCTTGGTCGCTGACAGTCGGTGCATTAAGTACATAGTACTCATGCTCGTACTGCACCAAGAGCGTTCTCAGCTCCTTTATCCTATCGTAATCTGCTTGAAATAGATCCATTGTGGGCGCTTCTTATTGCTTACTTGAGTAGAAACTCCGAAGTTACGGTGATCGTTACTGTTTTCTCTTTGCTTGAAGTATTGAAGTTGCCACCCCAAGAATAATCCTCCTGAGTGTGCCTACCTACTATCTGAAATACACCAAGGTTAGACCGTCTGAGTGCCCCCAACTTCGCCCCACTCACCTCAGCAATCTGAGTGGCACGGCTCATAGCATCTTCAGCTGCAGCCGCTACCATCTCCAGCTTCAAGTCCGCCAACTTGGTGTAGTAATATTGCGGGTCGTCCGACTTGACAGTCACATCCTGTGCTATCAGTTCACCTACAGAGCGAGCTACCCGGTCTACATCATCCACACGGTTACTTGTCACCGTAACAATCTGCGACACGTTATAACCATTCTTAAGCTCCACGTATCTATCTTGCTTGCTATCGAAGTAGCCAGTAACATCTTCGGCATAAGAGATAGGACCGAAAGCCAATTCTTCAGCCTTTACCCCTTTCTCTTCTAAGAAAGAGCGTAGTACCCCTTGCTGCCGTTCTACATCATGAAGCCCCTCGAGAGGTGTAGCCGAATGGCTCACAATCATCACCTTCCATACTACAAGGTCACTAACGAAGTCTCGCTCTGCACCTCCTTTTACCGTCACTATCTTGGGGCGATCATTACGATGCAGAAGCGCATTAGCACCCACCCAAGCTGCTACTACCAACGCCATTCCTAGCACTACTGTAGCCAGTAGTCTACTCTTTCCTTGTTCCATAATAACACCATTGATTATAATGAATATTATACCGCTTATCCACACTGCAAGATACCAAAAATAAAGAGCACAGACAACCACAATAAACACTCCTCAGACAACCATAACCATAATATACTGAGGAGGAATTGCTTGAACCATTAGATAGGTCTCTAAAACTATTCTTATACCATAAGGTAATTGGACGATTAAAGGGTTCCCATTAATGTAACAAATTAATTTACCCACCATGGAAAGGTTGCTTTCCATAGGGTGGAAAGTTATGTTTCCACGGCTGGAAAGTTTGTTTTCCAGCTATGGGAAAACTTTAAGATATTACGACTGACAAAAAGCACCCTCCTATTCGGAAAAGGTGAATGTGGAGAAGTAAAAGTAGTTGGCATATTTCCAATCAGACATAGGCTTTCCTAAGAGAAGACTGTTACACTAAAGCCAGTCTCAGCCGATTGCGAGCATAACGGTCTGAATGTTACTTTCGTGCAACATTCTCTATACGTGTATAGTCATTGGGGACTATACAAAGGTTATTCTATCAAAATGTAAAGAGACGTCTTGAATATACCATCTAGCTCTTGTTTATATCAAAATAAAGCGTATATTTGTGGGAGATAATACAAACCATAACCTATAATTTATTTAACGCATGAACAAAGACAATCAAAAGCCTGCTTATGGTTTTGACACTAGGGCGATACACGGAGCTGGAGGGAAGAATCCTTTTGGTACACTTGCTACACCTATCTACCAGACCTCAACCTATGTATTTGACAGCGCAGAGCAGGGTGGTGCACGTTTTGCCCTTGAAGAGCCTGGTTATATTTATAGTCGCTTGGGCAATCCTACCTGCACTCAGGTGGAAGAGAAATTGGCACTTCTTGAGGGAGCAGAAGCTGCTATCTCATGTGCTTCTGGCATCGGTGCCATTACTTCTGCTCTCTGGGTACTCCTCCAGCAGGGCGACCACATGATAGCACACAAGACCCTATATGGTTGCACATACGCTTACTTCAGTCATGGGCTTAGGCGGTATGGCATCGAGGTCTCATTTGTAGACATGACCGATCCTGAGGAGGTACGCAAGGCGATTCGCCCCAACACCAAGGTCGTCTACTTCGAAAGCCCTGCCAATCCTACTATGGAAATGGTTGATATGGAAACAATAGCAACTATTGCCCATGAGCAGGAGGGCATTACTGTGGTAGCGGACAACACCTATTGTACGCCTTACTTATGCCGACCTCTAGAGTATGGAGTAGATGTAGTAGTACACTCTGCAACAAAGTACCTCAATGGTCATGGCGATGTGATTGCAGGCTTTGTGGTAGGATCAGCAGAATACATAACTCAGGTACGCCTAGTGGGCGTAAAAGACCTGACAGGTGCTTGCCTTGGTCCACTAGAGGCTTTCCTAATCTCAAGAGGAATGAAGACGCTTTCCATTCGTATGGATCGGCATTCAAAGAATGCCCAAAAGGTAGCTGAATTCTTAGCGCATCACCCGAAGGTAGCTGATGTTGCTTATCCAGGGCTTGATAGCTTCAAATACAAAGCTCTTGCAGACAAATACATGAAGCTCCCTGGTGGTATGATTTCTTTCGAAGTAAAGGGCGGAAAACCTGCTGGGCAGAGGCTTATTAATGCTTGTAAACTGTGTGCTATAGCAGTATCGCTCGGCGATACCGAGACCCTGATACAGCACCCCGCAAGCATGACACACAGCCCATATACGCCTGAGGAGTGTGCCGCAGCTGGCATTTCCCAAGGGCTCGTACGGCTCTCCGTAGGGCTCGAGAATGTAGAAGACATTATTGCAGATTTGGAGCAAGCACTCACCCAAGTATAAGGGGAGAGGGAGTGTTTTTCTTTGTGTAATAATAAAAGTTTCATGGTGGAGGTGGGCTGCGAAGCCTACCTCCACAATTTTTCCTAAAAGGGAGCTATCCTTTGGTTGGTCGGTAGAAATTAGGTAAATTCGCAGGGTGTAAAACTCTTAGGGTAGAGCAGTAGATGAAACAACGTATATTTATTAGGTGGGCTTTATTGGCTTTGGCGCTTATATTGGTAGCTCCAACTACAGAGGCGCGAGACCGTAAGGGAAGGTTTGTAGTAGTAATTGACCCTGGACATGGGGGCAAGGATAGTGGCGCCAAAGGTCGCAGTTCGCTAGAGAAAAATATTGTGCTAGATGTGGCACTCAAGACTGGTGCCAAGATTAAAGCCCTGAACCCTAATATAGTAATATACTACACGAGAGATAATGACACCTTTATTGGGCTTCAGCAGAGAGCTAATTTCGCGAACCAAAAGAAGGCAGATCTCTTCGTGAGCATCCACGCTAACTCGCACCGGACGGGCTCACCCCATGGTGCCGAGACGTTTGTACTCGGTCTCCACCGCACTCAGGACAATCTGGATGTGGCGATGAAAGAAAACTCCGCCATTCTCTATGAGAAAGACCACTCGGTCACCTACCAAGACTTCGACCCCAATATAAGTGAGAGCTATATCATCTTCAACTTCATGCAGAATAAGCACCTAGAACAGAGCATTGCCTTGGCTAAGGTAGTGCAGAATGGGTTGGTGCGTTCGGGGCTACTAAATAGAGGGGTAAAGCAGGCTGGTTTTTTGGTGCTACGTGAGGTGGCCATGCCTAGTGTGCTAGTAGAGCTTGGCTTTATCAGCAATAGAGCTAACGAAAACTATATGCGTTCTAAGGAGGGAAGCCAAGAGCTGGCGCAGAACATTGCGAAAGCTGTAGTGGCGTACGAAGAGAAACTCTCTGGACGTACAAGCAAGAATACAGATACTCCTACTACAATAGAACAGCAAGAAGAAACGACAGTGGACACTGCAAAGGCAACCGAGGGCGACATTTACTACCGGATACAAGTAATGGCTGATAAGCGCAAACTGAAGCGGAGCCATTTCGGTAGCTATTCGGATGTGGTGCGAAACTATAAGGAGGGAAATATATATAAGTATACTTTTTACAATACCACCGATATACGAGAGGCAAAGCGACTACAGAAGGAGCTGAGGAAGAAATACAAAGACTGCTTCATTGTAGGCTTCGATGCTAATGGCAATAAGGTGGGAAGCTATTATTAATAGGGATGATGACAACTAGAAGCAAACACTATACGCCACACACCAAGATGGCGGACTTGGTTAGCGACCATTACAAGATACTCCTCCTTATTTATCGATTCGATATTCCCCTTGGCATGGGAGAGAAGACGATAAAAGAGATGTGTGAGGAATATGATGTAGATGTGGACACCTTTCTATTTATCGTCCACTTCTTGCTCTTTGGCGAAGGGACTGGGCAACAAGAGCTACACAAGAAGCTCTCTCTACCTCTAATCATTCGGTTCCTACGGAATAGCCATAGCTACTTCCTTGACTATCGCCTGCCAGAAATCAAACGCAATATGATGGAGGCCATTAGCGAAGCACCACAAGATATTCAGTTTGTCATCAATAAGTACTTTGACGAGTATGAGAAGGAGGTGTACCAGCACATGAAGTATGAGAATGAAGTGGTCTTCCCTTATGCACAAGCCCTAATGGAGGGGGCAAAGGATCCGGAATACGGCATCAGTACTTTCGAGCAGAAGCACGACCAAGTAGAGCTAAAGATGCTGGAGCTCAAAAATATATTTATCAAGTACTACCCCATGGCAACGGACTACAAGGTAAATAACATACTCCACGACCTATTTACCTGTAGTGATGAACTACACAATCATAATGATGTGGAGGACTTCATCTTCGTAAAGATCGTGAAAGAACTAGAACGGGAGGTACGCTGATGGCTAATAAAAAGTATTACTCTGCTGTATTGGCTCTGGGGGACGAAGGGAGTGCATGCCATCTAGAGCATCTTTTGGAGCGACAGAACACCATTGGGCTTCACATAGAGCGCCTCAAGGATCCTTACACCTTGGTGGAGACGACAAGAGAACTAGCACCCGACATACTAATTGTTTCGCCTACAGTGCTATCCGACCCTATGGTTCCGACTTTTAGGGAGATATTGGGCGGACAAATGGTACGGATAATCACCTACTGTACAACCCTCGTGGAGGCGGATATGACAAAGTACTTCAATGGGAAAATACTAGCTACCGATGGAGAAAACGAGGTGGTTAATATTCTAGAAGAGGTACTAGAAGTAGAGAGTAATGATGACTCCGAGATGCTTTTGACCCCAAGAGAGCAGGAGGTGGTAATAGCCGTGGTGAAGGGACTTACGAATAAGGAGATTGCTGATGCCCTCTTCCTCTCTACCCACACCATCATCACACACCGTAGAAATATTGCAAGGAAGCTCAATATCCATAGCCCTGCCGGTCTGACCATCTATGCGATTATGAATAAGCTAGTAACACTTGAGGAAATCAAGGGGCATATCTAATAGCATGGCAGGTATCTACGTACATATCCCATTTTGCCAAAAGAAATGTTTGTACTGCGACTTCTACTCTGTAGTGAGCGGGGGGAACCAAATGGCTCGATTTGTGGAAGCGGTTCAAGTGGAGGCTCGAAAGCGGGCTTACGAACTTGAGGATATGGTAGTGGACACTATCTACTTTGGTGGCGGAACACCTTCTTTGCTATTTCACAAAGAGATAGGGGCAATCCTTGATACTCTGAGAGAGGTATATGATGTAGCCCCCAATGCGGAGGTAACCATGGAGTGTAATCCTGGTGATGTTTCTCAGATGGAGGTAGCGCAGCTAGTACATTACGGGGTGAATAGGATGAGTATTGGGGCGCAGACATTCCAGCCAGAGCTACTCCAGAGATTAGGAAGGAGACACTCGGTGGAGGAGACAAGAGAACTATGGGGCTATCTTCGTAGTGAGGGGATTACGAACCTATCACTCGACCTCATCTATAGCATACCTGGCGAAGACCTCGGGGGACTAAAGAGAGACCTAGACTGTATCTTGGAACTCAACCCTGAACATATATCGGCATACGATCTTATTTACGAGCAAGGTACACCCCTATATAATATAAGAGCTAAAGGGGAGATTAGGGAACTGTCTGAGGAGCTATCACTACAGATGGCTCATGAGGTTAGGGCAACCCTAAAAAATGCTGGTTATGAGCAGTATGAGGTATCGAACTATGCTCGACCAGGCTATCGCTCAAGGCACAATACAAGCTACTGGAAAGGTACACCCTACATAGGATTAGGTCCCGCAGCACACAGCTATAGGCACCCTTGGCGCTCTTGGAATGCCCCATCACTAGAAGAATATAATAGTCAGCTGCTCCATAATGCAGGTTTCTTGGTACGTACGTACGAATGGATTTCGCCTGAGATGGCTTACGAGGAGTACTTCCTTACACGACTCCGCACCAAAGAGGGAATAGACCTTTCGGAAATGAATGCACGAGGGTTCAGAATTCCTCAAGCGGCGGTTGAACAGTGTGTAGCAGATGGACTGTTACAACGCCAAGGTGATAGATTCGCCCTATCGGAGAAAGGACTTGACTACGCTGATAGAGTAATACTTAACTTAGTAAATAACTGATGTTTTCACATACAACTTTTTTGACGAGAAAGAGGCGAAGCGTTCGCCAGTATACGGATGAGAGGATTAAGCCCGAAGTACTCCAAGATATCCTAGAGGCAGGACTAAGAGCTCCGACTTCTAAAAACAGCAGAAGTACTCGCTTCATAGTAGTGGAAGATAAGGCGATGCTACAAGAGCTAAGTGCATGTAAGAAGCATGGCGGAGCCTTCGTTGCTGAGGCTGTACTTGCCATAGTAGTTTGTAGCGATAGCGAAAAGAGCGCACGCCCATACTCGGACTGTGCTATAGCGGCTTCTTTTATGCAACTTGCGGTTACGGATCATGACCTTGGCTCTTGCTGGTGCCACGTGGAAGATACTCTTGCACCTACAGGGACTACGGCAGAAGCGTACGTGAGAGAGAGGTTGGGGCTCCCTGAGCGATTCAAAGTACTTTGTATCCTTGGCATTGGCGAGGTAGCAGAGGCGGATATGCTTAAACCTCGAGACCGTGAACTTGAATGGGAGCGTACCTACGTAGAGCAATATGAGGAGCGAGAGGAGTAAGAAGTTTGGTATCATTGGAAGTGGCAGGGTTGCAAGTCACTTAACGCCAGCCATGGTAGCAGGAGGTATGGATTGTGTGGGGGTGTATAGCCCTACTCTAGGTCATGCCGATATACTCGCAATGCTGCTTGGCTGCAAGGCGTTGACGCTCCCCGAACTTGTGACCTCGGAGGTGGACTTTGTTCTGATTTCCATTAAGGATGATGCCATTCCAGAAGTAGCAAAGGCTTTTCCCACAGACTACCCTGCAGTGGTACTCCACACTTCTGGAGGCACAGCGATAGATGCATTAGCACCGATACTGCACCGAGGAGTACTTTATCCTATGCAAACCTTTTCGCCCAACCGTCCACTGAATATCTCTGATATCCCTATATTCTCCGAAGCATCGGACAATATCGTCCTTGAAATTATACATGATATAACTGACGCTCTGGGGAGCAAAGAAGTCTATCCTCTCACAAGCGAACAGCGGGTACGTTTACACCTAGCATCCGTCTTCGCATGTAACTTTGTGAACCACCTTTATGCACAAGCCGATAAGTTAATGAAGGGAATTGGACTAGACTTCAACGTACTTGCCCCACTTGTAGAGGAGACTCTAGGCAAGGCAAAAGAGGCAGAGCCCCACATTGTACAAACGGGACCAGCAGTCCGTAAGGACTATAAGACAATAGAGCGCCATCTATCACTACTCCAAGGAGATGTGCGCAAGATATACGAAGTCATCACTCACTCCATAATCCATGAGCAGTTTCCCAATTGACCTTAGTCATATCAAAGCCGTACTATTTGATGTAGACGGCGTACTTTCGAAAGTAACGACCGCCCTCGACCCTATGGGGCATCCTGCACGTACAGTCAACGTACGTGATGGTTATGGTATCCGTGAGGCAATAAAGAGGGGGATAACCATCGGTATCATATCGGGAGGTTATTCAGATAGTATACCCAAACGCTATGCAAGCCTAGGTGTAGAACATATCTATATGGGGGCAAGCCTAAAAATAGAAGCCCTAGAAGACTTCCTCAAGAAGACTGGGCTAAAACCTGAGGTTTGTCTCTTTGTCGGTGATGATATCCCAGACATCCCGGTAATGAAGTACTGTGGTTTTTCGGTAGCACCTAAAGATGCTGCCCATGAGGTTAAGGCTATAGCCCAACATATCTTACCCGTGAAAGGCGGACATGGTGTAGCTAGAGCGGTACTCGAGACTATACTGAGAATGAAAGGACTATGGATGTGTGACGAACACGCTTTCGGTTGGTAAATTATGGAAAAGATAGATAGCCGACACCCATTGGTACAACTATTGGGAGACAGACATGTAGTATTGGGGTCGCAATCGCCTAGGCGAGTAGAGCTTTTGACCCAATTAGGCATTCCCTATGAGTGCCGACCAGGTGGTGCTACAGAGGAGTACGATGCTGCGACAAAGGCGGAAGAGGTTCCGCTATTACTTGCTCGGCGTAAAGCGGAGTACCTCCGCCCTACTCTGGCTTCCAACGAAGTATTGATTACGGCTGACACTATTGTAATTCTTGACCATAAAGTATTAGGAAAGCCAAAGGACAAAGAGGAGGCGCAGAGATACCTTGATCAGCTTTCAGGACAATGGCACAGAGTAATCACGGGGTTCTGTATCATGACTCATGATAAGCTAAGCCAAGAGAGCGTGGCAAGTGATATTCGTTTTGCCAATCTACATCCCGATGAGATAGCCTACTATGTCTCGCAATACGAAGTCCTCGACAAAGCTGGTGCCTATGGTATACAAGATTGGATAGGACTGATAGGAGTAACTGAGATACGAGGCTCGTACCATAATGTGATGGGATTGCCTACTGCTGTGTTGTATAGCCGACTCAAAGAGCTGCTCTCCGAGTAGAAGTTACTCCTAAAAGGGTTGGTAAGCCGGGTAAGTTTATGTATTTTTGCAGTCAGATTTACAGAAAATAATTCTATAGTATTCAGACATGGCAAATACAATTGAGAACCTAAATCCCGCTCGACAAATAGTGGTGGGTGTCCAGTATCTATTTGTAGCATTTGGCGCCACCGTATTGGTGCCCCTTCTAGTAGGTCTTGACCCTGCATCAGCTCTATTCTCTGCGGGAATTGGCACCCTAATATTTCACCTCGCTACGAAAGGGAAAGTCCCTATCTATCTAGGTAGTAGCTTTGCTTTCATCGCCCCATTGATAGCAGCGTCGGAACTATATGGCATCAACGGCGCTCTACTCGGCATCGTAGGAGTTGCCATTGTCTTCCTATTAATGTCCCTACTTGTAAAACTCTTGGGGACAGCATTTATCAACCGCCTCTTCCCTCCTGTTGTGATTGGTCCAGTAATTATGCTGATTGGGCTCTCGCTCTCTGGAGCTGGCGTCAACATGGCGAAGGAGAACTGGGTACTGGCGATTGTATCCCTCATCACAGCTATTGTAGTCACGCTCTACGCCAAGGGTCTGATGAAGCTTATTCCTATCTTTTGCGGCATTATCGTAGGTTACCTCACAGATGTACTCTTCTTTGATGTCGACTTTACTCAAGTCGCAGAGGCTAAGTGGTTCGCTCTTCCAGCTCTAACCTTACCTAAGACCTTTAGCTGGGAACCTATTTTATTCATGATACCCGTAGCTATTGCACCTGTCATCGAGCACATTGGCGACGTGTATGTAGTGGGGACAATTGCTGGTAAGAACTACGTAAAGGATCCTGGACTACACCGCACACTCCTCGGTGATGGTCTAGCTTGTCTTACAGCCTCATTCCTTGGAGCACCTCCTGTAACTACCTACTCAGAGGTAACTGGGGCAATGTCTCTGACCAGAGTGACCATGCCTCGTGTACTCAGGATTACAGCTATCTCCGCTATTCTCTTTTCACTCGTAGGCAAGGTAAGTGCACTTCTCAAGAGCATCGACCCTGCGATATTGGGCGGTATAATGTTGCTTCTCTTCGGCACTATCGCAGGAGCAGGTATCAATAATCTACTCAATAGCAAAGTAAACCTCACAAGTTCACGCAATATCGTTATCATCTCTGTAACCCTAACAACAGGCATCGGTGGCGCGGTACTACAGGTGGGAAGCTTTACTCTTTCAGGTATTGGTCTTTCTGCACTTATTGCTGTACTACTCAATCTATTGCTTCCAGAAACAGAGGAGGATAGACGTCCTACTATTCCTCATACCCACAAAGACAAGTAAGTAGAAGAGCAATTTGGTTAAACTTTTAGCCCAAGTGCCTATCCAATGTATAGGAAAGACTCTTAACGGAACATAAAAGTGACGGATATGTAGAACGATTAGCCATTTATATGGTATATTGCACTACAGACAAGAGAAGTAATGACAATATTTGTTTAATACAAAAGATTAATAGATATGAAGAGGTTTGATTGGATAGTGGGAGGACTATTAGGTCTCTTTTTAACTGCATCACCACTGGTGCCCAATGCTGCAGCTCAGGATGATGGCTACATCACCCCATCGAAGGCTCGTGAGATGAGGGCTAAAGCGGTGCAGGAAAGAAAAGCAGCAGAAAAGCGCTTGGCAGAGAAACGTGCAGCGCAAGAAGCTGAGCAGCGAAAAGCTGAGCAGGACTACCAGGATAAGATGACCGACTGGTACAACAGACGGGACATGAAGGTAACCATCGAGGAGATGGAGCAAAACCTAGACGAGATAGACGGCAGCACTAGTTCTAAGCGCGCACCAAGGGGTGGTGCTTACAGCCAAAGGTTGCGAAGGTTTAGCGACAACTCCGATGTAATGGTTTTACGAAACGTAGACCGTGTATATGTACTTGATGGCTACGACTATTATGATCCATGGAGCAATACCTACTACGGTAGGGATTGGGATAATGGCGTAAATATTTCTATCAACTACGGAGGCTATTTTGGGAGTTACTACCCTTACTACAATAGTTGGCATAACCCTTACTACTATAGTGGCTGGTATAGTCCATGGTCTTCATGGAACTATCCTTGGTACGACTATTCATGGTATGATCATTGGTATGATCCTTGGTATAGCCCTCGTTATTACTATGGCTGGGGCTACAGCAGACCTTGGCGCTATGGAGGTTATTACGGTGGTTATTACGGTGGCTATTATGGAGGTTATTATGGGGGCTACTACGGCTATAATAGTTACTGGGATGGCTTCTATGATGGCAGATACAGTGATCGTTACGAGAGACGCAATTACAATACCTACGGTAGGAGTAGTGGCGGTTACTACGACCGTTCTATGGCAAATAGCGAGTATGGTCGCGCACTCGGCACAGGCGTTGAAAGCCGTGTAAATAGCAACACCCGTGCAGGAGGATATTATGATCGCGGTAGTAGTAGTTCCTATAACTACGGGACGAATAGAAGAGGTAGCGTAAATCGTTCGCGAAGTACTTCGGAGAGTTGGAACCGAAACCAGAGCACGCCTAGTCGAACTTACAACCACGGAAGCAGTTGGGGTAATAACTCCAATACACGCTCTAGTGGCAGCTATAGCAGCCCAAGTCGTAGCACAGGCTCAGGAAGCTCTTCAAGCGGTAGTAGTAATACACGTAGTACGGGTTCTTCTGGTCGTACTAGATAATTTCTAAGACTACAATAATGATGAATAGATATATAGTGTTTGGAGTAGCTATTGCGCTGACCACCGTAGTGGGATTAGGCGCAAAAGCTCAGGCTCCTTCCGATGCCTATCGCAATGCCCAAAAGGAGCTATCAGGCACAGCACGTGCTCAAGCGCTGAGTGGCGCTATCGGGGCATTCGGAGCCGATGCGTCAGCAATTTCAATAAATCCTGCGGGCATTGGTCTCTATACGAGTCCTATTATGTCCTTTTCATTCGAGGCTGGTCAAGGCAAAGCCAATTCAATTTGGACAAATGAGGGCAATAGCTTCACGACTAGTGATAAGTGGGCTATTGGCACGATCAATAACTTCAGTATCTCTTCTCCCTTGCTGAAGAGGAGTGCTGGGTTAGCATGGAATGTCAATTGGGGGTTCACCTACAATAGAGACTATGACTATCGTCGCAACTATAGAATGATTAATTCGGCACCTGCGTACGGACTTACAGACCATATCGCTTTTGAAGCTAGTCGTATCGAAGCCCCATGGGATACCGAGTTCATTACCCCGATTATAGATATAGCTAGGGATGCTCGCTGGATTGAGGCATTTACCGACAATAAGAATACTGCTCTTAAAAAAGCACGTCGCTACCGCACACAGTTTAGTGCATCAGCAATAGGACACAAGCCAGAGGATGGCGTGTATCACCTCTTTACACCGGCAGCTTCCAAACTATCAGTAAATGAATCGGGCAGTAGGAATAACTATGACCTAAACCTAGGTATGGGACTCTCCGATAGGTACTATTTCGGAGCTACACTCAAGATGCAGAATTTCTCATCATCAAGGGTTGCGACATACATCGAAGATTTCCATGACTCATACAATAACCAGGTATATAAGAGCAACCTTGAATATACCACAGGGCTATCCACCTCAGGCAACTCAGTGGGTCTTAATCTGGGTGCACTTGTAGCCATAGGAGACTTTGGGCGTATCGGCATCTCCTACTTACTTCCTCAGCTGGCTCAGTACAACGAAGTGTATTGGGCGAAAGCTAGTGGCAACAATGCCGCTTTCCAAGGTAACGAGAACGTCACAAAGACTATCTCAGAACAGGAGAGCAGTTATCGTGCACTACTCCCAGGAAGACTCTCTATAAGTGCACTTGCCTTCTTCGGCAGGTTTGGGTTCATAACTTACGATTATCAGTTGCGCAACCTTGGAGGCTCTAAACTCTATCTCCCTAATAATGGGAACGAGCTCTCAGAGTCAGCATTTATTCGCGAAGACTTCGGGATAGAGCATAGCCACCATGTAGGTGTAGAGATTCGCCCAATCAGTATGCTATCTGTACGTGCAGGCTATAGCTTCACTGGCAATCCTATGAAGGCAGAGCAGCTACGTAACGAGCCATCTGAAGGTCTGTATTATAGCTATGTACCATCAGGGTATATTACCGACTTTGTATTGCCTCGTAGTTATCAAACCATCTCTGCAGGAGTAGGCATCAACCTAGGCAGGAGTACCACCCTTGATGTCGCTTATGTCTATGGCAAAAGGTCAGAGAAAGTCTACCCCTATAGTGGAAGTAGCGCTACCGGAATGCTTGTGGATGATACGAATGGAAAAGAGGTACGCAAAGATGTACACATGGCGGTAAAGGGTGGAGACCTAACAACCAATAAGCATAAGGTTGTGGCAACTCTTAGCTTCCGCTTCTAAGAGAAGTTCCAAAAATATCTGAGCAAAGGGGGCTTTAGTTCGAACCGGACTAGAGCTCCCTTTCTCTTTTCCCCTATAATACCTGGAGACAAGCAACAAAATAGGTATCCTCCAAAATAGGAGTAAGGGGATAGAGTCCAGGAGTATGTCCAGCATTCTTATCGGAGAGATAAAGGGGCTTGAGGGAAGTTAGAGACTGAAGAAGAGCATCCCCTTTAGAAAGAATCATGAAACGCCCGCGACGCCCTTTCGATAGCCAATCACGCTGAATACAAAGAGCCACATACCCCATAGTAGGACGTACATTCACTTCAAGACAAGGGACAAACCGCTCTTTCGCACCATCACAATACAAAGCGCTATCTACCCCTATCACACCTGTGTAATCCCCCAGAGGCAACTCTCTTAGTCCTGCCACTAGAGCATCAATATACGCCTCATCTCCTGTGGTTGGAAGACCTAGGTAACTTCCCTTATAGCGTCCGCCCTCAGTCATCGCTCGATGACAGCCGAGATAAATTATCTCTCCCACCTTTGTCCTCCAAAACTCATAGCCCCGCTCCTCAGCAATCTCATAGAAAGGCTCAATAAACAAACGCTTTCCTGGCTGCTTACCCAGACGACGTGCGATGATAGCATTGGGGTCTTGCTCAGGGGTAACAAACTCTATTCCCCTCCCCGAACTACTAAAGTCTTCCTTAAGCACCCACTTCCCCTGCTCCACACTTTCCTCCTGAGTCACCTCACGAGGGGGTGCAAAACGAAATAGACTAAGCGCCTGCCTATATACCGCATGCCATAGCTCAATCCCAAGAGTTCGGCTGCTATAGAGCCTCATCTCCTCCAGACTGTAAGGCAACTCAAAATAAGGAAATAGCCCCTTCAACTCCGGTGCCCATCCCCATGGCAATACCTCAGATATACAATCATGATCAACGATAAACCGTTCACACATCAGCTCCTCAGGTATTGGTGACGACAAGTAGACCCCCTCATGAGGTTGGGCATAATATAGCGGAAGCGTTTGCAAGTCTTTTCGCAAACGTCGTACCATACGCGGTGGGGTATAGTAACTATTGCCCTGCTCCACCGTCACCTCATAGCCAGGATTAAAGTAGTGTACCTTCATACTAAATACCAGCAATGCCACGCTTCACCGTATGGGAAGTGTGGCATCACACCGGCATATAATCTATATCGTATTATTCCTCAGTACCAGAATCCTTTGCAGGGGCAGAAGACTTCTTACCAGCCTCTACAACCTCCAGCTTACGAGCTTGGAGCTTCTCAATCTTAGCAGTAAGATCATCTATCTTCCTTTGTATCTGCATCACCATAGGATTATCTGGTGAAGCATTGAAGAAGCCTATGTTATTCTCATACTGTAGGCGCTCCTCCTCTAGGTGCGTCACATTGCGGTCGATATTCATAACTTCTTCACTCAGTTCCTCATGAGAAAGCCCACCAAGCTCCTTCTTGAAGTCCACCGAACGTGCCTTAAAGTCTCTCCTAGGCTCATTACCACCTCTACGGTTATTACCCCTCCTATCATCGCGACGGCGAGGAGTGCGACGTCTATTGTCCTCCTCACCCTTGAGGCGACGAAGAGCGCCATAATACCTATTCAAGACATCACCCTTCTGATCGTCTGGCACTGGTCCTACAGAAGCCCACTCAGCCTCTATTGCAGCTAACTCAGCCGAAGGATCCTCAAGTCTCTGCTCCTCTAGGGCCTCAATCTTATCGGCAATCTCCTGCTTACGAACTAAGTTCTCCTCACGGCTTGCACGGCGTGGAGGAGTGTAATTTGCCTTCTTTTGCTCGAAGAAAACATCACATGCCTTACGGAAACGCCTCCATAGCTTCTGAGCCTCACCTACACGAGTGCCTAGCTTGGAGATAGTAGTCCACTCTTTCTGCAGGTCCTTTAGCTTATCCGAAGTACTCTGCCACTCAGTGCTATCCTTTAGTTCCTCAGCCTCAGCTACGATTTCACGCATACGCTCAAGCTTAGGCGTAATCTCCTCGCTCAGTTCACGCAAGAATGTACGGCGTTGTAGATAGAACTCATCCACCGCTACACGGAAACGCATATTCACCTCATTGAGCTTCCCCTTTGGCACACGTCCTGCGCCCTTCCACTCCTTGCGAATAGCCTCCATCTTATCCTCATAATCGTGCCAAGCAGCTCGGCTAGTTGGCAGAGTCACGAGCATATTTTCGAGCTTCTCTATTATCTCCATCTTGTGGGTATAATTCTGCTCCTCCTTCTCACGAAGCTCCTTGAAGTAGTCGTCATGGCGCTTATTGATTACTGTAGAAGCATCCTTGAAGTCCTTCCACATACTATCTCTGAATTCAGGTGCCACCGGACCTGTCTCCTTCCACATATCATGAAGCGTCTGAAGCTCCTTAAATGCCTTTACAACATCTGGTTCATCAGCCAGAGCCCTAGCCTTCTCTATAAAGCTCTCCTTCTCCGTCCTATTGTGCTTGAAGTCATATTCCTGAGCTTCCTTATTCAGCTTATTAATCTCGTAGTGCTTCTCTAGTAGCGTAGAGTACTTAGAGAGCAGTTCGCTACGAAGATTCTCTGGCACACGACCTATATTTTTCCACTCATTGCGGATGTTCTCAAACTCATTGCGCACCTTGAAGAAATCATCCGTGGACTCTAGATTAGCTTCAAGCCTAGAGATAAGCTCCAACTTACGCTTATAGTTATCCTCCCGCTCAGCTTTCTCTTCCTCATCCTTTTTGGCCTGAAGCTCATGGTAACGAGAACGAAGATTGATGAATAAGATCATCATATCATCTCCCTCCTCACTCTTCTCCTCGCCATTCTCTTCGGTCTCATCAAGCTCCGCCTCATCTGTAGCTACAGGCTCCTGATGATTAATCATCCTCTTGAGGCGCTTCATATCTTGGAGCTCAGGAAGTTCCTCCCTATTCACCATCTCTGATAGATAGTCCAGTAGCTCCCTTGTCGAAAACTTAGAGGTATCTACTGCTGGCGTTTCCGTCCGCTCAGTATCCTCCACCATCTCTGGTGTCTGCTCCTGTGTTTGCTCCACCTCAGCTGGTGTAGCTACCTCCTTCTCCTCTCCTGGTGTCAATAGAGTGTTATCCTGCTCCATATTCAGTCCTTTCTTTAGTTAAGTTAAACCACCGGAAACCTCCCGATGGATACAAAAAAATGTCCGCCCTCCCTAGTCTTGAATCCCATTTGGGCGGTTAAAGTTACAAAAAAACTAGAGACTATCCCACATTTATCCATACAAACCTTCTTACCTCTACCGAGGAGAGAGCCGTAGTCAGTATATTAGCAAAAGTCCCTCCCGGGAGAGACTCTAGTTTCTCCCTAGAAAAACTCCAGTCCCTCCCTAGAGGGACTGAGTTGACTCAGTAGAGTAACTTAGCCCCCTATACCGAGTGGACTACTGAAATACGTTAATTCTGCTGCATTGTAGCACAAAATTGGTATCTTGTCGCTACGAATACACACTTGAAATAAAGAAGCTAACTTATGACAAGAGATAAGAAGACTGTGCTCCTTACAGGAGCGGGAGGAAATATTGGTCGTGAACTAGTGGAGATGCTAGTACACCGTACTTGGAGCTACAGACCACGTGTCTTTGACCTAGATACCCCCAAAAACAGAGAATACTTTGACCGTTTTGGCAATAGGATAGACACCTACTTTGGCGATATCACAAATCCAGATAGTATTATGGATGCCACTGAGGGTGTAGATGTCGTATTTCACATGGCATCCATCATCCCCCCTCTCGCCCATGACAACCCTCAACTTGCCTACAAAGTGAACGTAGGAGGCACAAGAAACCTCCTAGATGTGCTCCACAAACAAGCGCCCAATGCACAGATTATTATGGCATCGAGTGTAGCTACATACGGAGATCGCTTTCTCAATCCATTTATCAAAGTGGGAGATCCTCTCATTCCAGCGGAAGGTGACTCCTATGCTGAAACGAAGATAGAGATGGAAAAGATGATACAAACGAGCGGCTTACGGTGGACTATCTACCGACTCGCAGCTATTATGGGTGCAGGGAATCATAATGCGCCTAAGCTCATGTTCAGGATGCCGCTGGAGCAAATTATAGAAATATGCACCCCTAGAGATACTGCGAGAGCTTTTGTACATACCCTTGAGCACCTTGACGAAGTCGAAGGGAAAATATTCAACCTCGGTGGCGGACCTGATTGTACCACCACCTATGGTGAATTTCTTGCCACCAATATGGAGATATACGGACTTGCCCCGCTTGATTTCCCAGCTCATGCCTTCGCACAGAAAAACTTCCACTGTGGATACTATGAAGATGGTGAAGCGCTAGAAGAAATCCTACACTTCCGTCGTGATACCCTCGACGATTATTATGCGATGGTACGCGCCAAGACCCCAAAGCTACAGCAATTGGCTACTAAAGCTATAAGTAAGATAGTGAAGAGCTACTTACTCAGCAAGAGCGAACCTTACAAGGCTTGGGTAGAGCAAGACGAGAAGGCTATGAAGCTATACTTCAGAGACTAAAAAGTATTACATCATTATATTAACGTATGGAAATAAAAAAGATTTTATTGGCTGGGGTCACCTGCCTGCTATCCTTAGGATCAGTGGCACAAGACTCCGACCCATCATGGATTAGGCATACGGCTATCAGTCCGGATGGAGAGATTATCGCCTTTAGCTACATGGGCGACTTATTTACCGTCCCAGTGGGCGGAGGCTTGGCCACACAGATTACATCCCACTCAGCCTACGACAAGGCGCCAGTGTGGAGCCCTGATGGTCAGCACCTTGCTTTCGCTTCGGACAGAGAAGGCAACTTCAATATCTACCTTACCTCAAGGAGGGGTGGTAACGCTACTCGTATCACCTACGGTGGCACACACCAGCTACCCGTAGCCTTTCTCGATAATGAAACAATCATCTACGACACCAACATACGCCCCCAAAAGGAAATGGGACTATTCCCTTCAGGGCTATTTACCCAGCTCTATCAGCTGAGTATAAAGGGGGGAAGACCTAAGATGTACTCAGCTATCACGATGATAGAACCATCTATTGGCAAGGATGGACGAATTCTTTATACCGACCTCAAAGGATACGAAGACAAGTTTAGAAAGCACCACACTTCCTCTATCGCACGTGATATCTGGCTCTATACCCCTACCGACAAGAGCTACCGTAAGATCACTTCATTCGCTGGCGAGGATCGCAATGCCCTATGGTTGCCAGGACAAACGGAGTATCTCTATACTAGTGAGCAAGATGGCACACTCAATATATATAAGGGAAGCATTTCGGGAGCTGCTCCAACACAGCTAACCCACTTCGAGAAACACCCTGTCCGATATATGAGCATGGATGATAAGGGTAATGTCTCCTTCTCTTGGGATGGCAAGCTCTACTACATGCCTCTTGGGGGGCAACCTCAGCAAGTACGCGTAGAGGTAGTTGCCGACTTTACAATCCCTGAAGTAGAGTACAAGACTATTACGAGAGGAGCTACCGACTACGCACTTTCCCCTAATGAGAAAGAAGTTGCTATCATCGTGCGTGGCGATGTATTCGTTACGAATATCGAGTATGGTACTACCAAGAGGATTACTAATACTGCCGAGCAAGAGCGAGACCTATCTTGGAGCCCTGATGGTCGCAAACTAGTCTACTCTGGCGAACGCAATGGACAGTGGAACCTCTACATGACTGAGCTGGTACGCCCCGAGGAGAAACAGTTTGCCTATGCCAAGGAGTTTAAGGAGACTCAGCTCACGAATAAGAGCGACCTTCCTTCATTCCAGCCTGTATTCAGCCCTGATGGCAAAGAGATAGCCTTCTTGCGGGACCGCTCCGCTATCTACGTCCTCAACCTTGCCTCCAAGTCTGAGCGAGAGGTGATGAATAAGAAGTTCAACTACTCCTACTCTGATGGTGACCAAGACTTCGATTGGAGCCCTGATAGCAAGTGGATTATCACCGAGTATATCGGCAATGGTGGATGGAATAATAAAGATGTCGCACTCTTCAAGGCAGATGGCAGTGGTACGGTGCACAACCTTACCCAAAGTGGTTACACCGAGGGTAGTGGTCGATTTGTAATGGGTGGCAAGGCCATTGTATTTGGGTCCGACCGCGCTGGATACCGCAGCCATGGTAGTTGGGGTGCAGAGTATGACCTCTACTTGATGTTCCTCGACCAAGAGGCTTTCGACAAGTTCCAACTCAACAAAGAGGAGCGTGAAGTACTTCTCGCTAAGGAGGACGATGAGAAAAAGGACGATAAGAAGGATAAGAAGGGCAAGAAAGACAAGAGTAAGGAGGATAGCAAGGAAGAGGCATCTAAAGTGGTAGCTCCGCTCACTTTCGAACTGGACAATAGAGACTACATGACTGTTCGTCTCACCCGCACGAGTGGTAGACAGAGTGATTTCGTCATGAACTCTAAGGGCGATAAGCTCTACTACCTCGCCTCTTTCGACAATGCTACCAACCTCTATTCTTTAGACCTTGCTGAAAAGCAGACTGAGATGGTGATGGCAGATGTAGGCAGTGGGATGCTGGAACTTGGTAAGGACGATAAGACCCTCTACCTATTCTCATCACGTGGTCTCTATAAGATCTCAGGCAAGGAGCGTAAGCCAATCACATTTACTGCCCGATTGGAACACAAGAGCAATGCAGAGCGCACCTATATGTTCGACCATATCGTAAAACAGGTGGAGAATAAGTTCTACGATGTCAACCTACATGGTGTAGACTGGAAGGGATATGCCGAAGCATATCGGAAATATCTACCACATATTAACAACAACTACGACTACGCAGAGATGCTCTCAGAACTTCTCGGAGAGCTGAATGCTTCACATACAGGTGCTCGCTATAGTGGAGGTTGGGCCAATCGCCCGACAGCCTCTTTGGGCCTATTCTACGATGACACTTACGAGGGTGTAGGTGTTAAGATCGCCGAGGTGATGGAGGGTGGACCGATGGACAAAGCTAAGTCTATAGCCAAGCCTGGCGTTATCATCACAAGAGTAAATGGCGAGGAGATAGCTGCAGATAAACCACTAGAATATTACCTCAACGGACTTAATGGACAGTGGGTTACACTCACGCTTCGTGACGCTAAGGGCAAGGAAGTAGAAGAGCAAGTACGCCCAATATCAGCAGGATCAGAGAATGCCCTACTCTACAGACGATGGGTAGACAAGCGCGCCAAGATGGTAGAAGAGTGGAGCGGTGGTAAGATTGGTTACGTGCATGTCCAAGGCATGGATAGCGAATCCTTCAGAAAGGTATTCAAGGATTTACTCGGCAAGTATCGCCATTGCGATGCTGTTGTAGTCGATACGCGCTTCAATGGCGGTGGATGGCTACACGAAGATCTTGTTATACTACTTACAGGAAAGGAATACAGCCGTTTCGCACCACGTGGACAGTACATTGGAAGCGATCCTTTTGCCCAGTGGAACAAGCCATCAGCTGTGCTTGTAGCTGAGGGGAATTATTCCAATGCGCACGGCTTCCCATGGGTATATAAGACCTTGGGTATTGGCAAGCTCATCGGTGCTCCAGTACCTGGTACTATGACCGCAGTATGGTGGGAGACCCTTGTGGATTCATCCCTCGTATTCGGTATCCCTCAGGTAACTGTAACGGATGTACAGGGTAAGGCTCTAGAGAACACACAGCTCGACCCTGATGTCCTAATCCTAAATACTCCTGAAGAGTACCTTAGGGATTATGACGCCCAACTCAAAGTAGCGGTGGATAACCTTATGAAGTAATTCCTTCTACTCAATCTAGGAGGTGTGTATAAAGTTCAAAGTACAAGAGGCTTGTCGACATCGATACCCTAGTTTGAACTTTATGCATACCTCCTTTTCCCCCTCTCTATCCCTAATACAGAGAAATATATTAGTTTGTATACCAATATTTTAAGCATTCTATAAAAGTAATCTCGAGGCAAAGCTTGGCTGTGTGGCGATAAATTGGTACCTTTGCGGAGCTTTCCTGTAGGTAATAGGAAGTATGATCTGCTAGCTCAGTTGGTAGAGCACAACACTTTTAATGTTGGGGTCTTGGGTTCGAGCCCCAAGCAGATCACGAATGTGGCGCGACTTCCTTGGGATTCGCGCCACATTTATTATATTTTCCAACCATTAGAATGTCGGTGAAAAGAGGTATCTTTGGAGTCATGTAAGGAGAATACAAACATGAGCGGAATAGTAACAAAGGAAAATATACAAAGAGCGAAGCAGCGCTTTGGCATTGTAGGCAACTCGGGAGATCTGAATAGAGCTATTGAGGTGGCTCTGCTTATTGCTCCTACTGATGTGAGTGTGCTAGTAACAGGTGAGAGTGGTGTGGGCAAAGAGAATTTCCCCAAAATCATCCACCATAATAGCATACGTAAGCATGGGGCTTTTGTAGCTGTCAACTGTGGCGCTATTCCTGAAGGAACTATCGACTCGGAACTATTTGGACATAAGAAGGGATCATTTACCGACGCCGTAACTGAGCGCAAGGGCTATTTTGAGGTTGCGGATGGTGGTACGATTTTCCTCGACGAGGTGGGAGAACTTCCTCTTGCTACTCAAGCACGCCTATTGAGGGTGCTTGAATCGGGGGAATTTATGAAGGTCGGTTCGTCTGATGTACAGCGAACGGATATCCGTGTGGTAGCTGCAACAAATGTAGACCTAGAGGAAGCTGTGAAAGAGGGGAAGTTTAGGCAAGACCTTTATTATCGACTCAATACGGTAACTATCGAGCTTCCACCACTAAGAGATAGAGGGAGCGATATTGGGCTACTATTCAGGAAGTTTGCAAGTGACTTCGCCGATAAGTATCAGATGCCACCTATTCGGCTAGATGACGAAGCGCTTAATGTATTGGAGATGTATTCGTGGCCGGGCAATATCCGTCAGTTACGCAATTTATCGGAGCGATTAAGTGTAATCGCTGAGGATAGAACCATCTCGAGGGAGGTACTGGAGCAAAACCTCCCTGCAAATGCGCTGGTACGCCACCCCGCTCTACTCAGCGACCGACCTCGTTTCGACGCACAACAGGAAGCATTTGGACAAACAGCCTCAAATGCTACTTTGGGTGCACTTTATGCTATGCTCCACGATGTACAGGGAAATGTAACAGAGCTCACCCAGCTACTCTATCGGATACTCCAAGGGCAGCAGTATATGCCACAGCAAGTGCACAGCATAGAGGCTCCACAGTCTAATCCAATCAATGAGGTACGCCGTACCAATAAGGCCGAAGAAATTACAACTGTGGAAGACTTCCATGACTTGCTAGAGGATGGCGAAGTGGTCACGCTCAAAGAAATGGAAGCACGGTACATTGAATTTGTACTCGAGCGTAATAATGGTGCAAGAAGAAAGACAGCTGAGGACTTGGATATTTCGGAGCGCACCCTCTATCGTAAACTTAATAGAGAGTAAGTGATGAAGAAGTACACATTATATATATGGAGTGTGGTATTGGTTCTACTGATGAATGGATGCTCTGTATCCTACAGTCTTAATGGAGCCAGTATTGACTACACTAGGGTAAAGACAATCAACATTGCTGACTTTCAGAACCTTGCACCTATTGTCTACCCACCTCTAGCCCAAAAGCTATCAGAAGATCTGAAGGATAGATTCCAGAAGCAAACACGACTCAGTCAGACTACTAAGATTGGGGATCTCAATATCGAAGGTGAGATAGTTGGTTACGACCTAGCGGCAGAGGCTGTCCAGGCTGATGCCTATGCAGCTCGCACCAAGCTAACCATGAGGGTTAATGTCCGCTATAATAATACGGTGGATGAGAAAGAAAGCTTTGAGCGGGAGTTTACATCGTTCGTCTCATTCGACAGCTCACAGATGTTTACTAATGTGCAAGATCAACTGGTAGAGGACCTCACAAAAGATATCATCAACCAGATATTCAATGCCACTGTAGAAAACTGGTAATATCCTGTATGACAAGAGAAGACCTAGGACAACTTATTGCGAATCCCCAACAGGCGAATAGTGACCAGCTATCTGAACTACTTACCCTAAGCCAGCAGTATCCCTATTGTGCACCGCTTCAGAGCCTGATATTGGTGCTACTGCATAGGGTAAATGATCTCCGGTTTTCTAGTGAACTACACGAAAGAGCCCTTGTATTGCCCGACCTAAGACGATTATTCTTCCTACTCAATTCGATGTCCGCACCAGAAGTGACAGTTAAAAGAGAGGAAACGGGGAAAGACCAAGATAGTTTCAGCCTCATAGATAGTTTCCTGGAAGAGCACCCAGAAGATAGCTCCGAAATCGAACTTCTATTTGTACCACCTTCTACAGATGCAAAGGAAGAACAACAAAGGAAGGACGAAGATTTGATAGCGCTTTTTTTGGAACAAGGAGAGAAAGCAGAGACCATCCAGCCCCTTATCCCAAAGGAAAAACTTGAAGCTACGCGTAATATCCCACCAACTAATAACGCCAACGACGAGGACGAACTATTTACAGAAACCTTAGCTCGCATGTATATAAAGCAAGGGAAATTCGAACGGGCAGAGCGTATATTAAGGCAAATATATTTGGAATTTCCAAAAAAAAGTGGTTACTTTGCTGAACAATTAAATTTCCTAGAGAAATTGATTAAAAATAACGAGGTTAGGTAGGTAGAACTGCGCTTCCTAGAGCCGAGCTCCCTACCTTGCCTTGAAGTGATTATAACAAAGAAGTAAAGAGAGCGTATGTATGTATTTCTTTCAATACTGATAGTACTGCTTGCTATCGTATTGGTGTTTGTGGTAACGATCCAAAACTCTAAGGGTGGTGGTCTAGCTGCTGGTTTTGCATCTAGCAACAATGTGATGGGCGTCCGTCGCACTACCGACCTAATCGAGAAGATTACTTGGGGCTTAGCAATTGCCATCGCTGTATTAGCAATCCTTACTGTAAGGTGGGCTCCAAGCAATGCTAGCAACCAGCCTGAGAGTGTCATTATGGACAAAGTTAATGAGATTCAGCTCCCAGCTCCAGTAGATGCACAGCCATTTGGCGAGGTAGAAGCTCCAGCCAATGAGACTCCAGTAGAGGCTCCAGCTCCAACAGAAGCTACACCTGCTGAGTAATTGCAGAATAGGCATTTAGTGTAGAGAATGCTTGGTAATCTCAATTATTTTTGGTTACTTTGCACACCGTAAGTATAATACAAGTATATAATAAAGATAGAGATGTCACGAATTTGTCAAATCACTGGCAAGAAGGCTATGACTGGAAACAACGTTTCTCACTCTATGAGGAGGACTAAGCGTGTTTTCAATCCTAATCTTTTTGACCGTAAGTTTTACTGGCCTGAGGAGGACTGCTGGATTAAAATCCGTGTCTCTGCAGCTGGTCTACGCCTAATCAACAAGATTGGTCTAAATGCAGCACTAGAGCAGGCTAATGCTAAGGGTCACCTCACTGAGGTATTGATTCTGGATAAGTAATTAACCCAATTGGAAGGAGAGATAGCGTATGTCTAAGAAGAGCAAAGGCGATAGAGTACAGGTAATCCTTGAGTGCACTGAGCACAAGGAGAGTGGCCTGCCAGGTACCTCTAGGTACGTGACTACCAAAAATAAGAAGAATACTACTGGTCGTCTAGAACTTAAGAAGTACAATCCAATCCTAAAGCGCATGACTGTGCATAAGGAAATCAAATAAGGATTAAGAGAAGAGAATTAAACATTAACCGATTAAAAGGAGGAGCAGATCATGGCAAAAAAAGCAATGTCTAAGCTGCAGAAAGGTGATGGACGTACCTTCTCTAAGGTCATCAAGATGGTGAAGTCACCTAAGACTGGGGCTTACACTTTCAAGGAAGAAATGGTACCTAATGAGATGGTAAAGGATTACTTCAAGAAGTAACCCACACCTACTGCAATTCAAAACGAGGGGAGTACCTTGGTCGTAATAGAAGAACGCCATAGGTAAAAAGTAGAAGCTTAAAGGGTAAGATGCAACCTTTTAAGCTTTTTACTTTATATGGAGCATCAAAGAAAGGGATAAGCATGAAAAGGGATCTTAAGGATTGGTTGCCAATTTCTAAAAAGGAGGTGGCTCTGCGAGGCTGGGACGAACTAGATGTCATCATCTTCAGTGGAGACGCCTACGTAGACCATCCTTCCTTTGCCAATGCCGTAATAGGGAGGGTTCTAGAAAGCGCAGGATACAGAGTAGCTATTATTCCACAGCCCAATTGGAGAGACGACCTCAGAGACTTTAAGAAGCTTGGGAAACCGAGACTATTCTTCGGGGTATCGCCAGGAAATATGGATTCTATGGTCAACCACTATACCGCGGCTAAATGCAAAAGATCTGACGACGCTTATACCCCAGATGAGCGATCTGATATGCGACCAGACTACCCCAGCTTGGTATATAGCAAGATTCTTAGAGGACTTTACCCCGACACTCCTATTGTACTTGGCGGCATAGAGGCTTCCCTTCGTCGTCTTACCCACTACGACTACTGGCAGGACAAACTACTGCCAGGGATGCCCTACATGAGCGATGCCGACCTCGTAATATACGGACTAGGAGAAAAGTCCGTATTAGATATTGCGTCACTATTGGACAAAGGAGCTCCTCTTGATAATATCCGACAACTTCCACAGGTAGCCTACACTGTCCCCATTAAAGACTTTGTTGCTAAGGACAACGACATAAAGCTCAATAGCCACGAGGCTTGCTTGAGTGATAAGCTTAGCTATGCTAAGAACTTCAGGAGAATAGAGGAGCAAAGCAACTCGCTCAATGCACATCGCCTCACTCAGGAGGTAGGGGAACAAGTGATTGTAGTCAATCCGCCCTACCCTCTTCCTACTACTGAAGAGGTGGATCAGTACTATGCCCTCCCCTATACACGACTCCCCCACCCCCGTTATCAAGGCAAAACAATCCGTGCCTACGAAATGATTAAGCACTCTATCAATATGCATAGAGGCTGCTTTGGTGGGTGTGCTTTCTGTACTATATCAGCGCACCAAGGCAAGTTCATTGTCTCTCGCAGCCAAGAGTCCATCGTAGAGGAAGCAAAGCAAGTCACTCAGATGCCTGACTTCAAAGGTTATATCAGTGACTTAGGCGGACCGAGTGCCAACATGTACCAGATGAGAGGCAAAGATCTATCCATCTGCGAGAAATGCCTCCGTCCCTCCTGCCTTCATCCCAAGATATGCCCCAATCTCAATGCCGATCATACGCCCATCCTAGAGGTGTATAAGAAAGTGGATGCACTGCCAGGAATGAAGAAGAGCTTTATTGGCAGTGGTGTCCGGTACGACATGCTCACCCACCAATTCAAGGATGAACGCCTCAATAGAGCGGCAAAACAGTATACTGAGGAGCTCATCACCAATCATGTCTCAGGGCGACTCAAGATAGCACCAGAGCATACTTCTCCCAGAGTACTCCAGCAGATACGCAAACCGAGTTTCGACAACTTCTATACCTTTAAGCGTGAGTTCGATCGCATCAATCACGAGAAAGGTCTACGCCAACAGCTCATCCCATACTTCATCAGTAGTCATCCCGGCTGTACCGAAAAGGATATGGCGGATCTAGCTTTGCTTACCAAGTCTCTCAATTTTCAGCTAGAGCAGATCCAAGACTTCACCCCCACTCCCATGACGGTCTCCACAGTAATCTACTACAGTGGCTACCATCCCTATACCCTAGAGAAAGTAGCTACTGCACATACCAAGACCGAAAAGGAAGCCCAACGCCAGTACTTCTTTTGGTACCAGCCAGATAAGAAAGCGGGCATCATAAAGTCGCTCAGGAGAATAGGCAGACCTGATCTCATCGAGAAACTATTCGGTCAGGCATCTAAACCCACCACTAATAAGAAGAGAAAGAAGAGGCGCTAGTAAACTTATATGTTGTAAAATAAGACTTTAACCGAGTTAATCAAAGTAAAGACAAAGGCATGCCCAACTGGGTATGCCTTTAATTTGTTAAAACAAAACCTAGAGCACTTGCAAACCTCCCCTTTAATCCTTTTATTTGTCATACAAAACATAGGGAAGAGCACTTCCCTATGGGACAAAGGTAATTCTTCAAGAAAGAACAGATTGAAATGAAAAGAGGATTAATAATCGCAGCCATTGCGCTTGGAAGCTCCGTAGTTGGAGCTATTGGAGGTGCCGCTCTCTACTCTGGCACCTCAGGTTATTTTGCATCTTACCCTACCGAGCTTCAGGGCGAGGGGGCAAAGGTCATTGATTTATTCAATCAACCCCACATGACACCGACCGCTTACTCTTCGACCAGTACCCCCCAGGACTTTGTCGAGGTAGCTGAAAGAAGTATCAACGGTGTGGTAAATATTCGTAGCGAAGTCACTATTAACCAACGTCAAAGTCCTCGTTACATCGACCCCTTCGAGTTTTTCTTCGGCATCCCTGGGAATGAGGGATATCCATCTGAGCAACAGAAAATACCAACTAAGGTAGGGCTCGGATCAGGTGTGATTATCAGCACTGACGGGTATATCATTACTAATAACCATGTAGTAACGGGAGCCTCTCGACTCACAGTGAGCACCAACGACAATGAGGAATACGAAGCGATAATCGTCGGTGCCGATCCTGCTACAGACATTGCCCTTCTCAAGATCGACGCCAAAGGTCTTCAGCCAATCCCCTTTGGAGATAGTGAAAACCTTCGAGTGGGCGAATGGGTACTAGCCATTGGAAACCCCTTTAATCTACAGAGCACCGTAACAGCTGGTATCGTCAGCGCCAAAGGACGTAGCACTATGGGACAAGGGGATCTACAAGTGACCTCATTTATACAGCACGATGCAGCAGTCAACCCTGGCAATTCAGGTGGTGCCTTAGTCAACACTCGTGGAGAATTAGTAGGTATCAACACCATGATTTATTCCCAGACAGGGAGCTACGCTGGCTACTCTTTTGCAGTACCAGCAAGTATTGCTAGCAAAGTCGTTGCCGACCTCAAGCGATACGGCTCCGTTCAGAGAGCAATATTGGGTATAATGGGTGGCGATATTAATAGTGAGATAAAGAAGGAGTACGACCTCAAGGTTACCGAAGGTGCTTTCATTGCTGACTTCTCCAATGGTAGCTCTGCCCGAAAGGCCGGAATCGAAGTCGGAGACGTCATTACAGCTATCAATGGCACCTCCATCCGCAATATGGCAGGTCTTCAGGAGCAGGTCAGCAAGTACAGCCCTGGTGATACGGTAGAGATTACGGTCAACCGAAAGGGTAGCACCAAGCAATACAAAGTTGTGCTAAAGAATAGCGAAGGGACTACCGAAATAGTAGAGCAGTCTAGCTTCTCATCTCTAGGTGCCACCTTCAAAGCGGTCGATAAAGAGACTGCCAACCAGCTAGGCATCCGCTATGGCGTAAAGGTTACAGGCGTAGATAACAACGGCAAAATGGCAGAGGCAGGTATTACCAAAGGCTTTGTCATCTTAGAAATCAATAATAGCCCTGTACGAAGTGAGAAAGACATCGAGAGTATCACTCAACAGATTATCGCTAAGTCTGCCGACAAAGTACTCTTCATCAAAGGCATACTCCCCAACGGACGGATAAGATACATAGCTGTAGAGCTATAAGTCAATATAATGCTTGTGATTCAATAGTTTATTGTTTTTTGTGATTCTGAAGGAAGCCTCGGCCTGTGAAGAGTGTCGGGGCTTTTTATTCAGGCAATTGTCCTATGCTTACGTTGCCACCTTTTCACGATTGAGACAACAACAGCTATCACAAGGACAATAGCAATAAGAGCAACTAAGATCGGCAAAAATAGAGCGCCAATAGATAGCCCCACCGCTCCTACATTTTCCCCAGTCGAGACTACCGAATTGCCCGTACCCGCAGTGGCTTGCGAAGAGAGCAGACGAGAGAACACACTTCCACTCTGCACCACAGCCGATACACCACCTCCCACTATGAAGCCTGTCACCCATCTGGTCAAGCTCTCATCTATAGGCAATACCGAGGTCATCAGTAATGTCCCACCAATCACGGCCATTGGCGTAGCAATAATATCCAAAGCATTATCGATAAATGGCACATAATAAGCCATAATCTCTACAGCTGCCGCTACTGCAAAGGTGACCAATGCTGGCGTACTGCCCAGCCACTCAAAGCTTTCATTAAGCGGTAATACACCGAAGTAAGCAGCAACACTTGCTACCAACATCGGGACAAAGACTCTAAAACCAGTACTGGCACTCAGACCTATTCCCAGCGCAACTGCTACAATAATTCCTGCATCCATAGCTATAACTAATCATAAATTACGTTGTAAAGGTACATAAAACCCATATATGCCGAATATTTTATTAGCTTTGCTGCTATAATAGTACACGTATAAAGGTATGAAAGAGACTTTTCTTATAATTTATCTAGCAGGTGGCTGCTTTTGGGGCGTGGAGCATTACATGAAATTGCTCCCTGGAGTGGTAGAGACAGAAGTAGGTTATGCCAATAGCATCAAAGAGAATCCCTCTTATCAGGAGGTTTGCACAGGCAAGACCAATGCAGTAGAGACGGTAAAGGTAGTATACGACTCAGAAAAGACATCGCTTAGTTTCCTTCTGGATCAATATGCTTTGATTATCAACCCTACCTCAGTCAATCAGCAAGGCAATGACATTGGCACACAGTACCGTACAGGCATTTATTACACCGATCCAGCTGATCGCCCTATCGTAATGAACGCCTTGGCACGCATCCAGAGTAAATATACCAAGGTCGTAATGGTAGAAGCGAAACCGCTCAAGAACTTCTACCCTGCGGAGCAGATGCACCAAGACTATCTCGATAATACCCCTGGAGGGTATTGCCATATACCTGTCGAGATGTTTGGAATGGCAAAGAGGGCTAAGGTAGATCCTAAGAGCATCGAGTCGGATGCAAAGATAAGGGCAAGAGAGCGAGCAAAGCTATCTGACAATGCTACGAACCTCCGCAAGCGACTTACACCTATCCAGTTTCAAGTCACCCAAAACGAAGCTACTGAGCGACCTCATGCCAATGAGTACGACCAAAACTTCGAAGAGGGCATCTATGTCGATATTGTTTCTGGGGAGCCACTTTTCAGTTCACGCGATAAGTTCGATGCTGGCTGTGGATGGCCATCCTTCTCCAAGCCTATCGGCACACAGACCATTCGAGAACTCGAAGATCACAAGCTAGGCTATGAGCGTACCGAAGTAAGAAGCACCTCAGCCAATAGTCACCTTGGTCACGTCTTTAAGGATGGACCTAAAGAATTGGGCGGACTACGTTATTGCATCAATAGTGCCTCACTACGCTTTATTCCTCTTGGGAAGATGAAAGAAGAAGGCTACGGAGACTATCTCTATCTCTTCAAAGAAGA
Organism: Porphyromonas levii DSM 23370; assembly: GCF_000379925.1. GTDB lineage: Bacteria > Bacteroidota > Bacteroidia > Bacteroidales > Porphyromonadaceae > Porphyromonas_A > Porphyromonas_A levii. Next base: position 3,243 of record NZ_KB904283.1, on the reverse strand, counting down.
TTAAGAAGTTTCCACCAGATATATTAAGCATAATGAGTAGTGGCTACACCAACCTCATAGGTCAGTGTAGCCACTAGTTCAATTATAGAATCGTAAGCCTTAGAAATTGTAGACGAGACCTAAATCCCATCTTAAGTCTATCACTCCATAAGTAGTCTGTGCTTTATCAGCAAGCGCAAAACCTACTGTAGGAAGCAAAGCTGCTTTAATATTTAAGCGATCGAAAATGTTGTACATATAGCCTACATTGAATATCAATAGAGCTTCATTTTCCAACTTATAAACATCTTTTGAACGGTTAAGTGCAAACTTCCACTGATGATGGTTGTACTGTGCATCTAGCCCTAGGTAAAAACCACTATTATTTGGCATTACTTTTGGGTACCATCTTGCTCCAGCGTTAATAAAGGGCATAAGACCACCATACTCGGTAACAAATGCTACTTTACGATTGCTTTGCTCATAGGGTTGCAACCGGTGATAAGCAAGAATACCAGTGCTATAACGCATGGTAAAATGCTTACTAATTGGGTGTTCATACACAATGCCATTTCGATAACCCAACTCCACTCCCCAAGCAGGGATAATAACTTCTTGATTATCCTGTTGTGCGAAAGACATAGTAGTCCCGAACAGAAGAACAGCAACAGCAATAAATGCTCTTAAATGTAGCTTCATGTGATAAAATATCTAAAATTAAACGATTAACATGTTAGTCTGTAACCTACCCAGTTATCAAGGTAGCCACACGCATAAAAAGAACCAGAAATAAGTTTCGAATCAAGACAAGCAATATTAGGCTGCTCGTTGAAAACCCAACTCATTTGTTGTGCAAAATACTTTATTTGATGAAAAACTTAACCGGCGGCAAAGATACAAAAAAAAGACTAACTTAACCAAAAGTTTCTATTTATCTAAGATTCAAAAGTAGTATAGGGGTATGCATGAATGATAGTATTACTTGAAGGATTGTAGGGCAACTAATCTTGCGTACTTACCATTGAGTGCCAATAGCTCGCTATGAGTGCCCTCCTCCACAATCTCACCCTGGTCGAGCACTACGATCTTATCGGCACCCGTTATTGTGGAGAGTCGGTGGGCAATCACTATGGTCGTTCGCCCCTGCATCAGACGTTCCAAAGCCTCCTGAACCAATCGCTCCGACGCAGTATCCAGAGCCGAAGTTGCTTCATCTAGAATCAGGATCTCCGGATCCTTGAGGATAGCTCGTGCTATACTCAGTCGTTGGCGCTGTCCGCCACTCAGTTTGCCTCCACGATCACCAATATTGGTATCGTATCCCTGTGACAATTCTTGAATAAATTCATCCGCATTAGCTACCTTCGCCGCTGCTACCACAGACTCTCGCGAAGCTGCAGTATTACCAAAGGCAATATTATTGTGCACTGTGTCGTTAAATAAGATAGCCTCCTGATTGACATTCCCCATCAGTCTACGCAAGTCTAGCATCCTCAGCTCCCTAATATCCACACCATCGATACACACTGCACCTTTCTGTACATCGTGGAAACGTGGCAGGAGGTCCACCAAGGTACTTTTACCTGAACCACTAGCCCCTACTATAGCTACGGTCTGTCCTTTTTGTATCTGGAGGTTTATATCCTTCAGCACCCAGGTATCAGCATACCTAAAGGAGACCTCTTTCAGAGTGATGGCCTTATCGAAGTGTACCTCCTTGGGTGCCACAGGGTCCTTGATATTGCTCTCAGCCAAAAGAATCATATCTACGCGCTCCATACTAGCAAAACCTCTCTGTATTGCATAGCTAGCCCTAGAGAGATCTTTGGCAGGATTGATGATGCTATAAAAGATCACTAGATAGTAGATAAAGGTACTTGCCTGTAGTCCACTATCATGCCCTAAGATAAGCGTACCTCCATACCAGAGCACAATAGCTATCGTTGCTGTCCCCAGAAACTCACTCATAGGATGCGCCAACTGCTGACGGTGAGATACACGCATGGAAGTTTGCCTAAAATCTTCATTGTGCCTAGCAAAGCGCTCCCGCATCATATCCTCAGCATGAAAAGCCTTGACAATCCGAAGCCCTCCCAGTGTCTCTTCTATAATGCTAATCAGCATACCCCACTGCTCCTGTGCCAATAGCGATGATTTCTTGAGATGCTTACCCACCTGCCCCATTATATATCCGGCAATCGGTAAGAGTACGAAGACGAAAATAGTAAGCTCCGTGCTTATCACCAGCATAGCGATAAGAGAGATAATAATCATCAGAGGGTTCTTAATTATAGACTCCAGAGAGGTAATGATGGAGCTCTCTATATTATTGACATCACCAGTCACCCTCGCAATAATATCTCCCTTTCGTTCATCACTAAAAAAGGCGATCGGGAGCTCCATAATCTTATCATTGATGCTATTACGGATATCCCGTACCACTCCGGTCTGCACCGGAATCATACAGTAAAATCCCATATAAGCACTCATCACCTTAAGGAAAGTAATCACCACGAGGTACACGCCCAATACAATCAAAGCATTTGAGGCACCATACTGAGTGATAAGATAAGTAATGTAGTAAAAAAAGTTATTTTGTACCGTATCCGTTAGCCGAGACAAACCTCCACTACTCCATAGCTGAATAGAATCCCATGGAATAAAGCTATATACGGTATTATCCAGTTTGAAAAGGATATTGAGTATCGGAATAACCAGCGAAAAAGCCAATAGATTGAGTATAGGTGTGAGGGCATTAAAAAATATATTGCCCACCACATACCACTTGTATGGTGGAATAAAACGGCGAAGAGTACGAAAAAGCTCCTTCATCTAACTTATAATAATCTAATAAATACACGGCAAAGATACCAATTTTGAGGATGTTGCACGAAAGAGAACCCAAAGGCTTACGCGATAGTCGAAAGACTATTGCAATAATATAACCCTCAATTCCTATGAAATATAAGTCCACTTGTCTGTTATCGCTACAACCTTTTTCTAAGACCCTACCTAGATTCCGCAAAGTGTGCTTTAGCCCCTGATTATTAGTAGGTGGCGCTATTGATAATTAAAGCCCTGTATTCAAGGAGAATACAGGGCTTATGTCCCTAATTTTTTGTATCTTTACGTTGCAAAAAAAGTTGCAAAAAATTATAGAGGACTTGTTATGGCAAAGGTACAATTTATTAGCACAAATCGCAAGACTGCGATAGGGGGAGCTCAATTTTTCATCTCATATTGGGAGAAAATAGGCATGTCGGG
>NZ_KB904282.1 GCF_000379925.1 Porphyromonas levii DSM 23370 | reverse complement strand
CCATCATAAGTAGGTTCGCCTTTCGCTTCAGCTCTCTTATTTAGCTTTTTATTTATGAGCGTTTGAAATGGTCTCCAATCAATNAGTTTGTCAATTTGCTCTAGAAACTCATTGCGTGCTCTAGAACTTCTCAATTCGGTAAACACCTCAGTAAATGAGGGTGCATTGTTGCTCGTTTGCTTGAATCCCATAACTATTGTCGCTATAAATCAATACTATATTCTCCCCTTAATTACACATAAAGGTACTAATAATCAATGATATACGCAATAATTTGAGACGGTTTTTCGTGCAACATTCTCAATAAGGAGCTATTCTCTTTCACAGACTTCTTGGAACTTGGCATCAGTCCATACTTCAATTCTAAGGCATCAGTTATCCTTTTGCTTCTTCGCCTTTCAAACTGGTCGTTTACCTTTCTTCCTTCGCCATCCACCCGAAGCGAAACGATATGGATATGCTCTCGAGCGATGTCCGAGTGCTTAAAGACGATGTAGGGCTGCTCTCCATACCCCAGCTCCTCCATATACTCCTTGGCAATCGTTTTCAAAGTTTCATCATCCAGATGCTCATCCGGATGAGGGTTGAGCGAGCAATGAAAAACAACCTTCTTCGTCCTGCACTTATCAGGGATAGCTAGCTGCATATCCTCAAGGACCTGCTCCATTGTATAGGGCTTACCGCTCTGCTGGTAGAGACCATTTGCCAATAGCACAGAAGCCTCCTCCTGCTCCACCTTCTTAAAGTTGTAGCCGAGTGTTCCCCCGAGATTAGCTGTAGCAGAAATCTTTGCTATCATTTTCTCTTCCTATAGTCAATGGTCAATGCCACCGCCTGCTCCTGCAGAGCGATAATCTGCTTAGATAGTTCTACTAGTTTCCCTAGTAATATCTGAGCTGTCTTGACCGAGTGATAGCTATTGATAGCCTTAACTACTTGATTGTAGAGCACCCCAATCTTATGAATTTGGGAGGTCAATTCGGAGAGTTTACGGTAATAATCCACAGCAGATTTATCTACTGTGATGACCTTAAACTCCTCTCCAAAGAGCCTTGCCCTAACGAAATCTGACTTCGTTTTAGCCCCTGAACGGCGAAACATATCTATCAAATTCAGCTGTTCTTTTGGGTCAAGGATACGTGTATCCCAACGATCCCATCGCACATTTTTCTCTTCCATATTTCTATTTTCTTGTAATCACGACTTTGGAGTGATTGGTCTCCCCTGTGGGGCAAGGTTTTTTGTCGGCAAAACGGAGTTTGTCGGACAAAAACACACCTTGCCAATATCAAGATGATAGGGGTATGAAGAGTCTGCCTTGCGGGCAATCTCTTCGGGGGCTCCAGTTCCCTCCAATAGGTATCAAATCCTTGTAGTGACAAAGGTACAAGGGATAAATAATCCATTCAATATTAACTACTTTCACGAGTTTTCTCGCTACTTCCCTATAGCTCCCGAGTAGTAAATAGCTACTTAATTAGTCGCTTAATTTGTGATGTAATTAAGTCATCAAGTAATGATTTGATGGAATAATTAAGTGGTTAAATAACCGATGAATAGATTGACCAATAACGAACTTCATCAATTAGCCCATGGGGTTGTTACCAACTTGATTGCCCCATTGACTAATATGCTGAATAACTAAGTGATTAACTACTTAGCCTATTGATTAACTATTTAAGCACTTAATTAATAAAGTAATCGAGAACTCGAGTCAGAATAAACAAGAATCAAGACATGCAAAGTAAGTCGTAACATTTATAGAATTCATGGAGTTATGGAGAAAGAGAACAAGTACTACAAACCAATTTATCTTGGTTTTGCCTCTCAAAAAGGAGGGGTAGGCAAGAGTACATTAGCAGAAGTACTCGCCGCAATACTCTACTACGAAAAGGGTATTGACCTTATCGTGGTTGATTGTGATGGCACTCAGACATCGTTTAAGAAATTGAGAGATAGAGACCGTGCCCTCATTGAAGAAGACCCCCAGATCGCCGAAAGCATTCATGCACACTTTGAAAGATTTCAGAGACCATCGTATCGAATTATCGCAGCAGAACCCAAGGATGCTTTGAGGTTAGTAAATAGCACCCTTAACGGAATGGGCTCATCACTTCCTGACATGGTCATCTTTGACTTCCCTGGGCATTCCAGCACCAAAGAGCTATTAGAACTCTCCATACAGATGGATTTTATCATCTGTCCCATCGAAGCAGATGTTCAATCATTGACTTCTTCCCTCGCTTACGCCAAGACAATTAGAGACATTGGCGTGTCCACTTCGAGTGTACGCATTCAAGATATCATTCTCGTCTGGAATAAGGTGGATCGTAGAGCTAGGAGCTTAATCATAGATGAATATACAAAGTTCGTCAAAGAAATAGGATTGTCTCTCTTTGATGCTCAGCTATATAGTTCAGTAAAATTCAGTCGAGAGCTTGGTCAGGCAGGTGTCAAAGAGGTTTTTCGATGCTCTTACCTTCCCCCTCAACCCAAGCTGCGTATTGGTACAGGTCTCGATGAGTGGGTGCCTGAATTATTACAACGAATAGGATTAGTCACCAAGAGTGCAGAATAGTTTATGGGAACAATCAAAGAAGAAAGAGATGCTCTATTGGAAAGGAAATTGAAGGAAATGGGAGAGATGGGTAGTAGTCCTCACACGACTGATAAGAGCCCATTTTTTGACCCGCCTAATGAAGTGTTTTTCAAATATCAAGATGAACAACAAGACTCAGTAAATTCTTCATTGAGCATTGAGGAAGAAATAGAGGATTCCATGATTCCTACTGGGATATCAGAGGAAGTGGAGGATGAAGTCGGAGTTGAAACTATAGCTCAAGAGAAAACAAAGAAGCCCCCTCAATTGAAGAGAAGTGTTACACAAAGAAAAGCAGACTTTTCCGAGTATCAGAAAAGGTTTCTCGCATTGAATGTGTTTGAGAAGCGAACACAATTCACGGTCAATAAGGAAACAACGGATTTAATGAGAATAATTCTTCAAGACTTGGGCTGTAAAACGACCCTTACAGCCTACATTGAGAATATCCTAAGAGACCATATCCGTGAGTATAGAGATTTGATAAACCAAGTCACCGCTAAGCGGAGACGTAAAGAGACGATTCCAGAATGAATACAACCACGATACTCAACATCTTACTTATCATGTCCATTGTCTGGATGAGTGTGGCGATACTCTATTTGATTGTTAAATTGGTAACACAGTTGATGACGAGATATCCCTCTAAAGTTCATGATATTCATCGTTTGAAAGAGCTTGATAACCTATCAAAGAACAAAGCAAACGAGGAAATAGAAGCTGCAAATGCCATTAAGAATGAAGAAGTTCCCTTCTCATTGGTAGGGAAGAGTCGGCCATACATTTCTCCATCTCCTTCCAATGATTTCCCGATAGTTCCTGCTACCTCCCCATCTGAAAAATCGGTTGAAAACATAGATACCTTTGTCCCTGAATTGCCCGAGCAATTAGGCAATTCAGACGAGGTCATCGAAGAAGACAATGAACTTCAGATTGACTACACCGATGATATGGAGGAGGTGGATGAGGAGCAAAACGAAAGAGAAGCACTCCTCATCTTTGAAGAGCCTATAGCGAAAGAGCCTCTTCACTCAGGTGGCGTATTGGTCAAGGAGTTGGCTCTCCTTCAGAAGACTACTCAGAAAGAGACGTTAGATGAAGAAGAAGTTGAATCAGTCCGAGAGACCATCATAAAGCTTCAAGGCACAGACCTTTTGGAGCAGTATAACAAGAATCTGATCCACATCGACATGGAGAACAAAGGAATACTTAAGGTCATTAGAGAAGTAGAGGAACAGGGTCAAGAAACAGAATCACAAAACTCTTCTATCATTAATCAAATTCCAGATTCCTCTACCTCTAAGACCCCAAAAGATGAGGAAAAGAAACCTCTCTCCTATTATCTATAACAGAAAGCGTAATTGACAAATAGATAACGAATAGAATTAGAAGTATGAAGAGAAAGAAATTAATGCTGGCATTACTCCTCATAGCAGGGACTACTATAGGAGCATATGCCCAAGGAAATGGAATGGCTGGTATTAATGAAGCGACAAAGATGGTTACCTCCTACTTTGACCCAGCCACGAAGCTTATCTACGCTATTGGAGCAGTAGTAGGTCTGATAGGTGGCGTCAAGGTGTATAATAAGTTCTCCAGCGGAGATCCCGACACCAGCAAGACCGCAGCCTCTTGGTTCGGGGCTTGTATCTTTCTGATTGTAGCTGCAACTATCCTTAGGAGCTTCTTCCTTTAACTGGGGTATGGCTGAGTGGGAAATCAATAAGGGCGTGGGACGAAGCGTCGAGTTTAAGGGACTAAAGGCTCAGTACCTCTTTCTATTTGCTGGGGGGCTACTCGGGACATTTATCGCTGTCGTAGTCCTCTACTTGCTTGGTGTTAACCAAGTAGTCTGTCTGGTCATAGGCTTAGTGGGTGCCACCATTGTGGTATGGCAAACGTTTGCCATGAACCGTAAGTACGGACAGTATGGATTGATGAAGCGAAGGGCGATGAAGAGCCACCCTCGCTACCTGATTAATAGACGCTCCGTCGCCCACCTTTTCCACGACCTCAAGTCGATACAACTACACCGATGAGAAATAGTAGCAAAATCAGCACCTTGGAGAGTAAGTTTCCCCTCCTCGCGGTAGAGCATGGCTGTATCGTCTCCAAGGATGCAGACATCACAGTCGCCTATCGTGTGGAGCTCCCTGAGCTCTTCACCATCACCTCTGTGGAGTATGAGGCGATGCACTCTGCTTGGCATAAAGCTATCAAGGTGCTACCCAATTACACCATCGTGCATAAGCAGGATTGGTTCATCAAGGAGAACTATCAGCAGGAATTGACCAATAGGCAAGAAGGGGAGTACCTGAGCTTCCTCTCCAGAGCCTCGGAAAGACACTTCAATGAGCGTCCTTTCCTCCATCACAGCTGCTACCTCTTCCTCACCAAGACCCATAAGCAACGGATGCAACGGCAGAGCAACTTCTCCACACTTTGTAGGGGGCATATCCTGCCGAAAGAGATTAGCGACAAGGAGGAGGTCGCCAAGTTCTTAGAGGCAGTCGACCAGTTTGAACGCATCATCAATGATGGCGACCAGATAAAGCTGACTCGGCTTACCGAGGAAGAGATAGTCGGTAGCGAGCATCACTACGGACTATTGGATCGCTACTTCTCCTTGAATGGTGATAGCAACCCATCCCTACAAGATATCCGATTAGGAGCAGATAAGGTAAGGGTTGGGGAGAATATCCTTTGTCTCCATACCCTCTCAGATACCGATGACCTCCCCACCTCCGTGAGTACCGATAGCCGATACGAACGGCTCTCCACAGATAGGAGTGACTGCCGACTGAGCTTTGCCGCTCCTGTCGGACTATTGCTCTCCTGCAACCACATCTACAACCAATACCTCTTCATTGAGGATAGTGACGAGAACCTACAGAAGTTTGAGAAGTCGGCTCGCAATATGCACTCCCTTGGTCGTTATAGCCGTAGCAACCAAATCAATGAGGAGTGGATACAAGAGTACCTCAATGTGGCTCACTCCCAAGGTCTCACCTCCATACGTGCCCATTTCAACGTGCTGGCTTGGAGTGACGACCCCGAGGAGCTGCGTCATATCAAGAATGATGTCGGCTCCGCCCTCGCTCTTATGGAGTGCAAGCCACGACACAATACCATTGACACCGCCACCCTCTACTGGGCAGGTATGCCAGGTAATAGTGCCGACTTCCCCAGCGAGGAGAGCTTCTATACCTTCATAGAGCCTGCCCTCTGCTTCTTCACAGCAGAGACCAATTATAAAGACTCCCTATCTCCATTTGGGATAAAGATGGCAGACCGCTTGTCTGGCAAGCCGATCCACCTAGATATCTCAGACCTCCCAATGAAGAAGGGGATTACCACCAACCGCAATAAGTTCATCCTTGGACCATCGGGGAGTGGGAAGTCCTTCTTCACCAATCATATGGTACGGCAGTACTACGAGCAAGGGGCTCATGTGCTCTTGGTGGATACGGGTAACTCTTATCAAGGGCTATGTACATTGATACACCAGAAGACCAAGGGGGCGGATGGCGTTTACTTCACCTACACTGATGAGAGTCCTATCTCCTTCAACCCCTTCTACACCGATGACCATGTCTTCGATGTAGAGAAGCGAGAGAGTATCAGCACCTTATTGCTGACCCTATGGAAGAGCTCCGATGAGCGGATTACCAAGACAGAGGCTGGCGAACTGGGTTCAGCTGTCAATGCCTACATTGAGTTCATCAAGGTATCGCCTGAGCACACCCCATGCTTCAATGGCTTCTACGAGTTCCTGCGTGACAGCTATCGAGAGGAGCTCAAGCAGAGAGACATCAAGGTGACCCGTGAGGACTTTAATGTGGACAACCTCTTGACCACGCTCAAGCAATACTACAAGGGTGGTCGGTACGACTTCCTCCTCAACTCGGATAAGAACATCGACTTGCTCTCCAAGCGATTCATTGTCTTTGAGATTGATGCCGTGAAGGACAATAAAGACCTCTTCCCCGTAGTGACTATCATCATTATGGAGGCTTTCATCAACAAGATGAGGCGACTGAAGGGCATCCGCAAGATGATTCTCATAGAGGAGGCTTGGAAAGCGATAGCGAGTGCTAGCATGGCAGACTACATCAAGTACCTCTATAAGACGGTACGTAAGTTTTACGGCGAAGCCATAGTAGTCACTCAGGAGGTGGACGACATCATCCAATCACCGATTGTTAAGGAGAGTATTATCAATAACTCCGACTGCAAGATACTCCTCGACCAGCGTAAGTACATGACCAAGTTTGATGGTATTCAGGAGATGCTCGGTCTCTCGGAGAAAGAGAAGGGACAGATTCTCTCCATCAACATGAACAACGACCCAAACCGACTATATAAAGAGGTTTGGATTGGTCTTGGTGGTGTACAATCAGCAGTCTATGCGACAGAGGTCTCCATGGAGGAGTATCTCACTTATACAACTGAGGAGTTGGAAAAGGTTGAGGTATTGAAACGAGCAGAGCAATTGGGTGGTGACATTGAGGTGGCTATTCGTCAGCTGGCACAAGAGAAAAGAGAGAAGAACTAACAAAATAATGATTGAAGCAATGAAACAGAAGTTATTGATACTAATGTGTGCACTCGCATTTCTTGGGATTAGAGCAGAAGCACAATGGGTCGTTACAGATCCAACCAACTTTGCTGGCAATATCGCCAATACGATTAAGGAGATAACGACTGCAAGTAAGACGGTCAAGAACACCTTGGACAACTTTAAGGAAGTAGAGAAACTCTATAATGAGAGTAAGCAGTATTACGATGCCCTCAAGAAGGTGAATAATCTAATAGGCGATGCTTACAAAGTGAAGGAGACCATCCTCATGGTAGGAGATATCTCCGAGATTTATGTCACCTCCTTCAAGAAGATGCTCAATGACCCCAACTTTAGACCGACTGAGTTGGCAGCTATGGCTTCGGGTTATACCAAGCTATTGGAGCTAAGTGGCGAGAGTCTCCGTGAGCTAAAGAATGTGGCTAAGAGCAATGTCTTCTCGATGAATGACCACGAGCGGATGCAGATGATAGACCAGATCTACAATACCGTGCGTGAGTATCGCTCCATCGTCTCCTACTATACCCGCAAGAATATCTCGGTCAGCTATATCCGTGCCAAGCAGAAGGGGCAACTGAATCAGATGCTCTCGCTCTATGGGACGGGTGATGTTCGTTATTGGTAATGATGATTATTTGATATGGACTTCACAAGTTTACACGAGCTACTCCGTGCTACCTATGACGAGATGATGCCGCTCTGCAGCCATATGACGGGTATTGCCAAGGGCATTTCGGGGTTGGGGGCTCTCTTTTATATAGCTATCAGGGTGTGGGCTTCATTGGCGAGGGCAGAGCCCATAGACCTCTTCCCTTTGCTTCGCCCCTTTGCCTTAGGCTTCTGCATAATGTTCTTCCCATCCTTGGTGTTGGGAACAATGAATACTATACTTTCGCCAGTGGTTAAGGGGACAGAGCAATTGGTAGCTGTTCAGGAGGGGGAAGTGACGACCCTAAGGGCGAAGAGAGATAAACTGAAGGAGGAGGCTTTACTGAGAGACCCAGAGACCGCATACTTGGTCTCCAATGAACTCTTTGATGCAAAGATTGAAGAAATGGGTATTATCGGACCGTCAGATGCAGTGACCATTGCTGGGATGTATGCGGAGCGTGCTGCGTATCGATCAAAGCAGTGGATTATGAAGGCCATCCAAGATATATTGGAGTTCCTTTTCCATGCTGTCAGCCTTATCATTGATACCCTTCGCACTTTTATACTGATTGTCCTGTCGATACTAGGACCTATCGTCTTCGGTATTTCGGTTTGGGATGGTTTGGGTGGCTCACTCTCTGCTTGGTTTAGCCGCTATATATCGGTGTACTTATGGTTGCCTGTGAGCAGTATTCTTACAGCCCTCTTGACCAAGATACAAGTCTTGATGCTCCAAAAGGATATTGCTCAGTTGGCTGACCCAACATTTATCCCAGAAGTGGGGAGCTGGTACTATATGGCATTTTTCCTCATCGGTATCATCGGCTATACGGCTGTACCTACGGTAGCAGGATGGATCATTGAGGCAGGTGGCGGTATCGGTGCTTATGGCCGTAATGTCAACCAAGCAGGAAAGGTTGGGGCTCAAAAGGCTTATACAGGTGGTAAGCAGGCGGCAGGGGCTGGTGGTGCTGCGATAGGTAATATGTCTGGAAGAATCAAAGCCAAACTCACGAAGAGGTAAGCCTCCACCCCCTGAGGGGGCTTGAAATAAATAACAACAAGCTAAACAGATATGGAATTTAAGTCATTAACTAATATAGAGAGTTCGTTCAAACAGATACGGCTCTATGCGATACTCTTTGTGGTTTTTTGTCTTGGAGTGTGTGGGTATGTCGTTTATAGCTCGTACTCCTTTGCTCGTGAACAGCGGGAGAAGGTGTATGTACTGGACAATGGGAAGTCGCTTATCTTGGCACTGAGTCAGGACGCTACTACCAATAGACCAGTAGAGGCAAGGGAGCATGTGAGACGCTTTCACGAACTCTTTTTTACGGTTGCTCCGGACAAGGAGGCCATCGAGGAGAATATGTCACGAGCCTTTATGCTGTGCGATAAATCAGCATTTAACTACTACAAAGACCTCGCAGAGAAGGGATACTACAATCGGATTATCTCGGGAAACATCAATCAACGTGTGGTGCTGGATTCTATCCAATGCAACTTTGAGGTTTATCCCTATGAGGTAGTAACCTTTGGTCGGCAGTACATCGTACGGCAGAGCAACATCACGGAGCGTAGCTTGGTAACGAGCTGTACACTCCAAAATTCAGTCCGTTCAGATAATAATCCTCAGGGCTTTCTGATGGAACAGTTTGTGGTGCGTGAGAATAGAGACCTTCAGACGATAAAACGATGAGTAGTGTGGTCAATAGAGGGTGGAAAAGAGTTTTGGTATCTATCCATAAAGGATGTGAACAACTTTCCCAAAAGCAAAGAAGGATGATTCTGTGGAGTGTATGCGGCATCTACTTGCTTCTATCACTTTATATGCTGATTCAGCCTTTTATAGTCAAGAATAGCTGGCAGCCGATCGTTGTGGCAAGGGATACGATAATTGAGACTCCAGTGGAGGAAATACTATTGGACTCACTATTGATGATAGGATCGATGGAGTATTTAGCAGATAAATAACTATGGATAAGAATAAAGGACTTTCAACGAAGCAAAAAGAGCAAGTCAAAAAGTGGCTTATTTTCTCAGGGTTGGGGCTCATCTTTACTTTCTCAATGTGGTTTATTTTTAAGCCGTCAGAGAGAGAGCTGGCTATGGAGCAGTCAGGGCTGAATGATATGGTTCCGCAAGCTTCAGTAGATCAACTTGAAGAGAATAAGCTAAAAGCCTATGAACTGTCAAGCTATGAGGAGAGTGTAGAAGAGCAACGCAAGGAGATTGGTCGGCTCTCAGATTATTTTGTTCAGGAGGATACATCTCCATACCCTCTAAAGGGTCAAAGGGAAGACTCAGCTTCCACTTCAGAGGCTTGGGGTGGTGATATAGCGGGGTCGGTTCAGCAGTATGAAAGAAATAACCAGTTGCTGGCTTCCTTTAATGAGGCGGAGAACTACTACGAAGAAGAAATTGATTATCTCCGAGGAGAAATAGAGAGTCTTCGTGAGGAGCTGAATAATCGAGAGCAGGACATCGCAAGCGAGGAGGAGCGACAGTTGGCTCTGATGGAAAAGAGCTACCAAATGGCTGCGAAGTATATGCCGTCAGCTGGGACTGCTGATAAGACTCTTGCCTATGGGCGTCCTCCGGTTGATGGGCAGTCGGTGAATAATGAACCTTTAACAACAAATGCACCTGCAACTAATCTTCCTCAGATGGAGGTATTGGCAGAGCAAAAGCCAGTGGTCTCTATGCTGGAACAGCCAATGACGGACTCTGCATTTATTGCTGACTTTGGGGCAAGTGAGCGAAATCTGGGATTTTTCTCTATGGCTACCGTACCCAATAAGGTAGTACCAAGAAACACCCTAAAGGTGGTGGTCGATAAGACTACTACCTTACAGGAGGGGAGCTTCGTGGTGCTTAGACTCTCGGAGGATGCACACTTCCAAGGCATTCGGCTTTCTCGCAATGCTCCGCTTGTGGCTCAAGCGAAAATTGAGGGGAATAGGATGAGGCTTCATGTGCGGTCGGTGGAGACGGGTGGACGTATCTTCTCAGTCTCACTCTCAGCTTTTGACCTTGATGGTCAGGAGGGTATCGCCATTCCTGGCATTGAGGAGGTGCAGGCACTAACGGAGACCGCTGCAACGGCTGGTGGCTCCATGGGTACTTCCTTCACATTTGCTTCCTCTGCCAAAGACCAGATCATATCAGAGCTGGCAAGAGGGGCAATGCAGGGGGCGAGTCAGCTACTACAAAAGAAGCTTCGTGAGATTAAGGTGCGATTAAAGGGTGGGCATCAGCTCTACTTAGTTCAATCGAAATAATAACTAATCAAAAATATGAATATGAAGAAAGTAATGTTAATGGGGGTATTGGCTCTTGGTATGAGCTTGGGTGCTATGGCACAAGATAATGGACAGAGCTATATGCCCTCCACGGGAGACCTTTATCAAGGGATGAGCCGTGCTATCCCTGCTGGGCGCGTGGTGGTGCCGTATGGATTGGAAGTGAGCTTTGAGAAGACGGTGCACTTGATATTTCCTGCACCTATCCGTTATGTGGACTTGGGCAGTAATGCCTTGGTAGCTGGGAAAGCAGATGAGGGGGGAGGTGCTGAGAATGTATTGAGGGTGAAAGCAGCTGTGAGGGATTTTGAAAGAGAAAGTAATCTCTCGGTACTCTGCGATGATGGATCTTTCTATAGTTTTAATGTGAAGTATGCAGATGAACCTGAGATGCTCAGTATTGAGATGATAGACTTTCTCTCCCACGTGGATGGTCGTCTGCCCTCCAATCGGGCAGACATCTACTTTAAGGAGCTAGGAAGCGAGAGTCCCATGCTGGTTAAACTGCTGATGAAGACTATTTACCAGAAAAATAAGCGGGAGGTTAAGCATATTGGAGCAAAGCGGTTTGGTTTGCGTTTCCAGATGAAAGGGCTTTATACCCATAATGGTTTGCTCTACTTCCATACTCAAATCGATAACGAGAGTAATATGCCTTTTGGAGTGGACTTTGTCAGCTTCAAGGTGGTGGATAGGAAGATAGCAAAGCAGACGGCTATTCAGGAGCGGGTGTTACAGCCTCTAAGGGCGTATCATCAGGTGATGCAGGTGCGACCCAATGGCAAGGAGCGAACTGTCTTTGCTTTGGAGCAGTTTGCCCTCACTGAGGATAAGCAGCTGGAGGTGACCCTTTATGAGCGTAATGGTGGGCGTACGCTAACTTTTTATTTGCAGAATGAGGACTTGATTAGGGCAAGACGAATAGATAACCTTAAGCTAATGTGGTGATGAAGAGGGTGATTTTATTGCTGGTTTTGACTGTGGCGGTAGTGATACCGTCACAAGCTCAGAGGCTTATCCCCAATCAAAAGGGGCTGGAACTCTTTGGTGGTGTGCCGATAGTGCGAGGTGAGAAACTCTTTAGAGCGGAGAACTATTCGGCTGGAGTATCGCTGGTGCGTTACTTCAAAACCGCCAACTATGCCTTTTTTACGCTGGAGTGTGAAGGGCAGACATACGACTATCGCTCTTATAAAGTACCTGCTTTAGATGGTCTGTTACAGCTAGGCTACATGCACCCTATACTCTCTGACGGAGGTAAGAATATCTTTCTTTACCTCGGAGTAGCTGGATTAGGTGGCTATGAGGAGGTGAATGGTGGTAATCCAGACTTGCCCGATGGAGCTAAACTCATAGATCGCACAAGGTGGGTATATGGTGGGGCATTGCACGCATCGGTAGAGCTATTCCTCACGGATAGCCTGCTCCTTGTAATGAAGGGTCAAGGACGTATGCTCTTTGGCTCGGACTTGAATCTATTTAGACCTAATATTGGTATTGGATTAAGAGTAAACTTATGAAAAAGATAACAAGAATGATATGGGTAATGGGGGTGCTCATCAGGGCAATCGCATTTGAATTATCATAGATAGTTGTATTCGAGTATCTGAGAAGGTTTCATAGTTGCGTTCCTCTTTCTTAGGTTTTTCATTGGAATTTTTGTTTTCTCTTTTTGCTTTTCGAGGAAGAAGAGAGCTATCTTGTTGATTATATTCCAGTTCTTCGCTTCGTTGTCCTTTCTCTTTAACGATTGGTCTTCACCGAGAATGACATCAAGACAATAGTGTAAGTTATTCTCTACCGCCCAATGA
>NZ_KB904281.1 GCF_000379925.1 Porphyromonas levii DSM 23370 | reverse complement strand
TAGATTAAACATAAATCGTAGTCATCTAATAACTGAACAACTTCCAACCGCAAAGATGACTACAATAATAAACCGACACAATACGCCCGTTTTGGGAGAGTTACGTAGAGGTGGGTGAGGTCTTTCCGGCTACCGCCATTGTGGGCAGCGCTACTAACCACATCGCGTAGCCCAGCCAAGTGTACGATAATTGCCTGGTGGGTAATGGAGATGGTATCTCCTGTGGCCGACCTCATAAGATGTAGGGGATGAGGATAGCTAACCCTATAATAGCCGATCCTATGGCCGCTATCAAGACAGCTCCAGCAGCGAGGTCTTTAGCATTGCGAATGAGAGGGGCGTAGTTGGTAGTGACTTGGTCGGCAAGAGCTTCGAGTGCACTATTGATGGCTTCGAGTGAGAGCACAAGTAGAATACAGATGACGAGCACGCACCACTCCATGCGAGAGACTCCGAAGTAGAGCCCTGCCCCTATAACGGCGATGGTGGCAATGAGGTGGATACGGGCGTTCGGAGTATGCAAAAAGAGTTCCCGCACGCCTCTAAAGGCGCAGCGGAAACTCTTCCTTAGTCGTTTAAGCCCACCCTGCTCCCTAAAAGGGGAACCATGAGTCTTGTCGGAGCCATCCTTAGGAGGTTGGGGGGCTGATTTGGGATTCATTAGAGCCACTCCTGCATAAATGCGTCCATCTCTTCCCTCTTTTCCTCAAGGCGGAGGAGAAATTCATACTGAGCAATACTGCGAATCAGATTATGCTTTGGCATGTGGGTCTTGTAGTAGGTATCACCATTGAGATAGTCGGTGAGGAAACGGACGGTCTGCATATAAGTGAGTAGACGCCCACCATAGGGGAGGAGTGATATCTCTAGTGGGGTAAGGAACTTCTGCGCCTCCTCCATATACCCACGGGTATATGCTTGGAAAATCTCCATATTGACCTGTATGTTCTGGAGGTCTTGGTCGTCCTCCGCACCAGTATTGACGGCTGTGCGGATAAAGTCACCAATATCGGAGAGCACAAATCCAGGCATCACGGTGTCGAGGTCTATCACGCATAGAACTTTGTCGGTCTGCTCGTCGAATAGGATGTTATTGACTTTGGTATCACAGTGATTGGTACGCTTCTGGAGCTTTCCCTCGGCATAAAGGCGATCTTGGATGGTCATCTGCTCGGCACGCTTTAGGAGTTGATTTACTAGCTCTTGGACTTCCGAAAGTCTGCCAGCCTTATTCTCAGCTACTGCATCACGTAACTGCTGGAGGCGGAACGTCATGTTGTGAAAGTCGGGGATGGTCTCGCCGAGTTTGCCTTCTGGGATGTCGGAAAGCATGGTATGGAAGTCGCCAAACGCCTTTCCCGCTTCGTAGGCTAGCTGTGGTGTGACCGCGTCGTAGCTCTTACTGCCCTCGATGAAAAGGCAAAGTCGCCAAACAGAACCGTCTTGGCGAACGTAGGTATGACTATCTGTGGTCTTGAAGAAGGTGAGGACATGGCGGTCGATATCGCTTTGCCCTTTCTGCTCTAGCTTGCGACGGATATGGGCAGTCACCTCAAAGATGTTGGACTGTAGGGTGTCTACATCTTGGAAGATGCTGTCATTGACTCTCTGAAGAACGTACTTAAGCTGTGGTCCTTGAGGGGTCTGGACGGTGACACCAAAGGTGTCATTGATGTGACCATTGCCAATAGGCTGGAGTTCGAGGACCTCCTCTGCGATTGGGAACTGGGAGAGTGCACTTAATTGGGTTTGATACTGCATAACTTTGTTGCTTTCTTACATTATGGATATGCTAATGGTTGTTAGCTATAGAACCTAAAGAAAAATGGTGCTGTAACCCATATAAGGATGTAAAACACAACCATAAATAGGGCAACTAATCGTCTATGCTCAGGGGTACGTAGGTAGCTCCTTGTGCTCTCTCGCTTGTCTATGTGCAAGAAGGTGACACGGGCTTGCTGGTAGAGCCAATAGCTTAGCCAACCACAAAGGAGCCCTAAGAGTAGTCCTGGGATGACGTCTGTCACAAAGTGCATGCCGAGATATATGCGTGAGTACGCGATGGTAGCGGCGGTGACAAAGGCGGCTATGGTGTATAGGCGATGACGAATCACGAGGGAGGAGAAGAGGGCGAAGGCAAAGAAGTTGGCACTATGCCCTGAGACAAAACCATACCCTCCGCCTCGGTGCCCAAGTACGGTCTGTACTAAATCCTTGGTGATGGGGTGGTGTGTGGGTCGGAGGCGCTGGAATATCTCTTTGATGATTCCGGAAGAGGTGCCGTCGGCTAGAAAGATGACCATGCCGATACCTAAGATAAATAGAAGCACCTCGCTCCGCTTCTGTCCTGCCGACATGAGGGTAAGGAAGAGTAGCGTGAAGATTATCCATGGCCAGCGATCAGAGATGATAAACATCACGCTATCCAAGTAGGTAGTATGTAAACCATTGAGGAAGAGAAATAAATCCTTCTCTATGCCAACGAGAGATTCTACCATATCTTAGTCCCTTAGTCGAAGTTATTGATTAGTTCATACGAGCCCATAGGAATCCACCCTATGGTGCCATCGGGGAGACGTACCTCGGTATATCCCGATAGGCTCTGTAGTGTCTCTACCTTGAGCCCTTCATGTACGACTGCGATATCCTTGGCAGAGGCATCGGGCGAGCTCTTGATGGTAATGATACTGCTCAGCAGGATAGCTTCCTTTGCCTCATGGGCGAAATGGTAGGAGCGATAGGCAATGATATTGACGAGCAAGGTGAGTAGGAGCGCTGTGATACCACCATAGAATCCTACTCTACGTGCCGTGGTGCTTCGTCCTCTGAAATATAGGAAGATACCTATGGCTACCAGGAGGATAAAGAGGGCACTCAGAAGGTTCCATGTGGTCAGACTAAACCAATGTGATACGGCATCGAACCATCGGCTGATGAATAGCTTGGGGGTCTCCTCCATCTTGTCGGTAATCTGGGAAGAGACAAACTGGAGATTGAAACGAGTGTCTCGGTCGGAAGGATCTATGCGGTAGGCCCTATTGAAGTTGAGCACAGCGAGCCCCATATCTCCATTCTTATAGTATGCCGAAGCGAGATTATAATACCCCTCGGCAGTAACACCCTCTTGTGAGAGTGCTTGGGTAAATAGCTCGATTGCCTTGGAGTAGTTGGTCTCCTGATAGGCAGCAATCCCTTCGTCCATGGTAGAGGCGAAAGAGGTTGGTACTGCCAAGAGCACTAATAGAGTATATAATAGTAGTCGTCGCATAGTCGTCGCTTATCTCTTTAGTTTGGTCTTCTGTATCCCCTCAATAACCTCTGTAGCTCGGTCGTATAGCTCTACGCGATCTTCGCTCTCGCTAGGCGTATAGCGCGCTATCTCAAGTGCGGAGAGGGTGTTTATTGCCTCCTCTGTAAGTTCACTACTGACACCGAGACGGGTCATCGTTGTTCGGATATTGTCTTTGGAAAGCTCCGAGAGAGGGATATGGAACTTAGCGCTCAGGTAGTCGCTAAGACCCTTAAGGAGTGCCTCGTAGTATGCCGAGGCTTCGCCCTTACTTCTCATCTTGCTTGCTATCTTGAGGTATTTCTGCGCTGTTTTACCTGCCTTTCGGCTACGATTTGAAGCGGTGTCCGCATTGTCTGCTTCTAGCTTTCTATCTACTGCAATAGCACCAATAAGTAGCACTATCACGAGGAGGTAGAACCACCATGCATTGTGCCACTGTGCTCTGTTTAGAGGCGTGGTGGTATTGCCGCTCTTGAGGTAACGGATATCCCTATCTATGTACTTTACATCCTCTCTATTGGCGCCTCCAGTGGTGGTTGTCGCTTCGGAATTATCCCCCTTGTCTATGTGGAGCTTTACTTCGGGTATTGTAATGGTCTGGTAGGAGCCCTTAGCTGGGTCAAAGTAGCTAAAAGGGATTGCAGGTATCACGAAGTCCCCTACATGGCGTGGTACAGCGAAATACTCCATACTCTTGCTGCCACGGGTTTGCCCTCCGCTCACCTCTGTATCGTCAGTCTCCTTGGGGTCGTAGGTCTCAAAGCCTTCGGGCAACTTGGGCTCAGGAATTTGTGCGAGCTTGATATTGCCATACCCCTCTAGGAGGAGCTTCATTGTGAAGCTCTCATTGGTCTTGAGTACTTTAGTGGGGATCTCAGAGGAGAGGGTAAACTGCCCTACAGCGCCATTGAAACCTTCGGGCTTGGGGCTAGGGAGTGCCTGTACATCTATTGTAATTGGCTTGGTACGTAGTTGCTTGGAAACTTGTTGGAAGTTATCGAAGAAGGCGTCGAAGATACTCCTTTGGGGATTGGAGATAGGCATATTTACCAACATCTCGAACTCGGCAGGCTTAATAGTTAGTTTGCCTGCTCTCTGTGGGTAGAGAACTACAGAGTGGAAGGTGGCAGTGTAATATAGCTTCCCATTGACTTGTTCGGCTTGGAACTGAGCGTTGCTCCCATCGTTTTGGACATACTGCACGAAGCCTTCGTAGTCGGGAAAGGTGATGTTGGTAAACTGTGGGTTCTCGAGCCTCGAATAGAGCTTGTAATTGATGGTTATCGCCTCCTGCTCGTATACCCTCTGCTTGCTCGGAGTCGCTACTATATATAAATCCTGGCTAGAGATGCTTCCGCTCTCTGTCGGCATATCCTCGGCGACTGCTTCTGCACCAAAGACCTTGATACGCCTTGAAGCGCTTCTATAGGTGGAGCCATCTACCACTACAGATGCCTCGGGTATAACGTAGTTGCCCTCCTTCTCTGCTAAGAAGGTGTAGGTAAATATCGTGGATCTGCTTGATGAACGCTTGCCATTGACAATCCTCATACTAGTGGTTGAGCTAATTGCCGGACCATATAAGAGCTGTAGCCCTTGTGGCGTAGCGAGCTTGGCATCTTTTGCCGAGGCATTGACCATTAGCTCTACCTTGAAAGGCTTGCCCGCTATGATGTGACTGGGTACTTCTACCTCAAAAATTACCTTATCTTGTCCCCACGCCAGAGTACCGACTAGGAGGAAGAGGGTTGCTAGGATATATCGTTGTGCTCTACTCATCATTACCAATTCTTAGGTCTCGACTTTCTCCCCTGTTGCTGTTGTTGCTTCATCTGCTCTACCTTGCGCTGTGTATCCTTTTCGTCCTGGATATACGCATTAAGTATCTTCTCAGCATTGTCTTGGCTCATGCGCTGACTTTGCGTTTGCTGCTGTTGTTCCTTATTCTGCTGATCGTTTTGCTCCTGAGGCTGTTGTTGCTGTTGCTGATCTTGCTGTTGGTCGTCCTGCTGTTTCTGCTGGTCATCTTGCTGTTGCTGATTATCGTCACCGCCACCGCCTTGCTGCTGTTGTTGCTCTAGTAGTTTCTGAGCCAGTGCTAAGTTGTAGCGCGTCTCTTCGTCGGTAGGACGCCTACGGAGCGACTCCTTATACATTTCGATTGCACTCTGGTAGTCCTTAGCCTTCATCGCTAGGTTGCCAGCATTATGAGCGAGATCGGCTGCCCGTTCCTTGGGCATTAGCTTAATCTCCTTCATCAGTTCCTGATAAATCTTCCCCGCTTCTTCGCCTCGCTCTGTCCGATAGAGGGTGTTAGCGAGGTTGTAATTCGTCTCAGGATCATTGGGATTGAGCTCGAGTGCCTTACGGTATTCGATTTCTGCCTCTCTATATCTCTCCTTGGCGAATTGCTTATTGCCCTTACGCACTTGGCTTCTCACCTCCTTCTGTGCATAGCCCGCGAGAGAGAGAGCCGACAACATAAATATGATTAGTAGTAACCGTCTCATTACTTCTTATTCTTTTGCTCAAAAAGCTGAATCCTCTTGAAGTATCTATTCTTCCTATCCAACAGTACAAAGTATACCGCTAGTAGCAATAGTGCCAAGGTCAATGGGATATAATAAACCTCGTTATAGGCTGAGTATATCGTCATTTCTAGCTCGGACTGATCTAGCTTCTCTATGCTCTCCTGCAAGAGCTTCACGGTCTGGGATACGTCATTAGCCCGTACGTAGATACCCCCCGATGCTGTTGCAATCTCCATGCCGAGCTGTTCATTGAGCTTGGTAATCACCATCCCTTCGTTGCTTTGGAGATAGCCCCCCTCGGGCATAGGGATTGGTCCTCCCTCAGGAGAACCGACGCCAACAATATCTACCAGTACACCATACTTGCGGGCGTCTTCTACTGCCGATATTACATTCCCCTCATGATCCTCCGCATCGGTAATCACTATAATCGCCTTCGACACTTGGTCGTCGCTAGAGAAACTACGAACAGCCAGATTAATAGCGTCCTCTAGTGCTGTACCTTGAATCTGTATCAGATCGGGTGCCGCATTGTTGAGGAACATCTTGGCAGAAATCATATCACCCGTAATAGGGAGCTGTACATAGGCATCTCCGGCGAAGAAGATGAGTCCTATCTTATTATTCCCCAGCTTATCAATCATCTTGGAGACGATAGCCTTTGCCCGCGCCAGGCGACTAGGCTTCACATCGTTGGAGAGCATAGAGTTGGAGATATCCATAGCAACCATCAGTTCTATCCCCTGTCGCTCCACCTTCTCACTCTTAGAACCCATCTGCGGACGAGCTAGCGTCATTACCAACATCGCAATAGCAAGCAATAGTACTATCTCCTTGGCAAGCTTTCTGCGTAGCGACAAATCGGGCATTAGTAGGCGAACCAGCTCGGTGTCCCCAAAGCGCTTTAGCTCCTTTCTCTGGCGAGCCATCCTCCAGAAGAGGTAGATAGCCACCATTCCCAAAGGAATGAGCAGGAACAATATATATGGATGTAAAAATCTCATTATGGCATCCTCCTAAATAGTGTACTCCTAAGTAGTAGGGCAGCGAATAGCGCTGCCAACGCGCCCCATACGAAAGGAGGAAAGTGTTCTTCCTTTTGTGTGAAGCTCTCTATCTTGAGCTTGGTCTTCTCTAGTTGGTTAATCTCGGCATAGATAGCCCTCAGACTATTATTGTCTGTAGCACGGAAATATTGTCCGCCTGTTGTCGTAGCAATTTGCTGAAGGCTCGCTTCATCTATCTCTACCTGCATAGGCATGTACTCAATACCAAGGATAGTCTGAATAGGGTAGAGTGCTTCTCCCATTGTCCCCACACCGATCGTGTAGACCCTAATACCAAAGCTCTCTGCTATCTCGGCTGCGGTCACCGGAGCAATAGTTCCCGAGTTATTGGTGCCGTCGGTCAGGAGTATCACCACCTTACTTCCCTCTTTGATGTCTTTCAGCCTACTTACTGCTGTTGCGAGTCCACTACCTATGGCGGTACCGTCATTGACCAATCCCATCTCCACAGTATTCAGCATATTGAGGAGTACAGCGTGGTCTGTAGTAAGTGGGCACTGGGTATAGCTTTCGCCAGCAAATACTACAAGCCCCATATTGTCATTAGGGCGTGAATTGATAAACTCACCAGCGACAAGCTTCGCTGCCTCGAAACGGTTGGGCTCTAAGTCGCGAGCCAACATACTACCGGATATATCGAGCGCCAATACAATGTTGATACCCTCAGTGCTCTGGGTAGAGTATGAGTCGCTACTCTGTGGTCGTGCCAGTGCTACAATGCCTAGAGCATAACCTACAATTGCCAAAGCAAAGGGAAGCCAACTAAGGCGGGTACGCCACGATACTTTACGTCCCTTGAAAGCACCAATAGAGCTAAGAGTGAAAGTGGCAGGACTCTTCTCCCGCGAGATATACAGCCAAACGAATAGCGGAATCAGGAGGAGTAGCCAAAAGTATATCGGATTAGCCCACGTCATACCTCTTCACCTCCCTCCTTCTTCGGTTCTTCTTTCGCAGGTTTATGTTCCTCGATAAAGGCAACAGATGCCGATAGGAGGCTGATGTTATCGTCCGAATCCGGCTGGTACTTAGCGAACTTAGCTAGATCGGCAGTCTGGAGTATCTTGCTTAGCTCAGGATACATACGATCCTTACCTATCTTGGTTCGGAAGGTCTCTAGTATCTCACTCGAAGTCTTATCCATAGTGTCTATCGAATAGACACGCCACAAGTAGCGACGAAGGATATCGGTCATCTGGGTATAATACTCCTTAGTCTGATTATGCTCCCACAGCTCCTGCTGCTTCAGGGCTTCGATACTCTGTATCGCCTCTTGGTATGGATCCTGAGAGGCACTACTACAGACCCCACCTCTTGAGTATTCTTACGATCTCTCAAGTACTTCCTTAGATAATACGCCGCTACTAGTGCCGCTATAATACCAAGTAGGATATAGAGGTAGAGAATATGGTCTTGCCATACAAACTTTGGCTTCCACTGCCCCTTGATATCCATAGGTTCGGGAGAAGTACTGAGGTCTATCGGTACAGTGTTGACTATCAAGTTAAGTTCGTCGGTAGCTGTGTAGACCGAATCCCCCACCAGTGCATTGATGTTCCTCAGCGTATAAGTGGCCGAGTCGAAGCTAGTAATGGTTACATTGTAAATCATCTCATGGAGTCGGTTATTGACAATCACAGAGTCTGCCAATACACTCTCTATAATCTCCACACCAGCCACGAGGGTGTCCTCTGGCAGAACTAGGCGCATTGCTTGGTCGCTAGGGTATACAACTCTTACATTCAGTTGCACCTGCTCTCCTATTAGTATGGTGGAGCGTTCTAGCTTGGGGATTACCCTCACCTCCTGAGCATGTAGCCCAAGAGGTGCAGCTAGTGCCAGCATTGCCACCACACCTATTATAATATGATATCTAATACTCCTCACCTGCTACTCTTATTAAATAATCTTTGCAGCGCTGGTACATAGTCCTCATTCGTAGGGCTACTCACAAAGTTGATGTCGTACTTCGTGAGCGCCTCGCTCATCTTGCGTGTCAGCGCTTGCCAATACTCACGGTACATAGTGCGTATGCGCTTAGATGAACTGTCTATCATCGTCACCTCTCCGCTCTCTGCATCCTGCACCCTCAGTAGTCCCACATTGGGGAGCTCTGTCTCTTTGGGGTCGTAGACTTGCATAGCCATAACTTGGTGTTTCCTGCTCACCACATTGAGTGTCTGTTCATAGGCACTCTGGTCTATGAAGTCGGAGAGGATAAAGAGTGTGCACTGCTTTTTCTGTACATTATTAGCATAGATAAGCACTTGGGATAGGTTGGTACCCTTGCCTTTCGGTTCTAGACGAAGAATCTCGGTGAGGATATGTAGTACATGTTTCCTTCCTTTTCCCGGTGGGATAAACTTCTCCACTCTGTCGGAAAAGAAGATAACCCCCACCTTGTCGTTGTTGGTAATCGTGCTGAACGCAAGCGTCCCTGCCACTTCGGCAATTAGCTGGCGCTTCGTTCGCTCGGCGGTGCCAAATAGACCACTCTCCGATACATCCACAAGGAGTAGCATCGTAAGTTCACGTTCCTCTTCGTACACCTTCACAAAAGGCTTGGCATATCGAGCCGTCACATTCCAGTCGATATCCCGCACATCATCCCCCATTTGATACTCTCGTACTTCGCTAAAGGACATTCCCCTGCCCTTGAAAGCAGAGCGATACTCTCCCGAGAAAATATTCTGGGAGAGTCTCCTCGACTTTATCTCTATACGGCGTATCTTCTGTAAGAGGTCTTGTGTCTCCATCACCGACTTTATGGCACCTGTACCTTATTCAATATCTCGCTAATAATCTCCTCGGGGATTAGGTTATTTGCCTCTGCCTCGTAGCTAAGGGCTATCCTGTGTCGGAGTACATCATGGCATACCGCACGTACATCCTCGGGGATTACAAACCCACGGTGCTTGATAAAGGCATAGGCTCTTGCTGCTAGTGCTATATTGATGGACGCACGTGGAGAAGCGCCATTGCTAATCATGCCACGGAGGTTGGGTAGTCCGGCTTCAGCAGGGAAGCGAGTGGCAAATACAATGTCCACGATATACTTGTGTATCTTCTCGTCGATATACACTTGGTGAACGATATCGCGCGCCTTGAGTATTTGATCGGTATTAACCACCGGCATTACGCTAGGCTTCTGCTTACGTATCTGAGCCTCTACAATCTGCTGCTCCTCCGCCTTGGTTGGATAGCCCACTACGACCTTCAGCATAAAACGGTCGCTCTGAGCCTCAGGTAGCTGGTAGGTTCCCTCTTGGTCGATTGGGTTCTGTGTTGCCATCACTAGGAATGGGCTTGGGAGCTTGAAGGTCTGCTCTGCAATAGTTACTTGGCGCTCCTGCATAGCCTCGAGTAGTGCACTCTGTACCTTGGCTGGTGCGCGGTTTATCTCATCTGCCAATACGAGATTGGCAAATATCGGTCCATGCTTTACGCTAAAGCTCTCGTTCTTCTGGCTGTATATCTGAGTACCGATAACATCGGCAGGAAGAAGGTCGGGCGTAAACTGGATGCGGCTAAACTTTGCATCCATAAGATCCGAAAGGGTCTTAATGGCTAGGGTCTTTGCTAGTCCAGGTACACCCTCGAGTAGGATATGACCATCGGCGAGGAGCCCTATGAGGAGGCTCTCCCTTAGGTGCTTTTGTCCTACTATCACCTTGTTCATACCACTCTCTAGGAGGTCGAGGAACCCGCTCTCCCGCTCAATAAGTTCCGTGAGTGCCCTCACATCTACTCTGCTCTCGTCCATCTATATTATAATTTATATTCTTACAAATTCGGTGTTTCTTACTCAACTAATCCACCTAATGCTCGCAAATATAGCTATTTATCTCTAAGATATTTCCATTTGTCATAATAAAGAATGCTAAAAGCTGGAGACCCGATTCCATAGTCGGGAGTGCACCATATCGCTTGTAAGTGCACGGTCATCTAGTAAAGTAGATGCCCCGCGTGTACAAGGCTATCGGATGCCGATAAGTTTGTGGGTCTGTAGAGAGAGGCGCCAGCGAGGGTCACGACGGATAAGGGCTTCGCAGTGGCTTACATTGGCAGGGATAATGGTGTCGCCATCAAAGATAGGGGAGAGGAAATAGTGCTCTGCTTGGGGCAACTCCTCTATTACTGGTAAGGCATCCCCATCAGCTATAGCGATGCGCACTTCGCCTACCTGCCTATCTCGGTATTGCTCCAGAACCTGTGGACGTGTGTTGCCTTTAGGTGAAAGGGTAATATAGTCTAGTCCCAAGGGTGCAGCCTTTAGGCCATTGCTCTCGAGGGCTTGCCAGTAGCCGGATGCTTTGAATAGCTGCACAATCTCTTGGGTCAGTTGGAGGGTAGGTTCGCCTCCTGTCCATATGATACTTTTGCAGTGAGGGAAGTCCGTTTGGATTCTAGCCAATAACTCTGATGGTGTGAGCTCAAGAGTCATCATGTTGTAGGCTGTGTCGCAGAACGAACAGCTGAGGTTGCAGCCCGTTAGTCGGACAAAGACCACTAGGCGCCCCGTATTGGCACCTTCGCCTTGTAGGCTCTCGAAAAGTTCTACTAGCTTGAGTGTGCGCTCTTTCATTCTTCCAACTGTGCTGTAACAGAGCATTTGCGGGTCTCCTCTATCCGCACTTCGGTAAGTCTGCACTGGTAAGGCGCCAGCAGTGGAGGTGCTATTTGGGAGAGCATATACTCTGCAATATTTTCTGCCGTAGGATTGAAAGGCACCACCACTAGACTCTCGGGGCTTAGCTCCTTAAGTGTGGGAAGAAAGGGGTCTCGGTCGTAGATGAGGAACTTGTGATCCCAGTGCTCCTCGAGCCACTCACAGAGGGTGTCTTTGATGACACTGAAGTCTAGTACCCTGCCGAGCTCGTCCAATCCTGCCTCCGCTTCTATAGCGAAGTGAAAGCGGTAGTTATGCCCGTGGAGGTGCTTACACTTGCTCTCATGATTCACTACCCTATGTCCGCAGCAGATGTCGTGGTAGCGCTCCGCACGGATTCGTTTCTTTATCATAGCTCTTGGTACTTTACTGGGTCTGTGAGACCGTTCTCCTCAAATGCCTCTATGCGCTCACGGCAGGTGGCACAGACTCCACAGGGTAGTTCCTGTCCCTTGTAGCAGCTCCAGGTGTGTTCGTACGCTACACCAAGAGCGGTGCCTATGGCTACAATCTCCGCCTTAGACTTGCCTGTGTAGGGTGCTGAGACCTCTACATGATTGTAAGTCCCTTGGCGCATCGCTTCATTCATGCCATCTATGAAAGCCTTAGTGCAGTCGGGGTAGATGGCATGATCGCCAAAGTGGTTGGCGATAAAGACTTTGTTTAGCCCCCTGTCTTCTGCAAATGCTGCCGCAATCGCTAGCATCACGCCATTTCGGAAGGGAACCACGGTACTCTTCATGTTATCCTCTTTGTATTGCCCTGTGGGGATAGCTTCAGCTCCTTGTAAGAGCGAGCTCTGCATAGAGCGAACGAAATCTAGGTCTATTACCTGATGGGGGATACCAAGTTTCTGGCAGTGATAGACTGCGCAAGGAATCTCCTTATCTTGGTGGTTCGACCCATACTTAAAGGTGATGGCGAGAGCTATTTCCTCTCTCTTATCGTAGAGGAGCGTGATACTATCGACACCGCCCGAAACAACTATTATTCCTTTCTTATCCATAACCCTGCAAAGTTACAAAAAAGATAATGGCTGGCTATATACTTTACTTTCATAAACTAATCAGACAAACATCATATCGAGCAAAGGGAAGAATGGCACTTCGTGCAACGTCTTCTTGATATATTCGAATCAATAAAATATCAGCTCTAGAGTAACTCTCCCAAAACGGGCGTATTGTGTCGGTTTATTATTGTAGTCATCTTTGCGGTTGGAAGTTGTTCAGTTATTAGATGACTACGATTTATGTTTAATCTAAATGAAAGCAATTGCTTTTTTCTATTTATTAGTGGCGTTGACTTGAGGAAAGGGTTTGGAGGTTTGGGGGGGATCATTCTTAGAGATGGTCGCAATCCTTTAGAGGGGGATGTGTTTGTGTTTATCAATAGGTCGAGGACTACGATGAAATTGCTCCACTGGG
>NZ_KB904280.1 GCF_000379925.1 Porphyromonas levii DSM 23370 | reverse complement strand
TTTATTTATGAGCGTTTGAAATGGTCTCCAATCAATGAGTTTGTCAATTTGCTCTAGAAACTCATTGCGTGCTCTAGAACTTCTCAATTCGGTAAACACCTCAGTAAATGAGGGTGCATTGTTGCTCGTTTGCTTGAATCCCATAACTATTGTCGCTATAAATCAATACTATATCCTCCCCTTAATTACACAATAAAGATACTAATAATCAATGATATACGCAATAATTTGAGACGGTTTTTCGTGCAACATTCTCATTTAGTTCTTAGTAATAGGAGACTGTTGTATGAACGCATTCAACGGCATTGCTTTCGGCAATCAATTTGGAGCCCGCACTCATATAATATTAGTATCTTTGGGCAGATAATAGCATTATATAGATGAGTAACAAATATACATTCAGAGAGAAAGAGCTAATGGGAAGTGACCCGCATGGCTTCTTCCCCAGCTTGACCCCTACCCCAGCTTACGTACAAGTAGAGGCGCAACTCCGTGCCAATCTTGAGCGCATCCAATATGTCGCGCGTACGGCTGGCGTGGAGATTATCTTGGCATTCAAGGCGTATGCACTTTGGAAGCTCTTCCCGATATTCAGAGAATACATCACCGCTTCTACTGCTAGCTCGCTCGCTGAAGCGCGCATGGGATTTGAGAAGATGGGCAGCCGCACACACACCTACGCTCCGGTGTACAAGGCTACAGAGTTTGAAGAGATTATGGCGTGTAGCACGCATATCGTCTTCAATAGCATGGGGCAGTTCGAGAAGTATTACCCTAGGGTAAAGGACTACAAAGGTTACCCTATCGAATGCGGTATTCGTATCAATCCTGAGTATAGCGAGATAGGGACAGAGCTCTATAATCCCGCAGCGCCTGGCAGCCGTATGGGCACCATCGTAGCGCAGATACCAGAGCAGCTACCCGAGGGTCTTGTGGGACTACATTTCCATACTCACTGCGAGAGTAATTCGTACCAATTGGAGCGTTCTTTACAGAAAATAGAGGAGAAGTGTGATCACCTCCTGCGGCAAGCCAAGTGGGTCAATCTCGGTGGCGGTCATCTTATGACACACCAAGAATATGATATTGAGCACCTGATAGGTATCCTCAAGAGCTTCAAGGCAAAGTACCCACACCTCCATGTAATACTAGAACCTGGGAGTGCCTTTGCTTGGGAGACGGGCTACCTAGTGGCTACGGTAGAGGATATTGTAGAGAACCATGGGATTCGTACCCTGATGATGGACGCCTCGTTTACTTGTCACATGCCTGATTGTCTGGAGATGCCTTACCAGCCACGTGTGCGAGGGGCTGAGCAAGAGCAGACAGAGACACATACCCAAAAGTACCGCATAGGGGGCAATAGTTGTCTCAGCGGTGATGTGATGGGTGATTGGTACTTTGCGAAGGAGCCCCAAGTGGGGGACTTACTAATATTTGAGGATATGCTGCACTATACTTCGGTGAAGACCAACATGTTTAATGGCATCAAGCACCCCTCCATCTGCTTAGAGCACATGGATGGCACACTCGACGTGCTCAGAGAGTACACAGTAGAGGATTACCTAAATAGGATGAACTAAAGGGAGATTATGGCATTTTTTGGATTATTTTCTAAGGAAAAGAAGGAGACGCTGGATAGCGGACTAGAGAAGACAAAGGAGTCTTTCTTCGGAAAACTATCACGCAGTGTAGCAGGGAAGTCTAAAGTAGACGATGAAGTCCTAGATGAACTAGAGATGACACTCGTAAGTAGCGATGTAGGGGTACCCACAACGCTGAAGATTATTAAGCGCATCGAGGAGCGTGTAGCAAGGGATAAATATGTAGGGACAGGCGAACTCAATACTATTTTGAAGGAGGAGGTCGCTGCTATGCTACAGGAAAATAACACCGAGGATGGCACTGCCTTTACGATAGAAAAGGAAGAGACCCCTTATGTTATCCTAGTAGTAGGTGTGAATGGTGTAGGTAAGACGACGACTATTGGCAAACTAGCACACCAGTTCAAAAGCTCGGGCTATAATGTGGTACTAGGTGCAGCGGACACGTTCAGGGCTGCTGCGGTGGATCAGCTGGTTATATGGGGAGAGCGCGTAGGCGTACCTGTGGTAAGACAAGCCATGGGTAGCGACCCTGCTTCTGTCGCTTTCGACACCGTCTCTAGTGCCAAAGCACACAACGCCGATGTGGTGATTATTGATACAGCCGGTCGCCTCCACAATAAGGTAGGCTTGATGAACGAGCTCACCAAGATTAAGAATGTGATGAAGAAGGTTCTACCCAATGCCCCTCAGGAGGTACTCTTGGTATTGGATGGCTCCACAGGTCAGAATGCCTATGAGCAGGCCAAGGAATTTACAGCAGCTACAGACGTGACGGCACTAGCCATTACTAAACTCGACGGTACTGCCAAGGGCGGAGTGGTACTGGGTATCTCCGACCAGTTTAAGATTCCGGTTAAGTACATAGGACTCGGAGAGCAGATGACTGACCTCCAACTATTCAATAAGCAGGAGTTCGTAGAATCACTATTCAGTGAAAGATGAGGAAAAATAGAGTAGATGTAATCACCATGGGCTGCTCCAAGAATCTAGTGGATTCGGAACAGCTGATGCGACAATTCGCGAGTAATGGTTACCAAGTGGAGCATGACGCTGAGATTCCTCAGGGAGAGATTGTGGTGATCAATACTTGTGGCTTTATCGAGAGCGCTAGAGAGGAGAGCATCAATACCATCCTGCAGCTTGTGGAGGGCAAGAAGGAGGGGCGTGTAGGTAAGGTATATGTGATGGGCTGCCTCAGTGAGCGCTATATGGAGGAGCTAAAGGCAGAGATACCAGAGGTAGATGGGTGGTACGGTAAGTTTAATTGGAAAGGTCTCCTTTCCGAGATAGGTAAAGCATACCACACCTCTCCAGCCGATGCCCGACTACTCTCTACGCCTAGCCACTATGCCTATGTCAAGGTCTCCGAGGGCTGCGATCGCACTTGTGCCTACTGCTCTATCCCTCTGATTACAGGCAAACATGTGTCTCGACCTATGGAAGAGATACTAGAGGAGGTGGAGGGACTAGCCAAGCGGGGGGTAAAGGAGCTACAGCTTATTGCCCAAGACCTTACGTATTATGGGCTCGACCTCTATAAAGAGCATAGGATTGCGCAACTAGTTCGCGCTATCTGCCGTATCGATGGTATCGAATGGGTACGCCTGCATTATGCTTATCCCAACCATTTCCCTTACGAGCTTCTCGAGGTGATTAAGGAAGAGCCTAAGGTATGCAAGTATCTCGACATCGCTCTACAGCACATCAGCAATCCTGTACTTAAGGCTATGCGCCGCAACGTAGGGAAGGAGGAGACGCTTGCTCTGATACAGCGTATCCGAGAGGAGGTGCCAGGCATCTATCTACGTACTACCCTTATGGTGGGGCATCCTGGCGAGACTGAGGAAGCATATCAGGAGTTGATTGACTTCGTAAAAGAGGTGCGCTTCGAACGCATGGGCGCCTTCAGCTATTCTCATGAGGAGGGCACCTACGGGTTTAAGCACTATGAGGATGAGATTGCCCCCCAAGTAAAGCACAACCGTTTGGAACGTCTGATGGATATCCAGCAAGAGATAGCTTTCGAACAAGCGGAACGACTGGTGTGTACTACACAGAAGGTCATCATCGACCGAGGGGCAGAGGGTTATTATATTGGGCGCACGCAGTATGATTCACCCGATGTAGACCCTGAGGTACTGATACCTACCGAGGAGGTGCTAACGATAGGAGCGTTTTATGATGTGAGGATTACCGAAGCAGACGGTTTCGACACAATAGGAGCACTAGTATGAGGCAAAGAGAGGAGATTCTGGACAAAGCACAGGCGCTGATACTATCACGATTGCAGGAGAGGACGAGTCTGGACATCCCAGCAATAGGTGTATTCCAGCCTCTCTTTCGCTCGGAGTACATCCTAGAGGGTGAGGAGGGTCGGCTACTCATACCGCCCCATGTATCGCTTAGCTATCTGCCTGCGGAGTATCTCCTGAATGCCAAACACTACACAACGCTTGATCACGAATCGCCGAAAGGGTATTTCGCTACAGACTTCACCTCTAACCTCTCCGACCTACACGGGTGGGACGAAGGGGAGGTTGCAGAGACGCTTTCCTCGTATCTCAAGGAGCTACTGGAGGGACTATTCAAAGGCAGAAGGGTTACCCTCCTTGAGTTAGGAGACCTCTTTGTCACGGAGGAGGTTGCTAGCGTACTTCTCCTCAACTTCATCCCCAATACCACACTTTTGCAGAGCCTCAATACACCCTTTTCTATCTATAAAGAGACTAAGCTGAGGGCAGACTTAGAACTGGCAGATACGGAGGTACGGCAGAGCAGAATCACAGAGGAGTCGGCTCTGCAATACGCTATCCACGAGCCTGTACCCGAAACAAAGCCTGAGCCAAAGAGCGAAAGCGAGATTATCCCAATAGTCAAACAGTTGCCACTACCGCATAGGGAGGAAGAAAAGAAAGGACAGAAGTCGCACAGGCTATGGCTCATTCCGGTACTGATTGTGGTAGCCGGACTTCTCATCTTCCTCCTCAATAGACGACAGGAGCCTATCCCCGCGACGGTAGAGACATTATCACCTCCCGCTGATACGCTACTCACCGAACAGACCACAGTAGTGGCGCCGTTTGATACTGTCATGGTACCCAAGGGCGGTTCACTTGCTGCAGTGGCTCGAGAGTACTACGGCAATGCGCTCTTCTGGGTCTATGTCTTCATTGCCAATGCTGATAGCATTCCGAATCCCGATAATCTCCAACCCGGACAGAGCCTAATCGTCCCTCCTCTGGAGTGGTATACGCTCAAAAGCGACTCTATTGAGGCGAATAAAGAAGCTAAGGCGTGGGCTACCGTCATCCTAAATAGGAAGTTCTCCTCTTACGAAGCGCAACGACCACAACTGAAGATACAGCCATGAAGATGCGTATCCACCTCATCCTGCTCTTATGCCTTTCCTGCGCACCTTTTGCCAAAGGGCAGAATCGTCCAATAGACGAGGTGAACGTGCTTATGGGCACTATGTCGACCTACGAGGTATCCAATGGCAATACCTACCCTATTATTGCCCGTCCATGGGGTATGAACTTCTGGACACCTCAAACAGGGAAGAATGGAGATGGCTGGCAATATACCTACTCCGCCAATAAGATACGAGGGTTCAAGCAGACGCATCAACCGAGTCCGTGGATGAACGACTACGGTCAGTTCTCATTAATGCCCGTAACGGGGGAACCTATATCGGGTGAAGAAGAACGTGCCAGTTGGTTCTCACACAAAGCAGAAGTAGCCAAGCCCTACTACTACAGTGTCTACCTTGCCGACCATGACACCCGTGTAGCCCTTTCGCCTAGCAAACGAGGCGCGATATTCAATATCCAGTACCCCGACTACAAGGACAACCACCTGGTCATCGATGCGATGGATAGCCGAAGCTCTATTCGAGTGGACTTGGAGCGCCAGATAATTACGGGCTACAGCACAAAGAATAGTGGCGGTGTGCCTGATAACTTCCGGAACTACTTCGTTATCAGAAGCGAAGTACCCTTTGTACTCACCGCTCAGGATAGCACTACGCTCACGGTCTCATTCCATCGGGGAAGCAATGTCACCCTACACGTTGCCAGTTCCTTTATTAGTCCAGAGCAAGCATTAGTAAATCTCGAAGAGGTAGTCTGCAAGAGCTTTGAGGAGCTAATATTTGAGGGGGAGGAGGAGTGGAATACCCTTCTCAGCCGCTTTGAGGTGAAGGATAGTAACCGTGACCATATCCGGACCTTCTACTCTACGCTATACCGTTCGCTCTTATTCCCTCGCCGTCTCTACGAGATAGGTCACGATGGTGCCATCTACCACTACAGCCCATACAATGGCAAGGTACTCCCTGGCTATATGTATACTGATACTGGCTTTTGGGATACCTTCCGCTCGCTTTTCCCACTACTCAACCTCTTTTACCCTGACGAAGCTCAGAAGATGCAAGAGGGCTTGGTAAATGCCTATAAAGAGAGTGGATTCCTCCCCGAGTGGGCTAGTCCAGGACACCGAGATATCATGATAGGGAATAATAGTGCGTCAGTAGTCGCCGATGCTTTTCTTAAAGGCGTTGGTGCAAAGGATATGGAGACGCTTTGGGAAGCGGTAACGCACGGCGCCAATAGCGTACACCCCGATATCAAGTCTACAGGGAGATATGGCTACGATGCCTATAATAGGCTCGGTTATGTCCCCTATGATATAGGTATCAACGAGAGTGCCGCACGTACCTTGGAGTACGCTTTCGACGACTGGGCTATCTATCAGCTAGGAGCAGCCCTAGGCAAACCAGACAGCGAAATAGGCATATACAAAGAGCGTGCCCATAATTATAAGCATCTCTTCGATACTGACCACCGATTGATGCGGGGCAAGAACCAAGACGGATCATGGCAATCCCCGTTCAATCCTCTCAAATGGGGCGATGCCTTTACCGAGGGTAATAGCTGGCACTATACATGGTCGGTATTCCATGATATACAAGGACTGATAGACCTCATGGGTGGTCGCGAAAGCTTTGTACAGATGCTCGATAGCGTCTTCACAGTACCTCCACTGTTCGACGATAGCTACTACGGCTTCGTGATCCACGAAATCAGGGAGATGCAGATAGTAGACATGGGTAATTACGCGCATGGCAACCAACCAATACAGCACGCTATCTACCTCTATAATTACGCTGGAGAGCCTTGGAAAGCTCAATACTACGTGCGTGAGGTTATGGACAAACTATATGCTCCTACCCCTGATGGTTACTGCGGTGACGAAGACAACGGGCAGACCTCAGCATGGTTTGTATTCAGCGCTCTAGGCTTCTATCCGGTATGCCCAGGCACTCTAGAGTACGTGATTGGCGCGCCTCTCTTCCAAGAAGTCGTCGTTCATCTTCCCAATGGGAATAATCTCACGCTTGCTGCCCCAGGCAATGCCACTGACACAAGATTTATACAAGAGCTCACTATCAACGGTAAGAAGTGGCACCACAATTACTTCACTCACGACCAGCTAACCCATGGCGGCAAAATACTCTTCAAGATGAGCAGTGACCCAAATTATCACCGAGGAATAAATAGCAACGATATACCCTATTCTATGACCCATGAAAAGTAAACTCTTCACCCTAATCCTCCTGCTCGCCTCGCTCACTTGCTCGGCACAGATTGCAGGCACATGGCATGGTAAGCTCCAAGTTACCTCTGTCTACTCCCTCTCCCTCGTCTTACACATCACCGAAGAGGGCAATCAACTATCGGCTACGCTCGATAGCCCTGACCAGGGTGCCACAGGGATTACCGTAGATAAGGTCGAGTACAATACCACCTCCAAACAACTCACCTTCGAGAGCTCAGCTATCGGAGCACGCTATCAAGGCATACTAAAGAACGACACCATCCAAGGCGTATTCGCTCAAGGCGGGATGCCACGAAGGTTGGATCTCTCTCGTGGAGAGGTAAAGAAGGAGGAAGTAGAGCTCCCTTATAACAGCCAAGAGGTAAGCATCCCATCGGGCGACGTTATGCTTTCAGGAACTCTTACTTCTCCTAAGGAGGGTGGCAAGTCTACCGCCCTGCTCCTAATAGCTGGCAGTGGACCTAACAACAGAGACGAACAGATTGGTCCCCACAAGCCACTCTATGATATTGCAGACTACCTGACCAAGGAGGGTTACACCGTACTGCGTTACGACAAGAGGGGCATAGGCAAGTCCACAGGCTCCTTCTCCGCCTCTTTGCTCTCAGACCTACAAGCCGATGCCGTAGCCGCAGCTCAGTTCCTGAGATCGTATAGCAAGTTCGAAAGAGTCGGCATCATCGGTCATAGCGAGGGCGGACTCATTGCCCAGATGATTGCTGCCGAGGCCCCACAAGTCACCGACTTCATCATACTACTTGCGGCACCAGGCACTACTGGTATCGAGACCGTCGTATACCAAAACGCTGTCATGATGGCGCACCTTATAGAACCCTCAGTCACAGAGCAGTTTAGACAGGTCACCCAAGAGACTTTCAGCCAACTTGCCTATAAGGAGCAAGACCGTACAGAAGACTCCCTACTGATGCGTAGTTACTTTGATAAGGTACTGCCACTTGTGAAGGAAGACCAACGAGAACAGACCAAGGAAATGGTCTACTCCGACCACTACTTAACCTCGATGCTCAATGCACTCACTCCTTATTTCAAGGGTTTCCTCCGTACCACTCCCAAGAAGTACCTCCGACAAATCACTTGCCCTATCCTCGCTATCAATGGTAGCATGGATATGCAGGTAGAGGCAGATGCCAACCTCTCGGTAATCAAAACATTCGCCACGGAGTCCAAAGAGATTACCGTGCTAAAAGTAGAAGGGCTCAACCACCTCTTCCTGCCCTCCAAGACGGGGTTACCCCAAGAGTACTTCCAACTAAAGCCTGGCTTCTCACCCGAAGTACTACACGCTATCAGCGATTGGCTCCTTAAATAATGACTA
Organism: Porphyromonas levii DSM 23370; assembly: GCF_000379925.1. Lineage (GTDB taxonomy): Bacteria > Bacteroidota > Bacteroidia > Bacteroidales > Porphyromonadaceae > Porphyromonas_A > Porphyromonas_A levii. The sequence goes on along the minus strand of NZ_KB904280.1, from coordinate 4,452 downwards.
GACAATAACTCCTCTACTGAGCATCGGACAACCGTCAGTAGAGGAGTTTTTATATCGCACTACCTAAAGCATAAGCACGTCCGTATTTACAAATCCAGCGAGCAAATACCAATTACTATGTACAACAATATACAAACACAAGTAGCGATACATAATAATTGGGTATCTTTGAAGCGTTAGCGACAACAACCCGAAGGCGGTGCCTCAAAGCGAGGTTCCGTCTCCTTATTACATAATATTATTTATTCTATCTATGAAAGAGAAACCTACCGTGGAGGTCCTCAATGACGTAGTAATACGCTTTGCGGGAGATTCAGGAGATGGCATGCAGCTTACAGGCTCGCTCTTCTCAGATGTCTCTGCCATTTTAGGCAATCAAATCTCAACTTTCCCCAATTATCCCGCCGAGATACGTGCACCCCAAGGGAGCCTTGCAGGGGTATCGAGCTTCCAAGTGCGCATAGGCACCACTGGCGTCTATACCCCTGGTGACTACGCTGATGTATTAAGTGGCGATGAATCCTTCGGCACTCAAGGTCAATGTCAAGAATATAAAGAACAATGCAGTTATCATTGTAGACGAATCAGCATTCGATGAGATGGGGCTCAAGAAGGGAGAGTTCACAACACAGAACCCCTTTATCGAGCTAGGCTAAACCCAGAACGAGGTACTTAGTGTACGTATCACCGAAATGACCAAGGAGAGCCTCAAGGATACGGGTATGGATATGAAGGCAATAGATAGGAGCAAAAACATGTTTGCCCTCGGTCTCATCCTCTGGCTTTATAATAAAGATATAGCTCCTGCAGAAGAGCTTCTGAAGAAGAAGTTTAGCAAAAAGCCCTCCATCCTAGAGGCTAACCTCAAGGTACTCACCGATGGGTATAATTACGGGCACAACACCCATGCCTCTGTCAAGACCTACCGTATTGAGGGCACAGAACAGCAACCTGGGCACTACACCGAGGTAAGTGGCAACCAAGCGACAGCGCTAGGACTAGTTGCCGCTTCCTAAAAATCTGGCAGGCAACTGTTCCTCGGCAGTTACCCCATCACCCCAGCTACAGACATCCTCCACGAGCTCGCAGTTTTGAAGCCTCTAGGTGTAAAGACCATGCAGGCAGAGGACGAGATCGCAGGTATATCTACAGCTATTGGCGCTGCCTAAGCTGGAGCCTTGGCTGTAACATCTACTTCAGGGCTAGGACTAGCACTCAAGAGCGAAGCCCTCGGCTATGCAGTGATGACAGAGCTACCCCTGGTGCTCATAGATGTAATGCGAGGCGGACCCTCTACCGGTCTGCCTACCAAGAGCGAACAGACCGACCTCATGCAGGCACTCTATGGGCGCAATGGCGAGAGCCCATTGGTCGTATTGGCAGCTACCACTCCAGGCAACTGCTTCGATACTGCCTTTGAGGCATGCAAGATAGCTCTCGAGCACATGACTCCCGGAGTACTACTCACCGATGCCTATCTCGGCAATGGTGCTTCGGCATGGAGGATTCCTCAGCTCTCGGAGTATCCCGAGATTAAGCCTCGTTTTGTAGAGCAATACTACATCGAAGAGCCCCCTTGGACACCTTATATGCGTGATCCCGAGACATTCGTACGCTACTGGGCAGTTCCTGGTACAGAGGGCTATCCCCACCGTGTAGGCGGTCTGGAGAAGGATAGTCAGACTGGCGCCATCAGTACCGAACCCCGCAACCACTCCCGTATGGTAGGTTACCGCAAGGAGAAGATGGCCAAGATAGCTCAGGATATCCCGCTTCTGGAGGAGATAGGCGATAACGATGCCGAAGTACTCGTAATAGGCTGGGGTAGCACTTATGGTCATATCCTCACCGCTGTGGAGCAGATCCGCAAGGCAGGCAGGAAGATAGCCATGGCTCACTTCAAGTACATCAATCCTCTTCCGCTCAATACCGAGGAAGTCATCCGTAGCCACAAGAAGGTGGTTGTAGTAGAGCAGAACACGGGTCAATTTGCGAGCTACATAGGCGGAATGCTAGAGGGGCTAGACCTTTATAAGTTCAATAAAGTGGAGGGGCAACCACTGAAGGTCGCAGAGCTAGCCAACTACCTACTCCACATACTGGATGGTGAAATCATTAAGAATGGAGGGATGTAAGCCATGAAACTGACTAAGATAACCGGACCAGCACCATCTGGTCTCACCTATACGCAGAAGGACTTCAAGAATGGGGCAATCGTGAAGTGGTGCCCTGGCTGTGGCGACTACGCTATCCTCAATTCGATTCACAAAGCGATGGCAGAGATAGGTATTGCACCACACAATACCGTGGTGGTGAGCGGTATCGGCTGTTCATCACGCCTCCCCTATTATATGAATACCTATGGCATGCACACTGTCCACGGACGAGGTGCTGCGATTGCCACAGGTGTAAAGGTGGCAAACCCTAATCTCAGTGTGTGGCTCGTATCCGGTGACGGCGATAGTATGGCGATTGGTGGCAATCACTTTATCCACATGATCCGGCGCAATGTGAACATCAATATGATGCTCATCAATAACAAGATCTACGGACTTACCAAAGGACAATACTCCCCTACTAGTGACCGAGGCTTTATCTCTAAGTCTTCTCCTATGGGTACGGTAGAGGATCCATTCATCCCTGCCGAACTCGTCTTCGGTGCACGAGGAACCTTCTTCGCACGTACCATAGATATCGATATGCAGATGACCCAAGACATCTAGTACAAGCTGCGGCCCACAAGGGGGAAAGCATAGTGGAGGGATTGGTCAATTGTATGATATTCAATAATGGTACACACAAACAATACACCGATAGGGAGATACGTGCCGATGCTACAATCACCCTCCGCCATGGCGAGCGCATGATCTATGGCAAGGAAAGGAATAAGGGACTTATCCTCGATGGACTAGAGCTAAAGAGCGTAACCATAGGGGAGAATGGCATTACAGAGGAGGATATCCTCATCCACGATGCTTCTACCAAGAGCCCTGTACTCCACTCTATGCTAGGTATGATGCACGTAGTGAACCCCGAGCTCCCAGTAGCCTTAGGTGTAATCCGTAGGGTAGAAGGACTGACCTACGACGAGGAGGTTACCAATCAGGTGATCACAGCACAGGAAAAGAAACCCAACCTCACCCTACAATCCTATCTCGACTCTCTCTCTTCTTGGGAAGTGAAGTAAGGATTCCCTATAATTTGAGAGGCGACTTGCTGTATCCACTATGGATAGTTCGCAAGCCGCCTCTTTTTTTTTTGGGGGGGCACTCACAAGTATAAAGTACTATAAATCTAATATTTACGCAACAAATACAACAATAATAAACCAGACACATCAAAACACAGAACATTTTGCATACTAAAGATGTTATAATAATGATAAGAGAAATGTATTGTATACAAGACTCCATGGAGAGATCCCAAAAGTCGAGTAACAATGAAATTACAACAACAACAACAAAAAAAAGAGAAGTTATGAAGGTTATAAACATTACAGGACTAAAGAAAGAGAATGCAGAGAAGATGGTGAAGGCACTCAACAACTACCTTGCTAATCTGCACGTATACTACTCCAATCTACGTGGATACCACTGGCATGTAGAGGGCATACACTTCTTCGGTATGCACTCCAAGCTAGAGGAGCTCTACAATGAGGCATTTTCACAGATTGATGAGGTGGCAGAGCGTATCCTGATGCTCGATGGCACCCCGGTACGTATGTTCAGTGATATTACCGCTCTTGCTACACTCAAGGAGGTAGGTGTCACTACCGATGCTACAGCTATCGTTAAGGATGTTCTCGCTACAATCAAGAGCCTGATTGCTCAGGAGAGAGAGCTACTCGCACTTGCTGATGAGCTAGACGACACTACTACTGACGATCTCATTACTGGTTTCCTCACTGGTCATGAGAAGCAGGCTTGGATGTTTACTGCGCTTATGAAGTAAGCGCATACGACACTCCCAAGTATAGCTACGCTGGACTGGGGAGATGACAACGCCAAAGAGGGTGTGTCAAAACTGATGTTTTGATACACCCTCTTTATTTTCATGCTATCCATGAAATAAAAATACTAGAGGATAAAATAGGTTAGAGAAAAAGAGAAATAGTACCACCTCGCATCACGAGTATGGCAACCACAAAATGCCATTAGCGGTCTTATCCAACCTAGATTCCGCAAAGTATGCGTTAGCCCCTGATTATTAGTAGGTGGCGCTATTGATAATTAAAGCCCTGTATTCAAGGAGAATACAGGGCTTATGTCCAGATTTTTTTGTATCTTTATGTTCGTATAGATATTACAAAAAATTATAGAGGACTTGTTATGGCAAAGGTACAATTTATTAGCACAAATCGCAAGACTGCAATCGGGGGAGCTCAATTTTTCATCTCATATTGGGAGAAAATAGGCATGTCGGGACTGATTAACAAGCAGTTAGGAAAGTATA
>NZ_KB904279.1 GCF_000379925.1 Porphyromonas levii DSM 23370 | reverse complement strand
GTAAATCACATACCCGCCCCGTTCCCAGTGGAGCAATTTCATCGTAGTCCTCGACCTATTGATAAACACAAACACATCCCCCTCTAAAGGATTGCGACCATCTCTAAGAATGATCCCCTCCAAACCTCCAAACCCTTTCCTCAAGTCAACGCCACTAATAAACAGGAAAAAGCAATTGCTTTCATTTAGATTAAACATAAATCGTAGTCATCTAATAACTGAACAACTTCCAACCGCAAAGATGACTATAATAATAAACCGACACAATACGCCCGTTTTGGGAGAGTTACTAATAAACCGACACAATACGCCCGTTTTGGGAGAGTTACTTTGGGAGTGTTACAAAATGGCTACGCCAAGCACCTATATAATTAGGCACTTGGCGTAGCCATTACGGTAAGGAGCTATACCCATTCCGTATAGCTCCCACCTGTAACCGTCACTCTTAACTGGGAATTACCAGCTAGCCTTCTTGACACCAGGGATAAGACCCTTAGATGCCATCTCGCGGAACTGGATCCTGGAGACACCGAAGAGCCTGATGAAGCCCTTTGGACGACCAGTGATACTGCAACGATTGTGGAGACGCACTGGGCTGGCATTCTTAGGAAGCTTCTGAAGACCTTCGTAGTCTCCCTCTGCCTTAAGCTGCTCACGCTTTGCTGCGTACTTAGCTACCAACTTGGCTCTCTTGCGCTCGCGCGCTTTCATTGATTCTTTTGCCATATCGCTATTTCCTTCCTTAGTTTTCGTTCTTCTTGAAAGGGATACCGAACTCCTTTAGGAGTGCGAAGCCCTCTTCGTCGGTCTGGGCAGTAGTCACAAAAGTGATGTTCATACCCATGATCTTGCTGACGCTATCAAGATTGATCTCTGGGAAGATGATCTGCTCGGTGATGCCAAGGGTATAATTACCACGGCCATCAAGGCGACTCTCTACACCCTTGAAGTCACGAATACGTGGTAGGGCGATACGGATTAGCCTCTCAAGGAACTCATACATCTTCTCTCTCCTGAGGGTCACCATCACACCGATAGGGTTACCCTTACGGAGCTTGAAATTGGAGATATCCTTCTTGGAGTAAGTAACTACTGGCTTCTGACCAGTAATAAGTGCGAGCTCACCCTGTGCAATCTCGATCAGCTTCTTATCAGCGGTAGCTGCACCAAGACCCTGATTGATCACAATCTTGGTAAGGGCAGGCACCTGCATTATGCTGCTGTAGCCAAACTGCTTCATCAGCAGGGGCACAATGCGCTCGCTATAGTCTTTCTTCAAATTATCTGTAGCCATCTCAAATCAGCTATTTCGCATTAATTACTTCAGTAGCTCGCCTGACTTCTTGGAGTAGCGCTCTAGCTTGCCCTCCTCATTGCGGCGACGACCTACCCTTGTAGGAGCCCCAGTCTTGGGATCTACAGGGTTGAGGTTGGAGATATGGATAGATCCCTCGGTGTGTACCATACCACCCTGTGGGTGCTGTGCGCTTGGCTTGGTACGCTTAGTGATCATATTGAGGCCTTCTACTAGTGCACGGTTCTTCTTGGTATCCACGAAGAGTACGCGACCAGTCTTGCCCTTGTCATTACCCGCATTTACAAATACGGTATCGCCCTTCTTTATATGAAACTTTGCCATAATTCGTATGTCCTTTCCTTATAAATTAGAGCACCTCAGGTGCAAGTGAGACAACCTTCATATTCACGGCACGGATCTCACGAGCTACTGGACCGAAGATACGGGTAGCACGGATATCACCTGCATTATTGAGCAACACACATGCGTTGTCATCGAAACGGATGTATGAGCCATCAGCACGACGGATCTCTTTCCTAGTCCTAACGATAAGTGCCTTAGACACTGTGCCCTTCTTTACATCGCTACCTGGGATAGCACTCTTGACGGTCACAACGATCACATCACCGATCGAAGCATACCTGCGACGAGTACCGCCTAGTACACGGATGCAGAGCACCTCCTTGGCGCCGCTGTTATCAGCTACAGACAGTCTTGACTCTTGTTGTATCATAATAGATTACTCTACAAATCTGCTAAAAAATTACTTCGCTCTCTCCACGATCTGGATAACTCTCCAGCGCTTGGTACGGCTTAGTGGGCGGGTCTCCATGATCCTAACGGTGTCACCTTCGTTACACTCGTTATTCTCATCATGAGCATGGAACTTCTTAGTCTTATTCACGAACTTACCGTAGATAGGATGCTTCTCCTTCCACTTTACAGCTACTGTGACAGACTTGTCCATCTTATTGCTGGATACGACGCCCTGTCTTACCTTCCTTAAACTTCTCTTTTCCATCTCTTAGAGCGACTCTTATTCGTTAATACCTGCCTTCTCGTTGAGGATCGTATGGAGACGAGCAACCAGCTTGCGCTGATCATTCAGGGTAGATGGCTTGTCCAGTGGGCTAACCTTGTGCTGTAGCGCCATTCTCTGATACTTCACCGTCTCAGTCTCAATTCTCTCCTTCAGCTCCTGCACCGAGAGGTCTCTTAGTTCATTATTCTTCATAATCTAAAAAATCTATCTGGTACAGAAATTAAAACTCGTAATCTCGGCGAACCACAAACTTGGTGGTCACAGGAAGCTTCTGAGCTGCTAGGCGGAGTGCCTCCTTAGCAATCTCATAACTAACGCCTTCTACCTCGAATAGCATACGACCTGGGGTCACTGGAGCTACGAAGCCCTCTGGATTACCCTTACCCTTACCCATACGTACCTCTGCTGGCTTAGCAGTGATAGGCTTATCAGGGAAGATGCGCACCCATACCTGACCCTGACGCTGCATGTATCTCGTTACTGCGATACGTGCCGCCTCGATTTGGCGACCAGTAATCCAGCAAGATTGAAGCGACTTGATGCCGAAAGAGCCAAAAGCAAGCTGATTGCCACGGTGTGCATCACCCTTCATGCGACCCTTTTGCTGCCTTCTAAACTTGGTCTTCTTTGGTTGTAACATATCTTATGTCCTTTCTTCTGTTTAAAACTTAGTGGAGGATTAGCGATCGTTGTTGCGACGGTCGTTGCGACGATCACGTCCACCGCGACCACCACGTCCACCACGATTACCACGATTACCACCATCACGGCGACCACCACGATTGTCCCTCTGCTGTGTGAAGTCAGGTGCAAGGTCACGCTTGCCATAAACCTCACCAAGGCACACCCATACCTTTACACCGATAGCACCTACCTTGGTACGAGCCTCTTCTAGTGCATAGTCGATATCAGCACGGAGTGTGTGCAATGGCGTGCGGCCCTCCTTAAACATTTCGCTACGAGCCATCTCAGCGCCATTGAGCCTACCGCTCAACTGCACCTTGATACCCTCAGCACCAGAGCGCATTGCATTACCTACAGCCTGCTTTACAGCACGACGATAGTTCATACGACCTTCGAGCTGGCGTGCGATACTCTCTGCTACGATTCGAGCGTCGATATCAGGACGACGGATTTCGAAGATATTGATCTGTACTTCCTTGTCGGTAAAGCGCTTTAGCTCGGCACGTAGCTTATCAACTTCTGAACCACCGCGACCAATGATATGACCAGGGCGAGCAGTACATACAGTGATAGTCACGAGCTTGAGTGTGCGCTCGATTACGATCTTAGAAACGCTTGCACGTGAGAGGCGAGCCTCTAGATATGTCCGAAGCTTGTGATCCTCTAGGAGGGTATCGGCAAGCTCACTTTTCTTACCGAACCAGTTGGAGTCCCAACCCCTAACGATTCCTAAGCGATTGCTTATTGGATTAGTCTTTTGTCCCATCTACAAATTATATGCTTAGAATGTGCTTAATTCTCCTCCCTGCTAGGAAGTGTATCAACAAAAATTGTCAGGTGGTTACTCCTCTTACGGATACGTGTACCACGTCCTTGTGCCCTTGGACGAAGACGCTTGAGCGTGATGCTCTCGTCAACGAAAATCTTAGACACATATAGCTCGCCTTCCTCTGCCTGACGAGCATTCTTCTGCTCCCAGTTAGAGATTGCACTCCTAAGGAGCTTCTCAACTGAGTCTGCAGCCTGCTTGCTTGAATACCTGAGTACGCCAAGTGCCTTATTCACCTCCATACCACGTACCATATCCGCTACCAAACGCATCTTACGTGGAGAGGAAGGGATATTGACAAGCCTAGCAAAGTACTGAGTACTGCGAGCCTCCTTGCGTTGCTCAGCGGCTAGCTTCTTCCTTTTACCCATATTAGTTACTTTTCTAATTTATTATTGTCCCGTGGAGGGGTTACTTTCTATTACCACCGTGACCGCGGAAAGTACGTGTTGGAGCGAACTCGCCCAACTTGTGACCTACCATGTTCTCAGTTACGAATACTGGGATAAACTTATTCCCATTGTGTACAGCTATAGTGTGACCTACGAAGTCTGGAGAGATCATAGATGCGCGGCTCCATGTCTTGATGACATTCTTCTTACCGCTCTCATTCATCTCAAGTACGCGCTTCTCAAGCTTTAGCTCGATGTAAGGTCCTTTCTTTAGTGAACGACTCATATCTTATTTCAGTCTATTAAGTTTGTTCAAATACTTATTACACCCTTACTTACGCTTCTTCTTGCGACCCTCAATGATATACTTTGAGGAGTGCTTCTTAGGTGCACGAGTCTTAAGACCCTTAGCATACAGGCCTGTACGGCTGCGTGGATGACCTCCAGATGCACGGCCTTCACCACCACCCATTGGGTGATCAACTGGGTTCATTACTACACCACGTACACGTGGACGACGACCCAACCAGCGGCTTCTACCAGCCTTACCGCTACGCTCTAGTGCGTGGTCTGAATTACCTACGCTACCGATAGTAGCCTTACAAGCTGCTAGGATACGGCGAACCTCACCGCTAGGCATCTTGATTACTACGTAAGTACCCTCACGAGAAGTAAGCTGAGCAAAAGAGCCTGCACTTCTCACAAGCTTAGCACCCTGACCAGGGCGAAGCTCAATATTGTGGATAACAGTACCCACAGGGATCTTACCAAGTGGAAGAGCGTTACCGATCTCAGGAGCAGCAGTCTCACCACTCATCACGGTAGCACCTACCTCAAGGCCATCAGGAGCTACAATATATGCCTTTTCACCATCAGCATAGTAAAGCAGTGCAATACGAGAAGATCTGTTTGGATCATACTCAATAGCCTTTACTGTAGCAGGAATACCATCTTTCCTTCTCTTAAAATCGATAATGCGGTACAATTTCTTGTGACCACCTCCGATATTACGTACCGTCATCTTACCGGTGTTGTTACGCCCACCAGTACTTTTCTTCGATACAGTTAGAGACTTCTCCGGTGTACTCTTAGTGATCTTATCAAATGCACCGATAATCTTATGTCTTTGCCCAGGCGTAGTGGGCTTTAATTTACGTATTCCCATTTTCTATCAAATGTTACTAAAGAAGTCTATCACCTGTCCTTCCTTAAGTGTTACGATTGCCTTCTTAAAAGCAGGTGTACGACCTTGGATAAGACCACCCTTAGTGAAGCGGCTCTTACGTTTGCCATCGTAGTTAGCAGTATTCACGCTTACCACGTTTACATCGTACATCTTCTCTACAGCCTCCTTGATCTGGGACTTGTTAGCGTTACGAACCACCTTGAAGCCATAGCGGTTAGACATCGCCTCAGTGATGTCATTCTGCTTTTCAGTAATAATTGGTTGTATTAAAATACCTCTCATACTCTTCTAATTATCTAAAGTGTCTCGTTACTCCTTACCCAATAGATCGGTAAGCATTGTGAGTGCGCTCTCTGTGAGCACAAGCTGCTTAGCGTTCATGATGTTGTAAGTACTTACATCCTCTGCCTGCATGATGCTGATGGTTGGGATGTTGCGAGAGCTCTTGAGGAGGGTCTCATTCAGACCACCTAGGAGCATCAAGCTCTTTACATCATTTAGCTGAAGAGCCTTAAGCACACCAGCAAATTGTTTAGTCTTTGGAGCCTCGAAGTTGAAGTCCTCAACAACTACAATTGCATTCTCCTGAGCCTTCAAGCTCAAAGCAGAAACACGTGCTAGGCGCTTTACCTTCTTATTTATCTTCTGCTCATAGTCACGTGGACGAGGTCCGAAGACAGTACCACCACCTCTTAGAAGAGGGCTCTTGATACTACCACGGCGAGCGCCACCAGTACCCTTCTGACGGAATAGCTTACGGGTACTATAGGCAACCTCTGCACGCTCTTTGGTCTTGTGAGTACCCTGCCTCTTATTAGCCAAATAGCGCTTCACGTCTAGGTAAATGACATGATCATTAGGCTCTACTCCGAATACAGAAGCATCAAGAGTAACCTTACGTCCGGTCTCCTGACCGTTGATGTTCAATACATTTAATTCCATGTGGCTTAAATATTAACTAATAAGATGGCACCTTTAGCTCCTGGCACACTACCCTTTACGACTAGGGCATTCTGCTCTGGGAGCACTTTCACAATTCGCAGGTTCTCCACAGTAACTCTACGGTTACCGTCCTGACCTGCCATCTTCATACCCTTAACAACCTTTGCTGGGGTAGAACAAGCACCAATAGAACCTGGTGCGCGTAGCCTATTCTTCTGACCGTGGGTAGTCTGACCTACACCACCGAAACCGTGACGCTTCACTACGCCTTGGAAACCCTTACCCTTAGAGGTACCGATAACGTCTACGTAAGTAACGTTATTGAAGATCTCCGCATTGATCACATCACCAAGCTTGTAATCCTTGTCAAAATCAGTGAACTCGGCCAAGTGTCTCTTTGGTGTTACTCCTGCCTTAGTGAAGTGACCCATTTCAGCCTTAGTTGTGTGCTTCTCCTTCTTATCTTCGAAGCCCAACTGGATAGCTGCATAGCCATCTACCTCACTAGTTTTTACCTGAGTAACCACACAAGGACCTACTTCGATAACAGTGCATGGGATGTTCTTCCCCTCGGCACTGAATACGGACGTCATTCCGACTTTCTTTCCTATTAATCCTGGCATTTCAGTCTCAACTTAATGGTTTACTATATATAACTCTCTCTATTAAACTACCTATCAGATATCAGTCTTGATCTCAATCTCTACACCGCTAGGAAGCTCTAGACGAGCTAGAGCGTCTACTGTAGATGTACCTGCATTGATAATGTCGATCAAACGCTTGTAAGTAGATAGCTGGAACTGCTCACGGCTCTTCTTATTAACGAAGGTAGAGCGGTTTACAGTAAAGATACGCTTGTGTGTAGGTAGTGGAATAGGTCCACGAACTGTCACACCGGTAGGCTCTACTGCCTTCACGATCTTCTCAGCCGACTTATCAACCAAAGCGTGGTCGTAAGACTTAATCTTGATTCTAATGACTTGATTCATATCTTAAATACAATCTTTTGTTGTCTTATTACTTTAGGAGATCTACGCGACCATCTACCTCCTCTAGTACCGCCTTAGCGTTAGAAGTACTCATCTCCTCGAAGTGGCTAAATACCATTGAGCTGGTAGCTCTACCACTAGTGATCGTACGGAGCGCAGTTACATAACCAAACATCTCTGAAAGAGGTGTCTTAGCCTTCACGATACGAGCACCACTACGGTGTGTCTCCATACCCTCTACCTGACCACGACGCTTATTAAGGTCACCGATAACATCACCCATGCTCTCCTCTGGAGTCACTACCTCTACTGCCATGATAGGCTCGAGAAGTACTGGACGTGCCTTAGCGCAACCTTCCTTGAATGCCTGGATAGCGCAGACCTCGAATGAAAGCTGGTCAGAGTCCACTGGGTGGAACGAACCATCGAGAAGAGTAACCTTCAAGCCGTCCATTGGATAGCCAGCCAAAACTCCATTCTTAAGTGCACGCTCAAAACCCTTCTGAACACTTGGGATGTACTCACGTGGAATATTACCTCCCTTAACCTCATCGATAAACTGTAGGTCACCCTCAAACTCCTTGTCCTTAGGCTCAAGGCGAACGATGATGTCAGCGAACTTACCACGACCACCAGTCTGACGCTTGTAAACCTCACGAAGCTCTACTGCCTCAGTGATAGCCTCCTTATAGCTAACCTGTGGACGACCCTGGTTACACTCAACCTTAAACTCTCGTTTTAGACGGTCGATAATAATCTCAAGGTGAAGCTCACCCATACCGCTGATAACGGTCTGACCAGTCTCCTCATTAGTCTTCACAGTAAAGGTTGGATCCTCCTCAGCTAGCTTGGAAAGACCGATACTAAGCTTATCCATATCCTTCTGAGTCTTTGGCTCTACTGCGATACCGATCACAGGATCTGGGAAGTCCATACTCTCGAGAGTAATTGGAGCTGCCTCATCACATAGAGTATCACCAGTACGGATATCCTTGAAACCTACTCCTGCGCCAATATCACCTACATTGATACGCTCCATAGGATTTTGCTTGTTAGAGTGCATCTGGAAGAGGCGGCTGATACGCTCCTTCTTCTCGCTACGGCTGTTGTATACGTAGCTACCTGCATCAAGGTGACCAGAATACACACGGAAGAAGCATAGACGACCTACATAAGGGTCGGTAGCAATCTTAAATGCGAGTGCACAAAGGTGCTCATCCTCATCCACATTACGCGTAAGCACAGTCTCAGGGTCTCTAGGATCAACACCCTCTACTGTAGGATTATCAATAGGACTAGGAAGGAAAGCACATACATCATCGAGTAGTGGCTGTACGCCCTTATTCTTGAATGAAGTACCACAAATCACAGGGTTCATCTCCATATTGATTGTACCCTTGCGGATAGCAGCACGCACCTCATCCTCAGTGATTGTACTAGGATCATCGAAGTACTTCTCCATGAGGTGCTCATCGATCTCAGCAAGACTCTCGAGCAACTTATCGCGCCACTCCTCAGCATCAGCCTTAACATCAGCAGGAATCTCCTCTACATCGTAGCGAGCACCCATCTCCTCATCATGCCAGAGAAGTGCCTTCATAGTGATAAGGTCTACCACACCTTTGAAAGTCTCCTCAGCACCGATTGGTACCTGAATTGGCACTGCATTAGCACCAAGCATCTCCCTAAGCTGGCGTACTACCTCATAGAAGTTAGCACCGCTACGGTCCATCTTATTGACGTATGCGATTCTTGGCACCTTGTACTTATCTGCCTGACGCCATACAGTCTCACTCTGTGGTTGTACACCACTAACTGCACAGAACGCAGCTACAGTACCATCGAGGACGCGAAGCGAACGCTCCACCTCCACAGTAAAGTCCACGTGACCGGGAGTGTCGATTAGGTTAATCTTATACTTATCACCCTTATACTCCCAGAAAGTAGTAGTCGCAGCACTCGTGATAGTAATACCACGCTCCTGCTCCTGCTCCATCCAGTCCATGGTAGCTGCACCATCATGCACCTCACCAATCTTGTGGGTAAGACCAGTATAGAATAGAATACGCTCAGAGGTAGTGGTCTTACCGGCATCGATGTGCGCCATGATACCGATATTACGTGTCCTCTCCAAATGTGTTGTGTTAGCCATCTTTCCTTTATCCTTTCTCTCTTAACCTAACTTAGAATCTGAAGTGTGCAAAGGCACGGTTAGCCTCTGCCATACGGTGCATATCTTCCTTACGCTTGAATGCACCACCCTGTTGGTTGTAAGCATCCATAATCTCAGCCGATAGCTTATCAGCCATTGTCTTACCGCCACGCTTACGAGCAAAGAGAATCATATTCTTCATAGAGATAGACTCCTTACGCTCTGCGCGGATCTCGGTAGGCACCTGGAAGTTTGCACCACCGATACGGCGAGTCTTCACCTCCACTTGTGGGGTGATGTTCTCGAGGGCAGCCTTCCAGATCTCTAGTGGGCTCTTCTCCTCGTTCGCCAGCTTATTCTTTACGATTTCCAGTGCCTTGTAGAAGATCTCAAAAGAGAGGTTCTTCTTACCATCATACATCATGTGGTTTACGAACTTCGTAACTGCCACATCATTATACACTGGATCAGGCAATACTTGCCTCTTCCTTGGCTTTGCTTTTCTCATATTGTACTACAAAAAAAGTATCTTGTCTTGCATCGCTCCAGCCCTTCCCTACGCAGCCATTCCTCTGCGTGTCTCTTAAAATAAGACCGTCTCGACACCAAGACCAAATCAAAACTGTTTGTGATTAACTCCCAGAGCACACACTCCTAGAGCCTTACAAATAGACAACCCACAGTACAGAACCCCTACCCCGAAGGCAGGTCACATGTGAGCCCTCTCACTTACACTTATCTTCTCCTTCACCTAGCTAGCCTACCGACCCACTCCGCCACGCCATACTAGCGTGCTACACATATATAAAATATTAGCATTGGCGACACCCTGCACACATGCAGCGCGAGTTCCAGATACTATAGTGGCACCTTGCTACACTTAGGTAGCCTTGGCTTGAAACAGGAGCGCATTACGAAGCACACTCCGCCACCATTTCATTAAGTCTAAAATTGAATCCACCTCATTCAGACCGAGCACCTCCGTGCATCATTCGGCCCAACGCCCCTTCCCCGAGGCAAGCCTCCTTCTAGATTGGCTTCTTACTTCTTCTTACCCTTAGCTGGAGCGGCTGGTGCTGCACCTGGCTTAGGACGCTTTACTCCGTACTTACTACGGCGCTGAGTACGACCATTTACACCTGCTGTATCGAGCGTACCACGCACAATGTGATAACGCACACCTGGGAGGTCCTTCACACGACCACCACGTACTAGCACGATTGAATGCTCTTGAAGATTGTGACCCTCACCTGGGATATAGGAGTTAACCTCCTTACCATTAGTGAGACGCACACGAGCCACCTTACGCATAGCCGAATTAGGCTTCTTAGGCGTAGTAGTATACACACGCACACACACACCACGGCGCTGTGGGCAGCTATCCAAAGCAGGGCTCTTGCCCTTCTCCTCAATTGTCATACGACCCTTGCGGACCAGTTGTTGAATCGTTGGCATCTTATCCTATCTTATTAAACAAATCTCTCACTTCCACGGCGATAACCCTCCGAGAGGATATAACACACCATTTCGGTTGGCAAAGGTACGATAAATTTCCATAACCTCCAAGAAAACAATCGTTTTATTTCCAAAAAGCAGCTATACCCTCAACCTTGGGTCGGGAATATAAAGGGCGACACCTGAGATTTCTATATATGTCACGTGTGTTTACGCCCTAGACTAAAGTCTTTTAATGGATAGGGGTAGATGGGTAGAGGGTCAGAGCTGAAAAGAGGCGGTAAGGAATAGCTCTCGAGGGCGCAATCGATAGCTGGAGTAAATATCAGCAGTGGAGGTGCGCACCCTATGCTCGTAGAGGTTGTTGTCCAATAGGTTGCTACACTTCAGGCGAAGCTCCCATCGTTTCATCTTGTAGGAGATATATATATCGGCAAAGAAATTGCTCGGCAGGTTTTTGTCGGAGTGGTGATACAGCTCCCCCTTGAGTCCCATTTCCAGTCGTTCTGCAGGGAAGAGATAGAGGTCTACCGAGTGCTCAAAAGAGGCGAATTGCGGATGCGACAGCAGTGGATTTTCCCTATTGATTTGCTTATTGATCTGCATCTGACTACTCAGTTCATAAGAAAATATCTTGGCAGGTTGCATAGAAATCGAGAGGATGACATTGGTATTTCGGGCTTGCCAAGGGGTCAAGACTCCTTGCTGCAGTAAATAGTAGTCCGACCACACTTGCATCCCCTTGAGCGCAACCAGCGTATGTGCCCAGTAAAAGGATCGGGCAATCTCTCCGCGCACCCAGTAGCTATCGGTATTGTACCTTATATCTGTAGGGGTTCGCCTATAGACTACTCCATCAAGGGCACTCTTATAGAGTACCTCGTTAGTCCTTCGGGTCCAGTTGCCTATAAGGGTGTAGAAGCGACCTGCGATAGGATTTTGGTACTTCCAAGACATACTGATCATATGGGACCCTCTATTTTCCAAGGCTCCGGAGTGAGCGGCAGCAACCCTGTAAGAAGTGAAAATAGGCGTGCGATAGAGCGTCATCAGTGCTTGCGGGCGCTCCGCATAGCTATAGCTGAACTGGCTCGTGATGAGTCCACTCCAATCGTATTGCCATCTCACACTGGGTTGCAATGATAGGTGCCACCCTTGCTGCGCTTCGTATCTTCGATGCATGAGGTCTACCTTCACGGTAGCATTGAGCTTGTGCCCCCATCTCTCCATATTGACCCCCGAGGAGACATATAGATTTTGCTGGAGATACCCTTCGGTCACCTCCACCTCAGGGTAGCGCACCGCAATCTCTTGCTTCCTCAGCTTATAGCCTACCCTTTGGCTCAGCGTGAAGCCCTTTACCTTGTGGTTAAATGCCACATGATTGTTGCTCTCAAAAGCCGAGATATTCAGTTTTTCGACAAATCCTCCCACCGTGAGTATCTGCCCTGGCAGATAGCTATAGGTACTTTGGGAGCCCCCCTCGATGCTATTCTCCTTGCGCAGTGGGGCGACAAACTGAAAGTCCTCGGTGATATAAAACTTCCTGATCCGCACATCCTGTGTGGTAGGCACGGCATCGAGGGTAGAGGTACCCTTGCTCTTATCTATCGCCATGCTACCGCTCAAGCGGTTATTGATATAGATCTTATCTTTATTGATCTTGTAGGTCAGCTCGCCATTGAGTCTACTCAGCTTGGAGACCACACTGCTCTCCTCCGAAAGGATTGCCCCACCCAAGTCTAAGTACGCTGTAGAGGCTCCGCTGTTGCCCCTCTGCCGATCCCATAGGTAATCGATCTGGAGCCGCACATCATTCTCCCTCTTGGTCCTCACTAAGTGGTTGATGGCAGCCATGTGCGAGTGGTTAAAGGCGGAGCGCTCCGCCTCTAGGTCAGGAGCAGGTGCCACCAGCCTGCTGAGCAGACCATCCTCCTTCTGGGCGTCGCGCGTC
Organism: Porphyromonas levii DSM 23370; assembly: GCF_000379925.1. Lineage (GTDB taxonomy): Bacteria > Bacteroidota > Bacteroidia > Bacteroidales > Porphyromonadaceae > Porphyromonas_A > Porphyromonas_A levii. Next base: position 229 of record NZ_KB904279.1, on the reverse strand, counting down.
AGCGCAGCCAGATCCATCACCTCTCTCGATATATCCTTACCCGTGTTGTCACCCTTATACATCGAGAGGTTTTGCCTGCGACGCCCAAATACCATAGCCATTATCCTAGCCCAAGTTTGACCCCTGTCGGAGTGTAAGTGACTGTTATTATTGTTGTTGTCTTTTTTTGAAGAGTTACTGTGTACTACAAATTTTGATTTTTCTAAATGGGTGGGTTTTATAGTTTAGG